>CAJTVM010000024.1:0-10716 GCA_910579595.1 uncultured Oscillospiraceae bacterium
CCTGAACCCCACCCTGGGCTATGAGAACTTCGGCCTGACCAACCACAAGGGCATCGTGGTCGGCAACCAGGGTTCTGGTGAGAAGGTCACCAAGGTTGGCTTCTCCCTGGATGTCAGCGTTGACAAGGGCCTGAACATTGGTGATGAGATTGACGGCACCGCCCAAGGCTGGACCGTCACTGGTTCCGTCAACGGCGCTAAGTTCAACGATAAGCTGGTTCCCGAGGCCTACTACTATGACTCCGGGCTGGCTGTCAACACTGCCCGCAATGGGGTCGATGGCAACGTCACCCTGTCCTTCAACTGGGAGAGCGACCTGAAGCTGTTCAACCACGCTGTTGACGTGTGGTATGACTATCGCGGCACTTCCACCACCAGTGCCGACCTGGCTGCGACCGGCGGTTTCAACGAGGGTTCCGTGACCTTCCGCGACAACCTCAAGACCTACGCCATGTTTGACCGCGTGCAGAACACCAGCGTCAACACCGCGGCTTGGGCCTATGACACCACCAACGCCACCACCGTCATGGACATGGACAACGTGTTCGGCGCTACCGCCAACACCCTCTACAACTACGCGTTCGCTCCCATGCAGCGCGAGTCCGCTGCCAATGTTGGCGAGTACATCGTTAACGGCACCACCATGCCCAGCAAGAGTGACGCGAGCCCCATCCAGGCCAACAACGGCAACGACACCTACAGCACCACCGAGACCACCGATATGTACCCCCTGTATCTGGCCATCGACAACACCGGTGACAAGGCTGCCGACGTGATCATCTCCCTGAACCTGACCATGACCAAGGTTGTTCAGGACAACAACACCCAGGCCCCCCTGACCACCGGCGTCCTGTCCCAGAACGGCGCCACCACTGTTAACACCGGTTACTTCGACCTGTGGGATCAGAAGACTCCTGTCAACGGCACCCCCAAGTATTCTGACATCGCTGACGCTGCTCTGCTGAACAGCGACGGCACCACTCTGGGCAAGTATGTGTCCGCCATGACCATCACCGGCACCACTGCCCCCCAGAACGATGGTACGCAGGATGCTGCTGTTACCGGTCCGGGCGCCGCGACTGCTGACGGCACTCAGGGCAACACCGGCACGGTCGGCATCAACTCCACCTACTACTACCAGGTGAACGAGCTGACCAAGTACGTCACCGGCACCATGGTGAAGTATGACCAGACAACCGATAAGGTTTGGGCCACTGTGGACGGCCAGCTCCGGGAGATCGAGCGCTCCGTGTTCGCTCTGACTACCGATGGCAGCTTCCAGGGCAACGAGCACGTATTTGCCCCGCGTCCCGCCGGCACCTACCGGTTCTACCTGGATGAGGAAGGCAAGTGGCTCTTCTGGGAGGTTGACACCCAGACTTCCGAGTTCGTGTACGGCACCTATGTCAACTACACCACCAACGAGTTCGGCGGCCTGTTCAACTATCCGTTCGTGTACGTGAACGCCGCTGGCGAGAAGAATCAGACCGGCTACGTCACCCACCTGGATATGAACATCGCGAATGGTTGGGCAGTGCAGCCCTACGATGGTGACATGAACAATGCCGCCTACACCGCGATTCAGCTGCCCAAGCGTACCAACACCGGCGACAACAGCTCCGGCTTTGTGCCCGGCGCCTACGTGGGCTACACCATGACCAAGAACGACAAGAACGAGGTCAGCATTGATGCCGACGTGACCGGCACCAAGTTCCGTCAGGCCAGCACCGCCTCCGGCGACTTCGGCGACAGCACCGCGACCAACGGCGGTAAGACCACCATCAACGCCAACTCTGTGGCTCTCACCGCCCATCCCGTCACTGACGAGGGCAACCTGTTCCTGACCAACCGCACCAAGTTCGTCATCGTGGACGGCGCTGGTACTGAGACTCAGAAGGTGGACATCTACAACGGTATTGCTGAGCTGCTGGGCAACAACCTGAGCGTGACCATCGACGCTGTCACCGGCCTGACTGCCACCACCGCCGGCAACTTCCTGGATTCCAGACTGCCCGAGGTTGGCACCAACCCCTATGAGATGGTCTACTACAGCACCGAGGAAGATCCGTACTCCCAGAACTACTACCAGATGGATAAGCACATCGACACCGTGTTCATCCCGCGTGTGCTGGTTAAGTGGACTGCCAATCCCGGCAGCGGCAACCTGTACTTCGTGGGCGATGAGACTCACGGCCTGATCGATGCCGGTACCGACGCCACCCAGTTCACCTTCCACCAGGGCACCGAGAGCCGCACCCTGTGGATCGCGGGCCAGCTCGGCGGCACCAATGACCGTGCTGTCCTGAACGCCAACGTGGTTGGCAACGCCGCCAACAGGGACACCTTCTACTGGCTGTTCGACACCGGCGCGAAGGCCAAGGACGGCGAGCCCATCTACACCATCAACACCACCACCCAGACGCCCGCCAACGCTGGCACCGGCCTGATCGGCTACTACTACGCCGGCTCTGATGTTGACGCTGTGACTGCTGGCGCCCGGACCAAAGCTGCTAAGGACGCCATCACTCTGGGTGACAGCACTGGTACGACCTACCTGGCCACCACCCGGAACAGCCAGGTGGCGTACATCGGTGGCCGCGCCGCGAACACCGACCTGTACAACGTTCAGAATGCTACCATCCTGAACCTGAACAGGGCTTACACCATCAACAACCTGGGCGACCTGAATGAAGCCAGCTCCAACGCCAGCAACCTGGGTGTTGCGGTGTCCTGTGTGCTCGGCGAAGGCAAGTCTGTCGCCAACATCTACGTCAACTTCGTCGCCGGGACCTAATTTTAGGTTTCGCTGAGACTGAGCTGAACGAGAAAAGAAGGCCCCCCGGAGAAATCCGGGGGGCCTTTTTTGCGTCCGATCACAGGATGGCGAGATAGGGATACACGCCGTTTAATGAATTCAGCCGGATGCCGAGACCATTATTGTCGCCCACCGTGAAGCCGCCGTCTTGAATGGTAAGGATTTTGCCAGGGGAAGCAGAACCCGCCGTCATCCATGTGCCGACGCTGCTCTGCACCAGAACAGCGATGGGCGTAAAGCCCAGGTTGATGAGCTGGTCATCGATGCCGTTGCCCTTGTAGGTCCCGGCGACAAACCTCCGGGCCTCCAGGACGGTGACGCGGGCCTCCAGGGCGGCGTCGCCGGACTGACGGGCGGCGGCTTCGGCGGACACTTCCGCCTCCAGCTTCTCCGTGTTTTCGTTCAGCGGGTCTGGCGAGAACGTGTCCGAGGTTTCGATCAGGTTGAGCTTGTAGGTTTTTGTTTGTTGCATATTTTTATCCCTCCCACAAGGGAGGGATAAACGGCAGGGTGTTGTACGTTTGGGGGCAACCGCTTGACAAATTCCCGATCCCGGGCTATAATAAGGATATAAAGAGTCCCGCGCCTGTCCTGGCAGCGGTTTGGCTCTTTGGGTGTTAGTTGCTAAAAGGTCTTAGACAACCGTCACTTGCCAGAGTGGCGGTTGTCCCTTTTTACCCTCACCGTCACGGTAAAACCGCGCCAATGGAACGTAAAAGTCATGGGCATATGCTCACCTCCTTTCGGAGATGCAGCCAAACCGCCATCGTTGCCGGGTTCAGACACGGAACCCGGCATTATTCTACACCATTTGACCCCAAAAGACAACGTTGTACAAAAACCGCCCCGGCCCTTGACTTTCAGGGAATCCCAGGTAAAATATCAAGTGAGACAAGAAACATCCGGCGCGGGCGGACCCCCGCGCAGAAAGGGCTCTGCACCATGAAAATTACTACGGTACTATTCGATCTGGACGGGACGCTGCTCCCCATGGATCAGGAGGAATTCACCACGGGCTATTTCGGCCTGCTCTGCGCTAAGCTGGCGCCCAGGGGGTATGACCCCAAAAAGCTGGTGGACGCCATCTGGGCGGGCACCGGGGCCATGGTGAAAAACGATGGCAGGCAAACCAACGAGGCGGTGTTCTGGCAGACGTTTTACCATCTGTTCGGCCAGGAGGCCCAGGCGGACAAGCCGCTGTTCGACGAGTTTTACGCCAACGAGTTCCAGGGGGCCAAGGATTTCTGCGGCTTCAACCCCCAGGCCGCCCAAACCGTGCGGGCCATGAAGGAGGCGGGAATGCGGGTGGCGCTGGCCACCAACCCGATTTTCCCGGCGGTGGGCACCCGCAGCCGCCTGCGCTGGGTGGGGCTGGAGCCGGAGGATTTCGCGCTGTGCACCACCTATGAAAACTGCCACTGGTGCAAGCCCAATCCTTTTTATTATAAGGAAGTGCTGGACACGCTGGGCCTGCGTGGGGAGGAATGCCTCATGGTGGGCAACGACGTGGGGGAGGACATGGTGGCCCGGACGCTGGGTATGGAAGTGTTTCTGCTCACCGACTGCCTGATCAACCGGGCGGGGGAGGATCTGTCGGCTTATCCCCACGGCGGTTTCGGGGAGCTTATGGACTACTGGACACGGCTTCGGGAGGGGTAAGGGATGAACAAGGAATTTCTGAAGAAAATCTTTTTCCAGTCCCTCACTAATTTTCTCTCCCTGGCCCTGGCAATCCTGCTGTTTTTCGTGGTCCAGCGCATTGACCAGATCCGGCAGAGCCTGCATTGGCTCCTGGACGTGCTGACGCCCTTTGTCTATGGCGGCACCATGGCCTATCTGCTGAAAACCCCCTGCGGGTTCCTGGAGCGGGTGTTTGAGTCGCAGCTGCCCCCAAAGGCCAAGCGGTGGGCCAATGTGCTCAGCGTTCTGGCGGTGCTGATCCTGGGCGTGCTGATCATCTACCTGCTGCTGAGCATGGTGCTGCCTGAGATGGGCAACAGCATCATGGGCCTGGCGGCGGCGGTGCCCCCCAAGGCGGAGGAGTTCACCCAGTGGGTGCTGAACCACCTGGAGGGCAACGAAATGCTGCAAACCTATGTGGATAACGCCTTTTCCAACATGGAGAACTGGGTGAAGAACTGGGCCAACACCGATCTTCTGCCCACAGTGCAGGGGATGATGGGCGGCGTGATGACCACAGTGGGCTCGGTGCTCACGGTGGTGAAAAACATTGTGCTGGGCATCGTCATCTGTGTCTACCTGCTGCTCAGCCGGCGGAAGTTCGCCCGGCAGGGCAAGGCCGTTGTGTACGCCATGCTCAAGCCGGAACGGGCGGACGGGCTGCTAGGAGAGCTGCGATCCATCGACAACACCTTTGTGGGCTTTTTCGGTGGAAAAATCCTGGACAGCGCCATTGTTGGCCTGATTTGCTACGTGTTCTGCGCGATAATGAGCATGGTGGCTGGGTTCCAGAACGCGGTGCTGATCAGCGTGATTATCGGCGTGACCAACGTAATCCCCTACTTTGGACCGTTCATCGGTGCGGTGCCCGCGGCGCTGCTGGTGCTCATTTCCAGCCCACGCAACTGCCTCATTTTCCTGATATTCATCCTCGTGCTGCAGCAGTTTGACGGCAATGTCCTGGGCCCCAAGCTGCTGGGGGGCAGCGTAGGCCTGAGCGGCTTCTGGGTGCTGTTCGCCATCACTCTGTTCCAGGGGCTGTTTGGCTTTGTGGGCATCCTGGTGGGCGTGCCGGTGTTTGCCGTGATTTATGATCTGATCCGGCGGGGTATCCTGCTGGGGCTGAAAAAGCACGGCAAGCTGGGTGTGCTCAGCGGCAATCCGCCGGACTAGGCATATATACCTTGACAGATGAGGTATCTCGTGATATAATGACATTACATTTTTCAAGATAAAAGGAGGTCCTTTTGTGTTTTCAACCATTGATCGGGCGAAGCCCGGCCTTCAGGCGTTGATTCGCGCCCTGGGGAAGACGTATCCCTACGCCTCCGTGCTGGCGGTGGCGGATGACAGCCGCGCCTGGCGGGTCAGCCGGACGGGCATCAACATTATGGCCGCGGGCACCGGCGGCGGCACCGGCTTCGTGGTGCGGGTGTTTGACGGCGTGGGCTGCGCCGAATATTCCTTCAACGAATTTTCGGAGGAGAAAATCCCCGCTATCTGCCAGCTGCTGGCCCAGCGCCTGGCGGCGCAGAATGAGGCGCTGGACGGCTTCGACCCCCTGCCCACCCCCATCCCGGCGGACGAGCCGGCGGTGCTGAAAAAAGAGTCAAACTGGAAAGTCAACCCCAGGGATCTGGGGGATGAGGCCATTGTCGGCAAAATCACCGCCCTGCGGGAGAAGGCCATGGGGATGGATCAGCGCGTCCTGGACGCCCAGGCGGCGGTGACCTACCGGGCCTACCGCAAGCTGTTCCTGTCCAAAAACCGCGATTTGGATCAGACCGTTATGTGGACCAATGCCATGGTGGCGGTGATGGCCTCCCGGGGTCAGGAGCTGAAAATGTCCTACAAGCCCTTCTCCGTACTGGGCGGGGCGGAGCTGCTGGACGAGATGGACGGCGGCGTGGCCCAGGCGGTAGAGGACGTCCTGGCCCTGCTGGACAGCCAGCCCATCCCCCCCGGCGAGTACGACTGCGTGTGCAGCCCGGAAACCACCGGCATGATCGTCCACGAGGCCTTCGGCCACGGTGTGGAGATGGATATGTTCGTCAAGGACCGCGCCCAGGCCCGGGAGTTTGTGGACAAGTACGTGGCCAGCCCCCTGGTGACCATGCACGATGGCTCCGCCGTAGATGAGTCTGCCACCGCCTTCTTTGACGATGAGGGCACCCTCACCGGGGACACCATTGTCATCGACCAGGGCGTGCTGAAAACGGGTATGTGCGACGCGCTGTCCGCCGCCCGCCTGGGGGTGAAGCCCACCGGCAATGGCCGCCGGGAGAGCTACGAGCGCAAGGCGTACACCCGCATGACCAACACCTACTTCCAGGGCGGCGAGCACACCCCCGAGGAGATGATCGCCTCCATTGAGGACGGCTTCCTGCTGGAGTGTCCGTCCAGCGGCATGGAGGATCCCAAGAACTGGGGCATCCAGTGCATGGTGACCACCGCTAAGGAGATCAAAAACGGGAAGCTCACCGGGAAGATTTACTCCCCCATCGTCCTCACCGGCTATGTGCCCGATCTGCTCAAGTCCGTGACCATGATGGGCAGGGCGGTGGAGCTGGCCGGCTGCGGCCACTGCGGCAAGGGCCACAAGGAGTGGGTCAAGGTATCCGACGGCGGCCCGTATATGAAGGCCCGCATCCGATTAGGTTGAGGAGGTGAAACCATGATTGAAAGAATTAAAAGCGCCCTGGCCCGCTGCGGCATCGACCTGTGGCGCATCAACGAGCGGTTGGACGAGACGGCGGAGCTGTTCTTCGTGAAAAAGCAGCTGGACACCCGCCGCAGCAAAGACGTGCATAAGTTCGAGGTCACCGTATTCCGGGACGTGGCGGCGGACGGGAAGGAAAAGCCCGCCCGGGGTTTCACCTCTGTACAGCTCATCGCCTCCATGGACGATGGTGAGATCGACGAAAAGCTGAAGGACGCGTACTACGCCGCGCAGTTTGCCGCCAATCCCTATTTTGAGATGCCCGACCCGGTGCGGGCCCCCGTGGTGGAGGAGCACGGGAAGCTGGCGCAGGCCCCCCTGGCCCAAAGCGCCGGGAAGATGGCAAAGGCGCTGTTTGCCCCCGATGTCCATGAGGACGCCTTTGTGAACTCCGCCGAGATATTCGTCTGCCGGGTGCGTCGCCGCATCCTGTCCTCCGAGGGCACCGACGTGTCCTTTGTCAACACCTCGGTAAACGGCGAATTTGTGGTGCAGTGCAAGGCCCCCGAGGATGTGGAGATCCACAACCAGTTCGAATATGAGGCCCTGGACGAGGCGGCCCTGTCCGCCAAAGTGTCGGAGGCCCTCACCTTTGTCCGGGACCGGGCCCGCGCCCAGAAGATTCTGAAAAGCGGGAAATACGACCTGGTCCTCAGCGGGGACGCGGTGCGGGAGCTGCTGAGCTACTACGTGTCCCGTTCCGCGGCTTCCATGGTGTACGCCAAATACTCCACCTGGCAGCAGGGGGAGGACGTGCAGGGGGAGACAGACGGCGAAAAGCTGGATCTCACCCTCCGGGCCTTCCACCCCTACAGCACAGAGGGTATCCCCACCGGTGCCGACCTGCCCCTGCTGGAGGGCGGCAAGCTGCTGCTGTGGCACGGCCCCAACCGCTTCTGCCGCTACCTGGGGGTAAAACCCACGGGCGAGTATCAGCGGATTGCCTGCGCCAACGGCACTGTGGCCTTTGACGAGCTGAAAAAGGGCCCGGTTTTGTGGGCGGTGACCTTCTCCGACTTCCAGATGGATGAGGCCAGCGGACACTTCGGCGGCGAGATCCGCTTGGCCTACCTCATTGACAGGGATGGCAAGGCGACCCCTGTCACCGGCGGCTCGGTGAACGGCAGCATCCTGGAGGCTCAGAAGAATTTGGTATTCTCCAAGGAACGCTACCTCACCGCTGGGTATGACGGCCCTTACGCCGTGCGGCTGAAAAACGTGAGCGTGGCCGGCGCGGGGGAGTAATTCAAGCAACAACAAAAAAGAAGATCTCCGTATTGAACGGAGATCTTCTTTTTTTATTGCGGAACTTAACGGTACCAGCTGCCCTCCCCGGCGGCACCGGCGGGGGACACGATCCGGGCGGCGGGGTTGTCAAAGCCGCCGGTGGCCAAGATCGCTTCGTAATGTTCCCGGCTCACCCCGGCGTCCAGCCACACCCGGCCCACGTTCTGGGCCAGGACGCCGGCGGTCATGCCGGAGTACACTTCATCTCCGGGAGCCAGATCTTCATAGGCGCATACCGACAGGCACACGCCCTTCGCCTCCAACTCCCCGGCCAACCGGGCGTAGAAGGCGGAGACGGGGACGGTGCGATCCTCCGGGCGGTTTTCACTGGTGGCCAGCACGCCCACCTGCCCATCATAGGGGTAGCCCGCATTGTCCAGGAGAATCTCATCAAAGCCCATGTCCGCCAGCTCCTGGCACAGCGCGGACAAGTAGTCCGTAACCTGCTGGTTGGCGGGGCTGGTCCAGCTCATCCCAAAAAAGTCGTACCAGATATTGCCGCCCTGGGTCATCAGGGTGCCTATCCGGCGCTCCGCCAGCGCGCGGTCCTTAAAGCAGTTTACCCTGGCTACCAAATAGATATCCCCGGCCTGGGCCAGATCCCGCACCGCCTGGGCCAGACTGTTGTCGGCGGCATTGATGGACAGGGAGGCGGCCAGATCCGTCTGGGACTGCCACGCCAGCCTGCCGCTGCCGGCCTTCATCTCCACCACCAGGGCGTTCCCCCCGGCGTTGGCCACCGACTGGGCCGCCGTGCCGCCCCGGATCTGGTCAGCCGTCACCGTCACAGCGGCAAGGGGCTGGTACTGGGGCTCTGGCACAGGGGTTGGCGTGGGCTCCTGGGTGGGTTCCACGGTGACCTCTACTCTGTCGCTCTCCAGCACCACCGGGTCGGAGAGCTCCGGCGGCTCGGGGACAGCGCTGTTCATCCAGGGCCAGTCGATCTCCATGCCCCTGTCCGTATATTTAATGTAATCGCCCATAAAGTACATGAATGCCACGCCGGCCACCAGCAGTACAGCCAGCAGCGCGATGATAAAGATCAGCACCGGGCGTCCGCGGCCGCTGCGTCCCCGGTATTCTGAATATCCATACCGATTTTTCCGTCCGGCCATATGCGTATCCTCCTGGGCGGCCGCGAAATCATTGTGGCGGGCTGTTTTGCCCGCAGTTCAGCCGTCCAGCTTATCATACCATAGCCGATGTAAAGAATCCATATGCAAAAAACAGTTTTTTATTAAAATATTGTTAAACGTTATTGTCAGTCTGGGCTGTATGTATGGAAAACGCGCCCCCGCGTCCGTCAGAGGGCCGCCCACTGGGACAAAATCAGCAGGCCAAAGCCGGGCAGGCCCAGCGCCCCCAGGATCAGGCAGTTCAGCAGATTGATGCCCAGGTGGATACCCAGCATCCCGCCCAACTCCTGGAACAGCCACAGGAACACCAGCCCAAGCCCGGAGCGGACGGCCAGCCTGCACAGCGCGCCCAGGGGGCGGCGGAACAGCGCCAATACCAGCACCGCCGCCCCGGCCGCCGCCCACCAGCCCCAGCCGGTCATCCGGCGTCCTCCCGGGCCTCCAGCTGTTTCACCTGACGGACATAGTAGGAATAGCGGCTTTGCAGGGCGTTGATCTCGTAGACGCAGGCGTCCACCAGATCCGGATCGCTGTAGCAGTTGAACTGGGCGTAGGCATGGTTGAGCTGGACCCTGGTGGCCTGCATCCCCTCCAGCAGCTGCCTGCGCTCCTCGTCCCGGGCCTGAGCCGCTGCCCGGCGCCGGCCAAACCGGACTGCTTCTGCCATAGATTTCACCTTCCCTTCCTTTTTTAAAAATCTATGTTTAGTCTGGGCAATTATTCCAATTCCTATACCACAAAGAAATTTTTCAAATCCTATTGACAAACAAGTAAACACCTGTTATAATTCGCTTTGTTGTCGCGAGTGTAGCTCATCTGGTAGAGCGCCACCTTGCCAAGGTGGAGGTAGCGAGTTCGAGCCTCGTCACTCGCTCCACGTTGAAACAGGAGGATACGATTAAAGTATCTTCCTGTTTTCTTTTACGCAATAGAACTCGCTGCCGCCACCCATCAGCGCGGTGTGCCGCGCTGATGTTCAATCTGGAGGTGCGGGGCCCCCGCGAACGAAGTTCGTGGGGTGCGATAGCGAGTTCGAGCCTCGTCACTCGCTCCACGTTGAAACAGGAGGATACGATTAA
>CAJTVM010000024.1:10816-33104 GCA_910579595.1 uncultured Oscillospiraceae bacterium
AGTATCTTCCTGTTTTCTTTTACGCAATAGAACTCGCTGCCGCCGCCTATTATTTGGGGTTCCGCGCCGCGGCCCGTAAGGGCCGCTTTTTCACGCCTGTTCCCGACAAAACCCGGTTTTCTGATGAACCTTTCCCCTCCACAGTCTGGATATCGCCGAATCGTTTAAGTATTAACGCTCTTTTTTCCCTGAAAGGGCTTGCGATTCCTGAATTGAAGTGGTAAAATTGAGAGCAGAATGGGAGAATTTTTGTTGCACTCCCATTTGCTTCCCACAAAGTGAAAGAGGTGAGGAAAAATGTCTTTGGAGGCCATCCAAAAGGTCACCCAAGCCGAGCAGGCTGTCCGGGAGGACAAAGCCCGCGCGGCGGACGAGGCCAAACGCATTGTGGCGGAGGCCGAGCGTGCCGGAAAGCAGCTCGTCGCCGATGCCCGGGCGCAGGCGGAGGAAAAGGTGAAGACGATGCTGGCTGAAGCTGAGGCGCGGGCAGGGGAAAAATCCGCCCAGACGCTGGCCGACAACGCCGCCCGATGTGAGGCGCTGAAGCAAATCGCCCGGGGCCGTCTCGATCAGGCCGCCGGCCTTATCGTTGGAAGGGTAGGGAGCGGCTGATGGCAATTGTCAAAATGAAACGGCTGCGCCTGCTCGGCCTGCGTGCCGACCGGGAGCGGCTGTTGCGCCCCCTGCAAAGCCTGGGGTGCGTGGAAATCCGCGAACCCGTCATCGATCTCAGCGATCCCGAATACTCCGCGCTGACCAAGCCGGAGGGGGCCGGACTGGCCAAAGCCAAGGAGGAGCAGCAGCTCATCGGCGGCGCGCTGGCCACCTTGGCCAAGCATGCCCCCGCCAAGGACGGCCTGCTGTCCCCGCGCCCCACACTCACGGAAAAACAGCTTTTTGACGATGGGGTGTACGCCGACGGCCTTGCCGCCGCCCGCCAGGTGGCGGACGCCGAGCGGGAACTGGCCCTGTGTCAGGCGGAGCAGGCCAAGCTGCAAACCCAAAAGGCGTCGTTGGATCCTTGGCTGCCCTTGAACGTACCCTTGGAAACCGAGGGGGACGCCACGGTGGCCATTACCTTCGGCGCGGTGCCCGCCAATGTGGACTTTGCCGCCTTTGAGGCGGCGGTGGCCCAGGCAGCGGAGCTGGCCCAGCTGTTCCCCGCGGGCAGTGACAGGGAGCTGCAATATTTCCTGCTCATCTGCCACGCCAGCGTCCAGCAGGACTGCTCCGATGCCATGCGGCCCTTCGGCTACTCCCGGGTCACCCTGCGGGAATGGACGGGGACGGCGGCGGACAACATCCGGACGCTGGACAACCGCATCGCCGCCCTGGAACTGCAGGAGCAGAAGAACAAAAACCGCATCGCTTCCTTGGGTGGCAAGCGGGATCTGCTGCGCCAGTGCGCCGACCGGGCATTCCAGGAGATCGGCCGGGAGGAGAACAAGGCCCGGCTCATCGACACCGACGCCGCCTTCCTGCTGGAGGGCTGGCTGCCCGCCGACAAGGAGGGCGAACTGTCCAAACTGCTGGGCGGCTTTGCCTGCGCCTATGAGACGGCGGACCCCACGGCGGACGAGTACCCCGAGGTGCCAATCAAGCTGAAAAACAACTTCATCACCCGCTCCATGAACACCATTACGGAGATGTACTCCCTGCCTGCCTATGACGGCGTGGACGCCAACCCGCTGATGGCCCCGTTCTTCATCTTGATCTTCGGGCTGATGATGGCGGACATGGCGTATGGCCTGCTGATCGTGCTGGGTACGGGGGTGTTTCTGAAAAAGGCCAGGCCCAAAAACCCGTACTTCATGGAAATGTTCTTCTGGAGCGGCATCAGTACCTTCATCATGGGGGCGCTCACCGGCGGCTTCTTCGGGGACTTTATCCCCCAGCTCCTGGCTATGATGGGGATCGAGTTCACCATGCCGGCCCTGTTCTCCCCCATGGATGACACGCTTGCAATCATGGTGGGTTCGGTGGCGCTGGGCTTTATCCAGATCATTACCGGCATGGCCGTCAGCGTCTGCCATAAAACAAAGAAGGGTGATTTCCTGGACGCGCTGTTTGATGAGATTACCTGGTGGATTATCCTGGCGGGGCTGGCTGTATGGCTGTGCGGCTCCATGCTGGCGGTTCTGCCCCCGGTGTGCGGCACCATTGGCCTGGGTATGCTGATCGTGGGCGGCCTCATGCTGGTATTGGGCGGCACCCGGAAGGCCAAGGGCTTCGGCAAGCTCACCAGCCTTGTGGGGATCGTCTATAACGGTGTTACCGGATTCTTCAGCGACGCGCTCTCCTACGTCCGGATTATGGCCCTGATGCTGTCCGGCAGCGTCATCGCCTCGGTGTTCAATACCCTGGGCGCCACCACAGGCATCGTCCCGGTATTCATTGTGATCTCCCTGCTGGGCAACATCCTGAATTTCGCGCTGTGCGTGCTGGGCGCCTACGTCCACGATCTCCGCCTGCAGTGCCTGGAGTTCTTCGGACGGTTTTATGAAGAGGGCGGAAAGCCCTACCGGCCTTTGTCGGTCGACACAAAATATGTAGAAATCATCAAGGAGGAAAATTAACATGGAAGCATTCTTCAATTTCTTTGACGGCCAGGCCCTGGCCTTCCTCGGCTCCGCCATCGCGGTGGCCATGTGCTGCGTAGGTTCCGCCAAGGGCACCGGCATGGCCGGCGAAGCGGCCACCGGCGTGGTGTCCGAGTCCCCCGAGAACTTCTCCAAGTGCTTGATCCTTCAGGTGCTTCCCGGCACCCAGGGCCTGTACGGCCTGGTGGCGTGGTTCATGGTGATGCTGAACGTCGGCGTGTTCGGCGGCAGCACCGTGAGCAGCGTCCAGCAGGGCATGGCCTACTTTGCCGCGTGTATGCCCATCGCCTTCGGCGGCCTGCTGTCCGCCATCGCTCAGGGCCGCGTAGCCGCCGCCTCCGTGAACATCGTTGCCAAGCGCCCCGAGGAGGCCACCAAGGGCATCATCCTGTGCGGTATCGTGGAGTTCTACGCCATCCTGTCCCTGCTGGCGTCCATCCTGCTGGTCATGAACGCGGGGTAAGCATGGGTCTACACCAAACAAGCAAGGAAAGGCGGTAAACCAAACACATGAACGGAATTGAAAAGATTACCGCGCGCATTCAGCAGGACAGCCAGAAGGAGATCGACGCCATCCTGGCCGAGGCCCGCGCCAAGGCCGACGAGATCACCGCCAAGGCCAAGGCGGAAGCCCAGGCCATAGAGGAGGACGTGCTCGCCCAGGGCCGCCGCGCCGCGGCGGAGCGGGAGGACCGTCTGGCCTCCACCGCCCAGATGGAGTGCCGCAAGGCTATGCTGGCGGCCAAGCAGGCCATGATCGAGGAGGCGTTCCGGCAGGCCCATAAGCAGCTGCTGGCCCTGCCCTCGGAGCAGTACATCGCCCTGCTGGCCGATCTGGCCGTCCAGGCGTCCACCACCGGCAAGGAGAAGCTGATTTTCTCCCCCAGCCACCGGGCTCAGCTGGGCAAGGCGGTCGTGGCGGCGGCGAACAAAAAGCTGGCCGAGGCCGCGGCCCCCAAGCTGCCCGACGGGGTTGCCTCTTCCAAGGCCGGGGCGATTCTGGACAAGGTGGTCACCGGCGCGTCCGCCGTTTTGAGCGGCACGGCCATGCTCACCCTGGCCGAGGAGACCCGCCCCATGGACGGCGGCTTCATCCTCAGCGACGGCGCGGTGGAGGTCAACTGCACCTTTGACACCCTGATCCGGCTCCAGCGCGGCGCGCTGGCCGGCGAGGTTGCCAAAGTGCTGTTTGAATGACAGGTCCCTTTCAATATGAGAATGAAAGGGGGAAAAACCTTGTCAAAGAAGAAGGAAACTGATTTTCTGTCCATCTCCGCCCGGGTGCGGGTGATGGAGACCCGTCTGCTCACAGCCGAACGGATGGAGCGGATGATTGAGGCCCGGGACGCTTCCGAAGCATCCAAAGTGCTGGGCGAGTGCGGCTACCCCGATTTAACGGAGGTCACCCCGTCCGCGCTGGAGGATATGCTGGCGGACGCTCAGGGCGCGCTGTTTGAGGATCTGGGCAAGGCGGTGGGCGATCCCCCGCTGATGGACGTGTTCCGCTGCAAGTACGACTATCACAACGCCAAGACTTTGGTAAAGGCCGCGGCGCTGGGGATTGATCAGGACCGTCTGCTCCTGCGGGGCGGGCGGTACGAGCCGGAAAAACTGGCGGAGGACTTCCGCCGGGAGGATCTGCGCGCCTGCACCCCGGTGTTCCAGGAGGCCGTGGCCCACGCCCGTGAGCTGCTGGGCTCCTCCGGTGACCCCCAGCAGGCCGATTTCGTGCTGGATCGGGCCTATTACAAGGAGCTTGCCGCCCTGGCCAAGGAGTCGGGCAGTAAGTTCATGCAGGACTATGTGACGCTGTCCATCGACAGCGCCAATCTGCGGGCGGCAGTCCGATCGGCCCGGCTGGGCAAGGGTCCGGATTTCCTGCGGCTGGTGCTGGTGGAGGGGGGGGCGGTGTCCCCGGCGGACCTCGCGGCTACCCCCGGCCCCGATCTGGCCAAGCTGTTCCATGGTACACCGCTGTACGCCGCCGCCGAGGCGGGGGCCGCGCTGGCTGTGCCGGGCGGCGGGGCGCTCACCGACTTTGAAAAGCTGTGCGATGACGCGCTGATGGCCTATATGACCCGCGCACGGATGATCCCCTTCGGGGAGCAGCCCGTGGTGGCTTATCTCTACGCCCGTGAGGCGGAGGCCACCGCCATCCGCATCATTCTGGGCGGCCGCATGGCCGGCCTGGACGGCGCCACCATCCGGCAGCGCCTGCGCCGGGCCTACTGCTGAGAGAGGGGGAGACGTAAATGGCAGCAAACAGCTATCGCATCGCCGTTTTGGGCGATCAGGACAGTGTCATGGGCTTCAAGGCCCTGGGGCTGACCGTCTTCCCCGTGGATACGGTGGAGCAGGCCCGTTCGGCTTTGCACCACATCGCCAAGGAGGACTTCGCGGTGGTCTACCTCACCGAGCAGTTCGCCGCCCAGATGCAGGCGGATATCGCCCGGTACAAGGACGAGCTCACCCCGGCGATCATCCTGATCCCCGGCAAGGAGGGCAGTCTGGGCATGGGCATGGCAAACATCAAGAAATCCGTGGAACGGGCGGTCGGCGCGGACATCCTGTAAGGGAGAAACGCTATGCTGTACTCCATTACTGGTATCATCCTCATTGCTATTGGCATCACGATGCTGGCGAAGCCCCGGCTTGTGTTTGAGCTGGTGGAAAACTGGAAGTGCGGCGGCGTTTGCGAGCCGTCGAAGCTGTATTTATGGAGTACCAGGTTTGGCGGCGTGATGTTTACGCTGGCTGGTATCTGCGGCCTGCTCGTTCCATTCCTATCCTGAAAACAACGCATGAAATTATAATGAAAGACCTTTATGAAAGAAGGTATGCAGACCTATGGGAAAAGTAGTTAAGGTCTCCGGCCCCCTGGTGGTGGCCACCGGCATGGCGGACGCCAATATGTCCGATGTGGTCCGCGTAGGCCCCGAGCGCCTGATCGGTGAGATCCTCACCATGAACGGCGACTCCGCCTCCATCCAGGTCTATGAGGAGACCTCCGGCCTGGGCCCCGGCACCGAAGTGGTGACCACCGGCTCCCCCATGAGCGTGGAGCTTGGCCCCGGCATGATCGAGAACATCTATGACGGCATCCAGCGCCCGCTGGAGAAGATCATGGAGAAGGTCCACGGCAACAACCTCCCCCGCGGCGTGGAGGTACCCGCCATCGACCTGGAGAAGAAGTGGGAGTTCACCCCTGTGGCCAAGGCAGGCGACGCGGTGGTGGGCGGCGACATCATCGGCACCGTCCCCGAGACGCCGGTGGTGCTCCACAAGATTATGGTGCCCCCCAACCTCAGCGGCAAGCTGAAAAGCGTTGTTCCCGCCGGACAGTACACCGTCCGTGAGACGGTGGCCGTGTTGGTGAAGGATGATGGCACCGAGGTGGAGCTGGCGATGAGCCAGCGCTGGCCCGTGCGTATCGGCCGCCCCTACAAGCACAAGTATCCCCCCATTAAGCCCCTGTCTTCTGGGCAGCGTATCGTGGATACGTTCTTCCCCGTGGCCAAGGGCGGTACCGCCGCCATCCCCGGGCCCTTCGGCTCCGGCAAGACCGTGATGCAGCACGCCCTGGCCAAGTGGTCGGACGTGGACATCGTGGTGTATATCGGCTGCGGCGAGCGCGGCAACGAGATGACCGACGTGCTGCGGGAGTTCCCCGAGCTGGTGGACCCCCGCACCGGCGAGACGCTGATGAAGCGTACCGTCCTGATTGCGAATACCTCCGATATGCCTGTGGCCGCCCGTGAGGCGTCCATCTACACTGGCATCACCATCGCCGAGTACTTCCGCGACATGGGCTACGACGTAGCGGTCATCGCCGACTCCACCTCCCGCTGGGCCGAGGCCCTGCGTGAGATGTCCGGCCGTCTGGAGGAAATGCCCGGTGAGGAGGGCTACCCCGCCTATCTGGCCTCCCGTCTGGCCCAGTTCTACGAGCGCGCCGGTTCCGTGTCCTGTCTCGGCTCCGAGGAGGACCGCCGGGGCAGCCTGACCGCCGTGGGCGCCGTGTCCCCCCCGGGCGGCGACCTGTCCGAGCCCGTCTCCCAGGGCACCATGCGTATCGTCAAGGTGTTCTGGGCCCTGGACGCATCCTTGGCCTACAAGCGCCACTTCCCCGCCATCAACTGGCTGAATTCCTACTCCCTGTACCTGGACTCCCTGAAGCCCTGGTTCGATGAGAACCTGGGAAAGCAGTTCCTCCAGAACCGAGAGCAGGCCATGGGTGTCCTCCAGCAAGAGGCCAGCCTGAACGAGATCGTACAGCTGGTTGGTAAGGACTCCCTGTCCCCCAACGACCAGCTCACCCTGGAAACCGCCCGTATGGTGCGCGAGGACTTCCTCCAGCAAAACTCCTTCGTGGACATCGACTCCTTCTCCAGCTATGACCGGCAGGAGAAGCTGCTGGCCATGATTTTGGACTATGACAAGCTGTGCCGGGACGCCATCGCCAAGGGCGCCCCCGCCGCCAAGCTGTTTGAGATCCCCGCCCGTGAGCGCATCGGCCGCGCCAAGAGCGTGCCCGCCGACGAGTACGAGAAGGTGTACGCCGAAATCTCCGCCTCCATGGAGAAGGAGATCGACGAGGTCGTCAGAAAGGCTGGTGAGGAACTGTGATCCGAGAGTATAGAACCATCCAGGAGATCGCGTCCCCGCTGATGATGGTCAAAATGGTGGAAAACGTCACCTACGACGAGCTGGTGGAAGTGGAGCTGCCCGACGGCGGCATCCGCCGGGGCAAGGTGCTGGAGGTCAACGGCGACACCGCCGTGGTCCAGCTCTTCGAGTCCGCCGCGGGCATCAACCTGGCCCAGTCCAAGGTCCGCTTCCTGGGCCACCCCCTCCAGCTGGGCGTGTCCGGCGATATGCTGGGCCGCGTGTTCAACGGCATGGGTGTGCCCATCGACGGCGGCCCCGCCATCCTGGCCGAGGAGTACCGCGACATCAACGGCCTGCCCATGAACCCCGCCGCCCGTGACTACCCCGACGAGTTTATCCAGACCGGCGTCAGCACCATTGACGGCCTGAACACCCTGGTGCGTGGGCAGAAGCTGCCCATCTTCTCCGGATCCGGCCTGCCCCACGCCAACCTGGCGGCGCAGATCGCCCGTCAGGCCAAGGTGCTGGGCGATGACGCGGGCAACTTCGCCGTGGTGTTCGCCGCCATCGGCATCACCTTCGAGGAATCCGAGTTCTTCGTGCAGGAGTTCAAGCGCACCGGCGCTATCGACCGTACCGTGCTGTTCACCAACCTGGCTAACGACCCGGCTGTCGAGCGTATTTCCACCCCCCGTATGGCGCTGACCGCGGCCGAGTACCTGGCCTTCGAGAAGGATATGCATGTGCTGGTCATTTTGACTGACATCACAAACTACGCCGAGGCCCTGCGTGAGGTTTCCGCAGCCAAGAAGGAAGTGCCCGGACGGCGCGGCTTCCCCGGCTACCTGTACACCGACCTGGCCACCATGTACGAGCGCGCCGGCCGTCAGCTGGGCAAGCCCGGCTCCATCACCATGATCCCCATCCTCACCATGCCCGAGGACGACAAGACCCACCCCATCCCCGACCTGACCGGGTATATCACCGAGGGCCAGATCATCCTGTCCCGCTCCCTGTACCGCCAGGGCATCAATCCCCCCGTGGACGTGCTGCCCTCCCTGTCCCGTCTGAAGGACAAGGGCATCGGCCCCGGCAAGACCCGCGAGGACCACGCCAACACCATGAACCAGCTCTTTGCCGCGTACTCCACCGGTAAGGACAACAAGGAGCTGATGTCCATTCTGGGCGAGGCGGCGCTGACTCCCACCGACCTGCTGTACGCCAAGTTCGCGGACGAGTTCGAGAAGCGCTACGTCAACCAGGGGTATGAGGAGAACCGCTCCATTGAGGAGACGCTGAATCTGGGCTGGGAGCTGCTGTCCATCCTGCCCACCGCCGAGCTGAAGCGTATCAAACAGGAGTATATTGATAAATACATGCCCAAGAAAGACCAGTAAAGGAGGGGTCCAGACATGGCAAGCACCGTAGTCAACCCCACCCGAATGGAGCTCACCCGCCTGAAGGGCAAGCTGAAAACCGCCCAGCGGGGTCACAAGCTGCTGAAAGACAAGCGGGATGAGCTGATGAAGCAGTTCCTGGACACCGTGCGCGAGCTGCGTTCCCTCCGCGCCCAGGTGGAGGAGGAGCTGATGCGGGTACACAGCTCCTTCACCGTGGCCTCCGCACTGATGAGCGCCCAGGCCATGGAGCAGGCGTTGATGTATCCCAAGCAGTCGGTCGAGCTGACCATGACGTTTAAAAACGTCATGTCAGTGAACGTGCCGGAGTACCACTATCAGACCCGCACCGATGACACCGGCGATATCTTCCCCTACGGCTTTGCCGCCACCAGCGGCGAGCTGGATGGGGCGGTGGCCGCCCTGGGCGATGTATTCCAGAATATGCTGAAGCTGGCGGAGACGGAAAAAGCCGCCCAGCTCATGGCGGAGGAGATCGAAAAGACCCGCCGCCGCGTCAACGCGCTGGAGTACGTGGTCATCCCCGAGACCCAGGAGAACATCCGCTATATCACCATGAAGCTGGATGAGAATGACCGCTCCACCACCACGCGCTTGATGAAAGTCAAGGATATGCTGCTGGCCGAGGCGCAGGAGGAACGCCGCGCCGCCAACGACAAGGCCATCCAGGCCTTTGGCGGTGCCGCCGGCGAATCCCAGCGTGTCTAAGCCCTTCAAGCGGAACATTCCAATAAAAAAGGTCCTCCCGGTATGCCGGGAGGACCTTTTTCCGTCCAAATAGGCTCAGGGCTTCTTCACGCTGAAGTTGAGTACCAGCGCCACGGCGGACAGGGCCAGCAGCAGCGCGAAAGGGGCCACGTAGGTGCCCGCACTGGTGAGCAGCATACTGGACACGGTGGCCAGCAGGGACGCGCCCATCAGGTTGAAGTTCATAATGGAGAAGTTCATGGAGAAGTGCTTGGTGCCGTAGAAGGCGGACACAAAGGCGGAGGAAATGGTGGGACAGGAGCCATAGGAGAACCCGGTAACGCACAGGCCCACGATGCACAGCGGCACGGAACTGGTGAACACGGACAGCAGCGTCACCCCGGCGGCGGCGATAGCCACCACGTTGGCCAGCAGCATGGTCTTGCGGCGTCCAATCTTGTCGAAAATCGCACCGGTGGCGATGCGGCCCAGGCCGTTGCACACCGACAGCACACCCACCAGGGTGGTGGCCAGGGCGGCCTCCGCACCCACGGAGATGGCCAGATCCCGGGCGAAGGAGATTACCGTGTTGCCCACGGCGGCCAGGAATACGATGCACACGAACGCCCGCCAGAAGGCAAAGCGGCGGAGCATCTCGCCGGGGGTGTAGTCCCTGGGCTCAAAATCCTCGGAGGCGCCGCCGGCCTTTTTCTCCGCCTTGGGCAGCTCCAGCCCGGCGGGGGGGAGGTTGATGATGAAGCCGGTGGCCAGCAGGACGGCCCCCAGCACCACGCCCAGTCCCGTGAAGGCGTTCCGCCAGCCAATGCTGTCCATCAGCACACTGATGGTGTTGCCTACCACCAGGGCGGAGGCCCCAAAGCCCATCATCAGCGCGCCGGAGCACACCCCCTTCTTGTCGGGGAACCAGGCGCTGACGGTGGAGATGATCACGTTGTAGGCGATGCCGATGCCCAGGCCCGCCAGCAGGCCGTAGCTGACGTACAGCATGGCTACGCTGCCGCCGTCCAGCCGGGCGGTGAGGAAGAAGCCCAGACAGGACAGCACCGCCGCCAGAATCAGGGAGATGCGGGTGCCCGCCCTCTTGGAGAGCACACCGCCCGCGATGCCGCCCAGGCAGAAGAAGCACATGGTCAGGGTGAAGTTCAGCGCTAGCTGGTTATCAGCCCAGTGCAGCTCCGACGCAAGGGGGGCCTTCAGGATAGACCAGCCATAGATGATGCCCGCGAACAGCAGGGCGACGACGCCTACCGCCAGGTACAGCCAGCGGATATTGAGTTTTTTCTGATCAGCATTCATAAAATCCTACCCCTCAATCATAATCATAGATGCTCAATCTCGACAGAAACATCTTGCAACATATATTATAATGGCCTTCCCCGTCTTTGTCCAGCCCTAATCTGAAATTCCGTCAAGTTCATTCAACCGTCCTATCTTGCAAGATGCATAATATTAAAAATAAAATATATAATTTTCTCTTGCGTTTTCTCTGAACCTGTAGTATACTCAGATCAGATGAAAGGGGTGGGCCGGATGGATGGGAAAACCGAGCTGCTGCGAAGCCTGGGCCTGGAGGGTGTATGGCACAACTTTGTCTTTTTGGGCGAGGCGGGCAGCGGAAAAAGCGAGATCGCCATCAGCTTTGCCAAGGCCCTGGCCAAGGCCGGGGACAAGCCGGTGCATTTCTTCGATTTGGACATGACCAAGCCCCTGTTCCGTTCCCGGGACGCGGGGACGGAGCTGGAGCAGGCCGGGATCACCGTCCACTACCAGGAGCAGTTCATGGACGCCCCCACCCTTGTGGGCGGCGTGACCCCCATGCTCCGGGATGAGGACAGCCTGGTGGTGCTGGACGTGGGGGGCGACTATATCGGCGCCCGCTCCATCGGCGGCTTCGCACCCCAGCTCAACCGCCCGTCCACCGCCGTGTTTTATGTGATCAACTCCTACCGCCCCTGGTCGGACACCATTGAGCACATCGATGGCACCCTGGGCAAGATTCTGGGTGTGTCCCACGTCAAGCTCACCCAGCTGTTCCTGGTTGCCAACCCCAACAACGGGGTGACCACCGCCCTGAACGAGGTGATCGTGGGCTACCATAAAACAGATGCGCTGGTGCGGGAGTATATGCCGCTGGCCTTTGCCTGCGTCCGGGAGGAGCTGGCCCGGGAGGCCGCCCAGGCCCTGCCCGTGCCGGTGTTCCCGCTGCATTTGGCGCTGACCTACCCCTGGCTGGATAACTGAGGAAACTCACGGGACGACGTGCCCCGTAGTTGATAGTTTCAAAAAACGAGGAGAAAGGAGGGCTTTCCATGGCAATGATCAAAGTGATCGCGGAGCGCTGCAAGAGCTGCCAGTACTGCATCAAGTACTGCCCCAAGCAGGTGCTGGCAGTGGGCAAGAACGTCAACTCCAAGGGTTACGAGTACGTTGAACCCGTGAACCAGGACGCCTGCATCGCCTGTTGTATGTGCGCGCGCATCTGCCCCGACGGCGCCATCGAAGTCTATAAGTAAAGGAGAGAAACGATTATGGCAAGAGTATTGATGAAAGGCTGCGAAGCGATTGCGGAAGCGGCCGTCCGCGCCGGCTGTCGTTTCTTCGCCGGCTACCCCATCACCCCGCAGAATGAGATCCCCGAGTACTTCGCCCGCCGTCTCCCCGAGGTGGGCGGCACCTTCGTCCAGGGCGAGAGCGAAGTGGCCTCCGTCAACATGGTGTACGGCGCCGCGTCCGCCGGAACCCGCAGCATGACCTCCTCCTCCTCCCCCGGCATCGCCCTGAAAAGCGAGGGCATTTCCTACTGCGCCGCCGCCCGCGTGCCCATCGTGTACGCCAACATCTCCCGGGGCGGCCCTGGCGTGGGCGCCATCCAGCCCGCCCAGCAGGACTACTTCCAGGCCACCCGCGCCAGCGGCAACGGCGGTTTCGAGATGCTGGTGCTGGCCCCCTCCACCGTGCAGGAGGCTGTTGACCTGACCTACGCCGCCTTCGACTACGCCGACCGCGACCACAACCCCGTCCTGATTCTGGCCGACGGTGTCATCGGCACCATGATGGAGCCGGTGGAGCTGCCCCCCATGAAGACCGATGAGGAGATCGCCGCCATCAAGGCATCCAAAGCCGCCTGGGCCTGCACCGGCCACAAGCTGGACTACGCTAATCGTTCTTGGATCCAGCCCGGCCAGTGGGACACCATGAAGATGCAGGCGGAAAACGAGAAGGCCGCCGCCATGTACGCCTCCTGGGAGAAGGACGTACAGGTGGAGGAGTACATGGTGGAGGACGCCGAGGTTGTCATCACCTCCTACGGCGTGTCCGCCCGCATCGGCAAGTCCGTGGTGGACATCTGCCGCGCCGCCGGCAAGAAGGTGGGCCTCATCCGTCCCATCACCGTCCATCCCTTCCCCTATGCCTCCTTCGACAAGATCAACTATGACGTGTGCAAGGGCGTGCTGGATGTGGAGATGTCCATCCCCGCCCAGTTCGTGGAGGATGTGCGCATGGGCGTGAAAGGCCGCTGCCCCATCGAAACATGCCTGTGCTCCGGCGGCAACATCATGAGCCGTGAAGCCGTCCTCAAGGCCGTGGACGGCATTCTGGCGAAGTAAGGGGGAACAAGAGACATGGAAAAGATTTATTCCCGTACTACCACCATCCAGGAGGACAAGGTCTCCGGCTTCTGCCCCGGCTGTATGCACTCTACGGTGGTGAAGCTCATCGGCGAAGTGCTGGATGAGATGAACCTGGTGGACAAGGCCGTCATGGTCACTGGCATCGGCTGCTGCGGCCTCCACATGGATTACATTGCTTACGACACCATCACCGCCCCCCACGGCCGCGCCTGCGCCGTGGCCACCGGCATGAAGCGCACCAGCCCTGACAGCCTGGTCTTCACCTACCAGGGCGATGGCGACTTCGCCTCCATCGGCTTGGGTGAGTCCATCTCCGCCGCCAACCGGGGGGAGAACATCACCGTAATCTTCATTAACAACGGCATCTACGGCATGACCGGCGGCCAGATGGCCCCCACCACCCTGCTGGGCATGAAGGCATCCACCGCCCCCAAGGGCCGTATTGCCGAGGAGCACGGCTACCCCATGCATATGTGCGAGATTTTGAACCAGCTCACCGCGCCCGCCTACCTGGAGCGCACCAGCTGCAACACCCCGCAAAACGTCATCAAGACCAAGAAGGCCATCCACAAAGCGTTCCAGAACCAGTTGGACGGCAAGGGCTTTTCCATGGTGGAGATCGTCACCAGCTGTCCCACCAACTGGGGCCTGGATCCGCTGGACGCCCTGGACTTCATTGAGCAGAAGATGCTGCCCGAGTTCCCGCTGGGCGTCATCCGCGACAAATAAGGGGGGCAGGAATTGATGGAAACTAATCTGTGTGTAGCCGGCTTCGGCGGCCAGGGCGTCATGACCCTGGGCAAGTTCCTGGCGTCCGCTACCTGTGACGCCACCGACAAGAACGTCACCTTCTTCCCCTCCTACGGCGCGGAGCAGCGCGGCGGCACGGCCAACTGCTTTGTAGTCATCTCCGATGGGATGATCGGCGCCCCCCTGGGCGATGTAATGGACGATTTGATCGTCATGAACGGACCCTCCCTGGCCAAGTTCCTGAAAACCCTCAAGCCCGGCGGCACCCTGTTCATCAACAGCTCCATCGTGGATGAGAAGGACGTGAACCGGGATGACGTGAAGCTGGTGAAGGCTCCCGTCACCGAGATGGCCCTGGAAATGGGCAACGCCAAGGTGCTCAACGTGATCATGCTGGGCGTGTACGTGGGCTATACCGAGGTGGTCCCCCCCGAGGTGGTGTGGTCCACCATTGAGCATAAGCTGGGCAATAAGCCCAAGCTGCTGCCGCTGAATAAGCAGGCGTTTGAAGCCGGCCTGAAGCTGGGCCGGGAGCAGAAGTAACACCCCGCGACCCAGGCAGCGACCGCCCGAGGTACAGCAAAAGGGCCGGTTCGCATCCCGCGAACCGGCCCTTTCCTCTCAACGTTATCCGTGCGTCCGCAGCCACGCCAGGATGGCGAGGGCGGAGCGCCGGTTGTACGCCTCCAGGGCGGCGCAGATGTCCGCTTCGCTGTCCGCTGCCACGCCGTCCCGGATGCGGGCGAGCTCCTCCGCATGGGATTCATACCCCGGGCAGTCGGCATAGATGTGCCGCAGCAGCAACACCTGGCCCTGGATGGCGATCATGCTGCGGTCCAACCGCTGGTTGCCGCAGTGGCGGTAGAACACGCCGATGAGGTTGTGCACCGCCTTGACGCTCTCCCGGTGGGTGCGGGCTGTACGGCAGCGCTCCAGCTGTTCGTCAATCTCCCGGAGCATCTCTTCCCGGTTTCCGTTTTTCATGGACAGGCGGACCGCCGCCTGCTGGAGGGTTAGGGCAAGCTCCAAAATCTCCCGCACATCGTGCGCGTCCAAGGTCAGCACCCTGGCCCCGATGTTGTTTTCGTAAATCACCAGCTCCTCCTGCTGGAGGCGGTTCACCGCCTCCCGGATAGGGGTGCAGCTCACGCCCAGCTCCGTCTGGAGCTCGTTGACGTTGAGTCGGGCGCCCATGGGGAGTTTCATGGTGATGATGTCCTCCCGCAGGGTGGAGTAAATCTGATCCACCAGCGATGCTTTTTTAATTTTTGCCATATTCCCAAGCTCCGTTCCTGTGCCTAAAGATTTTATATCTTGCAAGGAATATTATACCGGACTTTCCCGAAAATGCAAGGGAAATTTTAACACAGAAAGGTCGTACCGTCATGGTTTTTAAAACATTTGACCAGCTCATTGAGCACCAAAAAGGCCACCCCACCATGTCCCGCATGGCCATTGCCGCTGCCGGGGACGAGCACACCATCGAGGCCGCCCTCCACGCCCGCAAAGAGGGCATTGCCCACCCAATCCTGGTGGGCGACAAAAAGCTGATAGACGAGGCCCTGGCCCACTTGGGGGAAACCGTGGCCCCCGAGGACGTCTACGACGTGCCTGATCTGGCCGAGTCCGCCCGCTACGCCGTGGGCCTGGTCCGGGAGGGCAAGGCGGACTTCCTGATGAAGGGCAAGCTGGACACCTCCGTGCTGCTTAAGGCCGTGGTGAACAAGGAAAACGGCCTGGGCAAGGGCGGCGTCATGAGCCATTTCACCGCCTTCGAGGTACCCTCCTACCACAAGCTGCTGGTGCCCGTGGACGGCGGCATGGTAACCTACCCCACCCTGGAGCAGAAAAAGTGCATCATTGAGAACACCGTGAGCGCCCTCCACGCCATGGGCTACGAGTGCCCTAAGGTGGGTGTGGTGGCCTGCGTGGAGAAGCTCAACCCCAAAATGCCCGAGACTGTGGAGGGCGACGCCCTGAAGCAGATGAACCAGCGGGGGGAGATCACCGGCTGCATTATTGAAGGCCCCATCTCTTACGACTGTGCCGTCAGCAAAGAGATCGCCGACTTCAAGGGATTTGAGAGCCCCTGCGCCGGGGACTGCGACGTGCTGGTGGCCCCCAACATCCACGCGGGCAACCTGATGGGCAAGATGCTCACCGTCACCTGCGGGGCCAAGATGGCCGGGTTCATCGTGGGCGCCAAGTGCCCCATCGTCATGACCAGCCGCGGCTCCACCCCCCTGGAAAAGTATCTGTCCATCGTCATTTCCGCCGCCGCGGCCCGGTAAAGAAGGAGAAACTTCATGGAAAAACTGCTGATTTTGAATCCTGGCTCCACCTCCACGAAAATTGCCGTTTTTGAGGACGAAACCCCACTGTTCACCGAGTCCATCGTCCACTCTCCCGAGGAGCTTGCCCCCTTTGAGCACGTGGCCGAGCAGTATGAGTTCCGCAAGGAACTGGTGGTCAAGACGCTGGAAAACCACGGCGTCAGTCTGGACACCCTGTCTGGCGTTGTGTCCCGGGGCGGCCTGCTCACTCCCATTGAGGCCGGGGCCTATGAGGTCAACGACGATATGGTGTGGCAGCTCAAGAACAAGCCCCAGAACGAGCACGCCTCCAACGTGGGGGCCATGATTGCCCGCGCCATCAGCGTGGAATACAATATCCCCGCGTTCATCTATGACGGCATCACTGTGGACGAGCTGCTGCCCATCAACAAGATCACCGGCGTCACCCAGTTCCGCCGTAAGGGCATGGGCCACAACCTGAACACCCGTGCCGCCGCCATGCGCTATGCCCGGGAGAGCGGCAGGCCTTACAGCGACATCACCGTCATCGTGGCCCATCTTGGCGGCGGGATTTCCGTCAACCTCCACCACAACGGCCGCATTGAGGACTTCATCAACGACGAGGAAGGCCCCTTCTCCCCCGAGCGCTCCGGCGGACTGCCCATGTTCGACGTGATCCGGATGTGCTTCGATGGGGAACACACCTATAACTCCATGATGAAGATGGTCAAGCGGCAGGGCGGTCTGATGGCCCATCTGGGCACCACCGACAGCCGCGAGGTGGAGAAAATGGTGAACGATGGCGACGAGCACGCCAAGCTTATCTACGACGCCATGGCGCTGAATGTGGCCAAGAACATCGCCAAGGTCGCCCCCAACGTGTGCGGCAAGGTGGACGCCATCCTGCTTACCGGCGGCATTGCCTACTCCAAGTACGTCACCGAGTACATCCGGGAACGGGTGGAATTTATCGCCCCCGTGGTGGTTTACGCCGGTGAGGACGAGATGCTCTCCCTGGCCCTGGGCGGCCTGCGGGTGCTGCGCGGCGAGGAAATGGCCAAGACCTATACCAAGGTTGAGAACCCCGGCTACTAAGAACCTGTATTCACAGCCGAAACCGCCGGATGGACGAGGGATTTTCCCGTCAGGCAAGGCAAATTTTCGCAGGAATCATTGCGTTTATTTCCAGAAAATTTAACGCGGCATGGCGGGGAAAGACACGGCCAGACGGTGAATCGAGGTTGTGAATACAGGTTCTAAGTCCTTTTCTCAGGAGAAAAAGCAGCCAAAAGGGTCTTAGACTCGCGAGCTATCAGTGATCCGCTTTGCGGCGGCAGCGAGATTCTGAGAAATCATCAAATTTAGAAAAGCGCCCCCTTCCCACTGTGGAGGGGGGCGCTTTTCTGCGCCTGTGACCCATTTCCGCTCAAAAACATAGACTGGGACAGCAAATCGTAAAGGGGTTTTCCTGATGAAGCTGTCCCAACTTTTTTCCGCCATTGGGGCGGACTGCCCACAGGATGTGGACATCTCCAGCCTCGTCTGCGACTCCCGGGAGGCCGCGCCCGGGGCGTTGTTCGTGGCCCTGGAGGGGGCTGAAGCCGATGGCCGCGCCTACATCCCCGATGCGCTGGCCCGGGGGGCCGATGCCGTGGTTTGCCGGGGATCCCTGCCGGACGGGGCAAACGGCGCCATTGTAGATGACCCTCGGGCCGCGCTTGCCCTGCTTGCCAGTCGATTTTACGGCCATCCAGCACGAAAGCTGTCCCTCATCGCCGTGACCGGCACTAAGGGCAAAACCACCACCACCCATATGCTCCGGGAGATCCTCTCCGCCGCCGGGCACAAAACCGGCATGATCGGCACCTTGGGCGCATACATAGGCCGTGCGCCATTGGCGGACAGTCCCAACACCACCCCGGAGCCCATCGCCCTCCACCGCACCCTGCGGGCGATGGCCGATGCCGGATGCTCCTATGTGGTGATGGAGGTGTCCTCACAGGCCATGAAGCTGCACCGGGTGGACGGCCTCACCTTCGACGCCGCGGTGTTCCTCAACCTCACTCCCGACCACATCGGCGGGGCGGAGCACGCTGATTTCGATGAATACCGCACCTGTAAAGCCGCGCTGTTCCGGCAGTGCCGCCTGGCTGTAGGCAACGCCGATGACCCAAGCTGGCCCGCCATGGCGGCGCAGGTTTCCCCCTTTGCGCCTATCCGCACCTTTGGTTTCGGCTGGGGAGTGGATACGCAGGCCCTGGAAGCAGGCCCCGATCCGGCCCGCCCCTTTGCCGTCCGGCTGGACGTGAGAGGCGCGGATCCTTACCACATTCCCATGCCCGGAACCCACAACGCCGCCGACGCCCTGGCCGCTGTAGCCCTGGGCCGGGCGCTGGCGCTTGATGACGGCGCCATCCGCGCCGGACTGGCCCACACAGCGGTGCCTGGCAGGGCACAGCTTGTCCCCGTCCCCGCCCCCTGCACCGTTATCATCGACTACGCCCACAACGGCGACAGTTTCCGGGCACTGATGGAAGCCCTGCGGGAATACAAGCCCCGGCGTATCATTGCCGTGTTCGGCGCGGGGGGCGACCGGCCTAAGATCCGCCGCACCGACATGGGCCGCGCCGCCGCCCGGTGGACTGATTACGCCATTCTCACCGCCGACAACCCCCGCAGCGAGTGCGCCGCGGATATCTGCGCAGACATTGCCGCCGCCATTGGCGGGGCAATCCCCACGGAAATCATCCCCGACCGGCGGCAGGCCATTTTCCGTGCGCTGTCAATGGCGGGGCCTGGGGACGTGACAGCCCTGCTGGGCAAAGGCCACGAGGGGTACATTGAAGAAAACGGCGTGCGCCGCCCCTTCTCAGAACGGCGCGTAGTGGAGGAATATTTTGGCGTACAACGTTGTACTTCGATGGGAAAACCGTGATTTTCCCCAACTGTAGGCACGCAAACGTGCAACACGCCGCCGTTTATCCCTCCCTTGTGGGAGGGATAAAAAATGCAACAAACAAAAACCTACAAGCTCAACCTGATCGAAACCTCGGACACGTTCTCGCCAGACCCGCTGAACGAGAATACGGAGAAGCTGGAGGCGGAGGTGTCCGCCGAAGCCGCCGCCCGTGCCGCCGGGGACGCCGCCCTGGATCAGCGGGTCACCGTGCTGGAGGGGCACAAAATTGTCTCGGGAATCTACATTGGGGATGATGCGAATCAGCGAGTCTTTCCATTGGGCTTCACCCCCAAGATTGTCTTGGTGCAGTATGGCGGCAACGTCCCTGTTATGGGGGTGCCGGAGCGGCCCACAATGGTCACGCTTCAAGAAAATGCCTTTGCCGTTGGCATTAACTACAACCGCAACGGAACCACCTATTTTTACGCTGTCATCGGCTGAACAGCAGACAGAAAAGGCCCCCCGGATTTCTCCGGGGGGCCTTCCTTTGCGTCTGTTCAGGTACGTCCGTTTCGCTGAATGGGATTAGGGCGCGGCAGCGTAGTTGACGTAGATGAAGTCGACCATCTTGGCGCTGCTGCCCAACACGCAGGACACCGCGACGCCCTGGTTGCTGGTCAGGGAGCTCTGCTCATTCAGATCGCCCAGGCTGTTGATGGTGAAGTTCACGTTCAGGTTCAGCACGTTGGCGCTGGACACGTTGTACAGGTCGTCGGCAGTACGGGCAGTGCCGTCATCGTGATCACCCATGTAAGCGACCTGGCTGTTGCGGGTGGTAGCCAGATACTCGTCGTCCGTGACGGTACCATCGGCCATCTCGGTGGTCTTAGCGGCAACGGTGGTGCTGGCGGCGGTGCCGGCATTGTCAGCGCTGCCGTAGTACTTACCGATGAGCGCGGCGTCAGCGGTCTTCAGGTTCTCGATGGGCACCAGGGCGTAGATCTTGCCGCCGTCCACAGCGGTGCGGCTGGTCTCACGCAGCTGGTAGAACACGTTGTTGCCCAGGTTGGTGATGGTATCGGCATCATCGTTATCGTTGCCGTCAATCAGACCGTCAATCCACAGCACGGACTCCTGCCCGTTCTGGTAGAAGGTGTACTGGGTGGCGTTATTGGGGGCATCGATCAGGCCGTACTTGTTGCTGCCCACGAAGAACAGGTTGCCGGTGACGGGAGGCGCGGTACGCTTGACCAGAGGAGCGGGGATGAACACGGTATCAACGTGCTTATCCATCTGGTCATAGTTCTGGGCGTACGGATCTTCCTCGGTGCTGTAGTAGACCATCTGCCAGGGATCGGTATTACCGGCATAGGCCGTACCGTTAGCATCGTTAGTGCCGGTGGACAGATAGCTGCCGGAGGGATTGATAGGCTCGGTGGTCACATCAATGGTGACCTCGCGGCTGTTGCCCAGGAATTCCTTCAGGCCGTTGTAGGTGGTGGCCTTCTGGTTGGCGGTACCGGCGCCGTCTACCACCACGAACTTGGTGCGCTCGGTGAGGAACAGGTTGCCGCTATCGCCAGCGGGATGCGCGCCGATGGCCACAGAATTGGCGTTGATGGTGGTGTTGGCATCGCCGAAGGAGTTGGCGGCATCCTGAGCCTGTACGAAGCCGGTGTTATTGGCCGCGCCGGTCACGGCGGTCATGGTCGTACCAGTACTGCTGCTGCTCATGATGTAGCCGACGTACTGGCCGGGTACGAAGCCGGTGCTGTTGCCGCCAACGTTGGTACGCTTGGGCAGCATCAGGTTCATATACATGGCATCGTTCATGGGGCCAACAGTGCCGGGGGCCACGCTGCCAACGGTGGTGACAGCGGTGATAGCGTTGACGTTAGTGCGCTGCTGATCCTCGCCCTTGGCGTTGACGTACAGCATGGGATAGTTGAAGCCGCTGCTCAGAACATCGGTGGTGTAGTCAATGTAGGTGGCGTAGATGAACTCGGCAGAGGTGCGGCCCTGCTCCCAGAACAGCCAGTTGCCTTCCTCGTCCAGATAGAAGGTGTACTCGCCGGCGCTGGTGGGGGCCATTACCTGAGCGGTGGGCATGAAACTGCCGTCGGTGGCCAGAGCGAAGATGGAGCGCTCGTAGACCTTGCCGTTGCTCAGGGTGACCTGCTGGCTGTCCTTGTCAAACTTCACCAGATTGGCGGTGACGGTGGAGGTCAGCTTGGTCATCTCATAGAAGAAGGTGGAGGTCAGCGGAGCACGGGCAGTGGCGTTGCCGTCGGTGGTATTGCCAGCGGTGGCAACGGCGGTGGTGACAGTGCCGTTGTTGGCGCCGTTGGTGCCGGTAACGGCCACGGTGGCCACGTAATCGCCCAGGACGATGTTATTGCTGTCCACCCGGTTGGCGTCCGCGATCTCGGAGTAGTCGGGGGAACTGTTGGCCGGGGTGTGCTTGTCGGGCGTGGCCTGGTCGAAGTAATCAGTGCCAACGCCGTTCTGAGTCCAGATGCTGGTGCTCAGGGGGTTCTGGGTGTTGTTGTCCTGCACCACCTTGGACAGGGTCATATCCAGGGAGATGACCACATCGGCGGTCTTGTCGGCGCTGTTGGAGATCACCAGGTACAGGGGCCAATCGGTGGTAAAGCCGGTGTAGGACTGCAGAGCGGCGTTATCGTTGTTCGCCTTGATGGGGCTGGCCGCGAAGGTGGTGGCGGCAGTGGTGTTGTCGCCCCAGTTGGAGGCCTCATTGCGGGCAAAGGCGTAGTTGAAGAACACGCCGTCCTTTGTGCTGATGCCGGTGTCGGTGAGGGCCGCGACCAGACCAGCGTCATCGGTCTCAGCGGCGGTGATGTTGGCGGCAACAACTTTGGTAGCCTGCACGCGGTCAAACACGGCGTAGGTCTTGAGGTTGGTCTTGAAAGTCACGGAGCCGCTCACGTTGTTGCCAGTCACGTTGACGGTCTCATTGGCGGCGCCGCGGCAGTCATACCACACGTCAACAGCGTGGTTGAACTGCTTCAGGCCAGACTCCCACTGGAAGGCCAGGGTCACATTGTACTCATCGACACGAGTGCCGGTGGTGTTGTGATGCAGGGCGGAAGTGTAGTAGTAAGCGGCCTTCTCGATGTCATCGTTAATCTCGGCCTTGGCCAGGTCGCCCTGGATGGTCCAGTCGCTAGTGCCGGTACCAGTATCACCAATGTTCAGGCCCTTGTCAAAGCTGACGTCCATGGAGAAGCCGATCTTGGTGGTGGGAGCGCCGTTCTTGGTGCCATCGGCCAGGTTGGGCTCGCCGGTCTGGCTGTTGCCCACGATGATGCCCTTGTGGTTGGTCAGGCCGAAGTTCTCATAGCCCAGGGTGGGGTTCAGG
>CAJTVM010000025.1 GCA_910579595.1 uncultured Oscillospiraceae bacterium
TCACCTCGTAGTTGAAGTCCACATGGCCCGGCGTGTCGATGAGGTTCAGGCAGTAAGTTTCCCCATCAGCGGCTTTGTAGTCCATGCGTACTGCGCGGGCCTTGATGGTGATGCCGCGCTCCCGCTCCAAATCCATGTTGTCCAGAAGCTGGGATTCCATCTGCCTCTGCTCCACCGCGCCGCAGATCTCAATCATGCGGTCGGACAGGGTGGATTTGCCGTGATCAATGTGGGCGATGATAGAAAAGTTACGAATTTTAGATTGGTCTGTCATAAAGGAAACCTCCATAGGCAAATCCACCCGGGGCCCCGCCGTCAGGTGGGGCGGCGCGAACGCGCCGTTCATTCGGAGCCGCAGGCGGAGAATTCCGCAGGGCGAATTCATTTCGCCCGAGGATTGAAATCAAAACGGGGCCCCCGCAAAATCGTTAGATTTTGTGGGGAGAGGATTTGCCGTGATCAATGTGGGCGATGATAGAAAAGTTACGAATTTTAGATTGGTCTGTCATAAAGGAAACCTCCATAGGCAAATCCACCCGGGGCCCCGCCGTCAGGTGGGGCGGCGCGAACGCGCCGTTCATTCGGAGCCGCAGGCGGAGAATTCCGCAGGGCGAATTCATTTCGCCCGAGGATTGAAATCAAAACGGGGCCCCCGCAAAATCGTTAGATTTTGTGGGGAGAGGAGGCACAGCGGAACGTGAGCTTTCCCCGCAGGGGGAGCTTGTGCCGGCAACGCAGGCGGTCAATTAAAAAGTATTTCATAGTCATAGCCTGTCACATACTCCCGCAGCTGCTGGATGCGCTGTTGATAGTCTTCCTTGGTGAGCAGGCCCTCGCCGGTGAGCAGGCACTGGGTCACCCGCCAGGTCACCGCGCCGGAGCAGTGGATGTGGTCGGCATAATTGTTCAAATCGCTGACGGCCCGGGAGTAGAGGAAGCTGTACACGGATATGTTGTCGTATTCCAGCAGTTGTCCGGCGGCATACTCAATGGCCGTCAAAATGGCGTCTCGGGAGCCCTCCCGGGTGACCTTGTCCCAGTACAGCATACTGTACGGCGGGAACCAGATGGAAAACTGAACGTCGGGGTGCTCCCTGGCCCAGGCGCAGATCACGTCCAGGTTATCCCGCACCCCCTCCAGGTAGGCATCGGCGGGAAGTATGGTATCGCTGATCTCCGGACGGGGGTAGCTGACCAGGGCCCACTCCTTGGAGAAGCCGTGATCGGTGTCCCACAGGTAGGCATCGTCTAGGGTGCGCATCTCGTCGGAACCCCGGCGCAGATAGCTCCGCATGGCCTCCTGGTAGGTGTCGGCGTTGAGCAGGTATTCCACGTCATCGAAGGGATTGGTATTGTAGAGGTAACCGGGCAGCTCAACCGTCCGATCGCTGTCCGGACGAACCAGGATATTGGGATCCAGACAGAAATAGACCTTATCCAGCTGGGGATGGGTGCGGAAGGCCAGACGCAGCGCCGTGTCGAACTCGGAGATCCAGCCGTCGGGGAAGGTGATTTTCAGCGTTTCCTCCCCCAGCCCGTTGGTAAACCAGCTGGCCCGGTAGTTTGCTACCAGGGAGGTGCCCATCACCACGGCGGAATAGTCCTGGTGGCGGATGAGGCCGGCCATCTGGTAGCGCTGGTTATCAAACCGGGCGGTATCATCCTCGTCCATGCCGTGAAGGACGAAAAAGGGATCCACCGTGGACAACAGCAGAATCAGGACGCCAAAACAGGCCAGTACGCCTGCGAGCACTGCGATAAAAAAGTGTTTCGCTTTCATCCTGTCAGCCCCCTTTTCAAAATGATGCGCGTTTGTCCCGCGCTTCCCGTTGTCACGCCGTTCGCGACGCGCGGCTTCGCTCCCTCTCAAGCAAAACCCAGTCCCACTACTTGGGCCTTGGGCTTTTGCTTTCGCGCCGCTCCATCCGCGCTGCTCACGACGGCTCAGCGCTTCTTCTCAGAAGTTGGCATAGATGAAGGTGTCCACCCCGGAGAAAAACAGTACGGATACCACAATGCACAGCACACAAAGCGCCGCCTTCCATGCCGTGGGGCGGAAGCGTTCCGCCTGAGCCGTAGGGTTGGGGCAGGCCAGCAGCGCCAAGCCAAGCGGTATCATCAGCAGCGGCACCCAGTAGATCAGCACACGCCCCCCCGGCATCCACAGCTCCTGGAGGTAGTTCAGTCCGTTGGACAGCACCTCCAGCGGCAGCGCGGCAGCAAACTCCGGCGTGGGCAGGCCCCAATTCCCCTGGAACAGCCTGCCCAGCAGATCCAGAGCCTGCCGCAGGCTGTCCGCCCGGAAGAACACCCAGGCCGCGTTGACAAAGATAAAGGTGAGCAGCCACGCCAGGGGCTTGGGCAGGGAGATCTTTCCCTTTCCCAGCCGCTCCACAACCTGAGCCGCGCCGTGGAGCGCCCCCCAGATGATGAAGCCCCAGCCCGCCCCGTGCCACAGGCCGGACAGCAGGAAAATGATCGTGATATTCCGGCAGGTCACCGCAGCGCCCCGGCGGTTGCCCCCCAGGGGGATGTACACGCACTGGCGGAAAAACCGGGACAGGGTGATGTGCCAGCGGCCCCAGAAATCCTTGATGGAGACGGCCTGATAGGGGCTGTTGAAGTTCACCGGCAGGGAAATGCCCATCATCCGGGCCATGCCGGAGGCCATATCGCAGTATCCGGAAAAGTCAAAGTAAATTTGCAGGGTGTAGCACAGGATCACCAGTATGGCGTCCACCGGGGACAGATATTTGATGTTGGCATAGCCAAAGTTGGCCCCGTTGGCGAAAATCGCGGCCAGCAGCACCTTCTTGGCCAGCCCCAGGCCGAAACAGTACAGCCCCGCCGCCAGATCGTCCCAGGAGAAGGGGGCGGGCCTGCGCAGCCGGGGGGCCAGCTCCCCCACCCGCGTAATGGGGCCGCAGGTGGCGGTGGCGAAAAAGGTGAGGCAGCAGGCGTAGTCCAGCGGGGTAACATCCGTCCCAACTTCCCTGTCATAGCAATCCCGCAGCCAGAAGATCTGCTGGAAGGTGACGAAGGACAGCCCCAGCGGGGCCAGATAAGCCGGGGGACTGAACAGCCCCTCCAGCGGGGTGAGGGAGAGGGCAAAGCCGGTGTACTTGAAAAAGGCCAGCACCGCCAGCAGAAGCGCCGCCCCCGCCCACAGCAGGGGCCTCCCCTTGCCCGGGTTCCGGGCGATGCGCCGGCCCAGCAGATAGCTTGCCGCGCCCTCCCCCGCCAGCACCAGCAGGGCCAGGGGCGCGCCCCACCCGCAGAAGAGCACCCCCGCGCACAGCAGGAACACCCTGGCGGCCCGGCTGTTCAGGCGGCTGTCCAGCAGCCGCCACGCGGCCAGCGTCACGGGCAGATAGGCCAGTACAAACAGATGGCTTTGCACATTCATAGTATTTCCTCCCAAGCTCCCCTACGCGGCTATCCTCCGCACTTCTTGTTGTCACGCTGCGGATTGGCCGCATAGCCGGGTCGCTTTCGCTCCGACTCGGCCTGGTCTTGGGGCGCTTTGCGTTCTCGCCTTCGGCTCGGTCGGCGCTGGACGTGTGCCGCTGGCGCACAGCGCTCCCGCGCCCGGCCTCGCTTCGCTCCAAGCTCCCCTATACGGCTATCCTCCGCGCTTCTTTTCAGCGGGTGTGTTCCAAATGCTCGGACATCTCGCCGTTGAGCCGCTCGCCGCAGGTGTGGACGATCTGGAGCAGGGATTGGTAGGTGCCGGGATAGGCATCCTTCATGGCGGCATGATCCATGGGCGGGAATTTGGCGTCCTTCTTGGTGGAGTTCAACGCCTCCACATACTCCGCCTCGCTCATGATCATGTCCGCCCGGGGCAGCCCTGCCTGGAACCACTCGCCGGGGACATTGAAAAAGCCATCGTTTTCGTTGCCGCTGGCCGCGTGGAGGTGCCGGAACAGGATGTACACCGTGCTGGACAGATAGTTGGCCGCCGCCCGGATGGCCCGCTTGCTGCCCAGCTTGCTGAGCAGGTCGAACAACAGCCCAACCGAGTTCACAATCAGCTTTTTAGACAGGGTAGCCATCACCGACCCCCGCAGGACGTTGTCCCGCTCGTCAGATGCGTCGTACAGGGTGTCCGCGTCCAGGATGGTGGTGCCGTCCCGGCTGAGCGTCCGGCCCAGCAGGAAGTCGGCGGACACGTTATAAAAGTCACAGGCTTTGACAACAAAGACCAGGCCAGGCTCACGGGCGGCGTTCTCGTAGTGGGAGAGCAGCGCCTGGGAAATGCCCAGGGCCTTTGCGGCCTGCCGCTGGGAAATACCCTTTTCCTGCCGCAGCAGGGACAGGGTGCGCGCGAAATCCGGATTCGTCATGACTGTGGTTCCCCCTCTTGTAAGTTCTCGTCAAGGGTCCGTCCGGCTGTCCCGGGCGGCGTCTTAACAGCTAATAACACAGCAGGTATAGTATAACCACACAACAACGGTTTGTAAAGAGCGTCTTGCCAAGGAATCTGATAAAGTCCGGGACGGGTTTGTGCTTTTTTCCACATTCCTCTTGAAAATGGAGGGGATTGGTGGTACATTATACTCAAAGCGGCATCGGCCGTGTCTGGGAAAAACAATTTGGGAGGTTATTGATCCATGTTCCGAAAACTCATTCAAAAGCTGAAGCACAACCCCAAGACCATTGTCTTTACCGAGGGTTCCGATCCCCGTATTTTGGAGGCGTCTGCCCGCCTGCTCTCCGGCACCTTCCTCACCCCCATCCTCATCGGCGACCGGGAGGAAATCCTGGAGGCCGCTGACCGGGAGTGCCTCAACGTCCAGAACGTCCAGATCCTGGATCCCCTCAACTATGACGGGATGGACGAGATGGTGGAGAAAATGGTAGAGCTGCGCCGCGGCAAAATGACCCCCGAGCAGTGCCGTGAAGCCCTGCTGAAGGGCAACTACTTCGGCACCATGCTGGTGGCCATGGGCAAGGCGGACTGCCTGCTGGGCGGCGCTACCTACTCCACCGCCGATACCGTGCGCCCCGCCCTCCAGCTGGTCAAGACCCGCCCTGGCAACAAGATCGTGTCCTCCTGCTTCATCTTGGTGCGCCCCTTCGCCACCGGCGGCAACCAGGTACTGGCTATGGGCGACTGCGCCATCAACATCGACCCCACCGAGGACGAGCTCATTGAGATCACCCAGGAGGTGGCCAAGTGCGCCCGGATTTTCGGCGTGGATCCCAAGGTGGCCATGCTGAGCTACTCCACCAACGGCTCCGGCAAAGGCCCCGTGGTGGACAAGATGCGCAACGCCACCCGGCGCCTCCAGGACATGATGCTGGACTTTCCCGTGGACGGCGAGCTCCAGTTCGACGCCGCCGTCAACCCCTCTGTGGGGCAGCTGAAGTTCCCCGGCTCCCCGGTGGCAGGCTATGCCAACACCTTCATCTTCCCGGAGATCACCTCCGGCAACATCGGCTACAAGATCGCCCAGCGCATGGGCAACTTCGACGCCTACGGCCCCATCCTGCTGGGCCTGAATGCCCCCATCAACGACCTGTCCCGGGGCTGCAACGCGCTGGAGGTCTACTCCATGGCCATTATCACCGCCGCCCTGGCGGAATGACAGCGGCTCTCCCGCTTGGATGAACAAGGCCCTCTGCCTCCGGCAGAGGGCCTTGTTTAGAACCTGTATTCACAGCCGAAACCGGCGGATGGGCGAGGGATTTTCCCGTCAGGCAAGGCAAATTTTCGCAGGAATAATTGCGTTTATTTCAAGAAAATTTAACGCGGCATGGCGGGGAAAGACCCGGCCAGACGGTGAATCGAGGTTGTGAATACAGATTCTTAGTTCATTTTCCCCGAAATCCGATGGAAAAGCTCCATTAGGGCGCTCAAATCCTTTTTCTGCGGATCCTTAGTGGGATTGTACTCCACACACTCAAAGGAGCAGACCAGCCCCGTGTCCAGCACCGCGCCCAGCGCCCGCTCCGCCTGGGCCAGCGTCAGCCCATCCGGGATGTTGTAGCCGGTGGCGGTAAATTCCGACGGATCCAGCACGTCCACGTCAAAGCTGACGTGCACCCGCTTGCCCGCCAGCGCCGGGAGGATATCGCCCAGCACGGCCTCCAGGCCCCGCTCCCGCACCTCCCGGGCGGTGTGCAGGTGTGCCCCCACCAGATCCACCATGCCGTACTCCGGCGGGTCGATGCTCCGGGCCCCAATAAAGTGCAGGTTTTCCCCCAGCAGGTTCACCCGGTTTTTGCCCACTGTCAGCGCGTCACAGCACTGGCCGCAGGCCGCCGCCAGATCCATGCCGTGGATACAGCCGCTCACCGAGGTTTTCTCCGTATTGATGTCGGTATGGGCGTCCACGTACACCACCGCCAGGTTTTCCGGGCCGTAGAACTCCCCCAGCGCCGCCAGGGTGCCCATGGCGCAGGAGTGGTCGCCCCCAATCACAACGGGGTACTCCCCCCGCTCCAGCGCCGTCAGGGTATTAGTCCGCAGCCGGCGGCACACCTCCATCACCGTATCCAGATGCCGCAGGCCGTCCGGCCAGCTCTCGCAGGGGGCCAGCTTTTCCATGGGCATCAGGGCGGCGGCGCCGAGCACGCGGGGCAGGCCCGCCTGTACCAGAGCGTCAAAGGCCCCCTCGCTCCCCCGTGTGGGGGAACCGCAGGACACCGCCGCCTCCACCAGCGCAAATCGACGCGCCATTGCGTCCACTCCTCCTCTAAGAAAAAACCGCCTGCCGGATGGCAGACGGCTCTCTTTGGTTTTGCCTCGATTACGCCAGCTTGTTCAGCTTCAAAGTCATGGCGCTCTTTTTGTTGGCAGCGTTGTTGCTGTGCAGCAGACCCTTGGCTGCGGCCTGATCCACAGCTTTGACAGCCACCTTATATGCGGCATCGGCCTCGCTGCGGTTGCCGCCGGCCACCGCAGCCTCAAACTTCTTCAGGTTGGTCTTGAGCGCGGACTTCTGCGCCTTGTTCTGGGCGGCCTTGGTGGAATTGACCAGGACACGCTTCTTGGCAGACTTGATATTGGGCAAACCAAACACCTCCTCCGATTTTTCATAAAGTTTACAGCGGTTTCCCGCCGCAAGTATGTATTCTAACATTAAAAGAAAAAAATTGCAACACCTTTTTTCGTTTTTTCGTATAGAAACTTTTTCGCGGCAGAAAATAGGGACAAACCGCCGCGCGGGACGCGGCATTCGTCAGGGGAGGAACACGCTTATGGCACAGCGCCGCACCGATTTGGCCGTAGAGGCCCATCAGCTCTGGCGAGAGGGGGCGGGGGTTGGGGACGAACTCCCCGGCGTCCGGGCGGAGAGCCGCCGCCGGGAGGGCTTCGCGGTGGATGCCGTCACCGTGTCCAGCCAGGAAGCCGCTCAGGCCCTGGGCAAGCCCGAAGGGGTTTATATCACCATTGAGCTCACCGGCCTGCTGCGCCGGGAGGAGGGGGCCTTCCAGCGGGCGGTGGCGGCGGTGGCGGACGAGCTGCGTCCCCTGCTGCCGGAAAAAGGCCCCGCTCTGGTGATGGGCCTGGGCAACCGGGCCGTCACCCCGGATCTCATCGGCCCCCTCGCCGTAGACCATATGCTGGTCACCCGCCACCTGGTGGAGCAGGTGCCGGAGCATTTCGGCGATCTCCGGCCCGTGGCCGCCGCCGCCCCCGGGGTGCTGGCCTCCACCGGCATGGAGAGCAGCCTGGTGGCCCAGGCCCTGTCCGGACAGCTGCGCCCCGCCTGTGTGATTGCGGTGGACGCGCTGGCCTCCCGCTCGCTGGACCGGCTGTGCCGCACGGTGCAGCTGTCCGACACCGGGGTCGTCCCCGGCTCCGGTGTCGGCAACCACCGCAAGGCGCTGAACCGGGAGAGCCTGGGAGCGCCGGTACTCACCGTGGGGGTGCCCACGGTGGTAGATGGGGCTACCCTGGCCCTGGATCTGCTGGAGCGGGGAGGCCATGCCGGGGCGGACCGGGGGGAGCTCCCCGGCGGGGCGGACTTTTTCGTTACCCCCCGGGAGGTGGATCAGCGGGTTGCGGAACTGGGCAAGGTGCTGGGCTATGCCATCAGCCTGGCCCTTAACCCGTCCTTAACCCTTGACGATTTGGTTATGCTGTTGGAATAAGAAGTGCCGAGCCGTCGTGAGCAGGCGGGGCATAGTCACAACGCATTTTTTGACAAACTTTCCGGTTGTCCTTCTCCCTGTTTTTTGGTATACTCTACCTACTCCATTGTAAAGGGCGGGGCTCACCGTGAAAAAAGCCATTGAAAAATTCCTCCGGACCCATCCCCCCATCCGCTTCGCGGTCGATGTGGTAGACGTGTACTTTTCCAAACGGGTGGGCCGGGCGGCGGCGGAGCTGGCCTATTTCCTGATCCTCACCTTTTTCCCCATCCTGATCTGCGTGTCCACCTTCGTCAACGAGCTGCACCTGGATCCTAATTCCCTGCTGGAGCAGGCCGACCCCTTCCTGCCCGCCGGGGTGCTGGCCATCTTCCAGGACTACCTGACCTATATCGACACCAACCAGTCCGCCGCCATGCTGATCACCGGCGCGATTCTCACCATCCTGTTCGCCTCCTCCGCCGTGCGGGGGCTGATGAACTTCATACAGGAGCTGTACGGCAGGGCCACCTTTTCCGGCCTGTGGCAGGTGATTGCCAGCCTGCTGTTCTCCGTGCTGCTGCTGGTCACCATCTACCTGTCCCTGGCGGTGGTGGTCACGGGCAACTGGTTCTTCCACCTGCTGGGCCAGGTATTCAAGCTGGAGGGGCTGGTGGAGCGCTTTGGCGCGTGGCAGTCCATAAAGTACCTGCTGCTGCTGGCCATGGTGTTTTTGTTCATCCTCCTGCTCTACCGCTTCGCCGCGCCGCTGAACAGGCCCCGTCCCCCGGTGGTGCCGGGGGCGCTGACGGCGGCGGCGGCGCTGGCCATCGCGTCCATGGTCTTCTCCGTCCTCATGGGAAATTCCACCCGGTATTCCCTGATCTACGGCTCACTGGCTTCGGTGATCATTATGCTGGTGTGGCTGTACCTGTGCGGCAATATCTTGATCATGGGCAATGTGATCAATTATGTGCTGTTTACCCACCGCAAAGAAGCGCGACGATAGGCGCACAGGGGAGCTTGGAGCGAAGCGAGGGCAAAACCCAAGGCCCACCATGTGGGACCGGGGTTTGCCTGAGTCGCAGCGAAAGCGACCTGGCCGCGCGCCCAATCGGAGCGTGACAAAGAAGCGCGACGATAGGCGCGCAGGGGAACTTGGAGCGAAGCGAGGGCAAAACCCAAGGCCCACCATGTGGGACCGGGGTTTGCCTGAGTCGCAGCGAAAGCGACCTGGCCGCGCGCCCAATCAGAGCGTGACAAAGAAGCGCGACGATAGGCGCGCATAAAATCCGGAAAACCCGCCATACTATCCCATTATTGAAATGGGAGGCGGCGCCATGTGGCAGATCGGCGTTTGGGAACGGGACGAAGGACTGGCGGAACGGGTCAGCCGGTTGGCGCAGGGCCGTCCGGCCCTGGTGCGGGCGTGCCGCCACCCGGCCCTGCTGGCGGGGCTGAAGCTGGATCTGCTGGTGGTAACGCCGGGGGCGTCGGGCTGGGCGGGGGCCGGGGCCCTCTCCTGCCGCACGGCGCTGCTCCCCGGCGGGCTGTCCGCACTGACCCGTGCCCTGCCCGCCGACACGCTGATCAGCTACGGCGCGTCGGGGCGCAATACCCTTACCCTGTCCAGCCTGGATGAACTGCGGGCGTCGGTGGCGGTGCAGAGGGAGTTCGTCTCCCTGGACGGCAAAGCGGTGGACCGGCAGGAGCTGATCCTCCCCTGGGACGGACTGACCCCGGACCTGCTGCTGGCGGAGACGGGGGCGGCGCTGCTGCTGGGGCAGCTGCCGAAGGAAGCATAGGCGCACAAAAAGCGGCCTGGACAGGCCGCTTTTTCCATGGGGAGAAAACCCTTGCATTCCCGCTGTGATGGGCTGAAATGGGGAAGGAAGCATAAAAGGCGGCAGGCCTTTGTTTTGGCCTGTCCGTCCCCGCCTTCGCGGCGAAGGGGGACAAACATCCCCTGCCCTCGGCCAGCTTCGTCCTGCCTGACGGTTTGCCGCCGAGGAAAAAACGGAGACTTTCCAAGAGCCGTCCTCCACCGGGAGGACGGCTTTTTTTCGTTTTTCTCTTTACGTCACCAAAACGATGTGATATAATTCCATACATCAGATTGGAGGGGTTCCTGTGGAGGAATTGGCGGAATTGAAACGCCGTCTTATGGAGGCGCGGCCCGACAGCTGGGACGATCTTCCTGACATCCCGCTGTACATGGATCAGGTGGTGTCCTACCTGTCCCGGCAGATGGCCTGCTTCGGCGAAGGAGAGGGGCTCACCCCCGCCATGATCAATAATTATATTAAGGACGGCCTGCTGGAACGGGCCAACGGCAAAAAATACGGTCAGGAGCACCTGGCCTACCTCACCGCCATTTGCGCGCTGAAGCAGGTCATGTCCGTGCGGGAGATGAAGGTGCTCACCACCGTGGGCCGGGAGATGCGTGCCCCGGACAAGCAGTTCGACTATTTCTGCAAATACCTGGACCAGGCCATGTCGGACACCGCCCACCGCCTGGACGAGAACACCACCGACCACGACCTGCCCAAGCTGGTGCTGGAGCTGGCCATGCGCAGCTATGCCAATATGCTGGCCTGCCACCAGGCGCTGGGCATTCTGGCCCAGCGCACAGGGCATGAGGATCTGCTCAAGAAAAAAAAGTGAGAAGCGCGGGGAAGCGGACTGCGTAAGGGCGCGCTGGCCGCTTTGCAGCGTGACCGCAACAATGTCTATCTTAGATTTGGAGGTTTTGACCATGAGCAACTATGTCATCATTACCGATTCGTCCTGCGATCTGCCCGACAGCATGGTGAAGGAGCTGGAGCTGGAGGTGCTCCCCCTGGCCTTCATCATGGACGGCAAGACCTATCGGAATTACCCGGATAACCGGGAAATGTCCCCCGACACGTTCTACGGCAAGCAGAAGGACGGCCTGATGGCCACCACCAACGCCGTCAACGTGGGCGAGGCCACCGACGCCATCGAATCCGTGCTCAAGCAGGGCAAGGATGTGCTGGTGCTGGCCTTCTCCTCTGGACTGTCCACCACCTATAACTCCTTCAAAATCGCGGCGGACGATCTGGCGGGACAGTACCCCGGCCGCAAGGTGTTCGCTGTGGACACCCTGTGCGCCTCCCTGGGCCAGGGAATGCTGGTGTACCAGGCGGCCAAAATGCGCCAGGCGGGTAAAAGCATCGAGGATGTGCGGGACTGGGTGGAGGCCAACAAGCTCAACCAGTGCCATTGGTTCACCGTCAACGATTTGTTCTTCCTAAAGAAGGGCGGCCGCGTGTCTGCCGCCACCGCCGTGGTGGGAACTATGCTCCAGATCAAGCCCGTCATGCACGTGGACAACGAGGGCCACCTCATCAAGGTGGACACCGCCCGGGGCCGCAAGGCATCGCTGAACGCCCTGGTGGCCAAGGTTGGTGAGCTGGCGGAGGATCCCGCGTCCCAGACCATGTTCATCAGCAACAGCGACTGCCTGGAGGACGCCCAGTACGTGGCGGATGAGATCAAAAAGAAGTACGGTACCAAAGAGATCATCATCAACTCCATCGGTCCGGTGATCGGCGCCCATACCGGGCCGGGCTGCGTGGCCCTGTTCTTCATGGGCAAACACCGGTAAGCCCCTCTGCCGGGGGACACGGCACAGAAAATGCCGCAGATTTTGAAAAATCTGCGGCATTTTTTCATGTCCAGACACGAAGGAAGTAAGAATATCCGCTATATCGCGGTCAATTTCAGGTGATTTGCAGCTTCTTCAAGGATAAGGCAGAATAAGTTACGCAAAACACAAAGCGACATAGTTTGCAGCCCTCTGGTAGAATGAAGCAGCGACACACCATTCTGAAAGGAGTCTGCAAACCATGGTCCGAGAAGGCGATCCATGCTCAGAAGAGCAAAAAGCTGCCCGGATGACAGCTCTGCCCTGATGCTGGTCTGTGCCAGGCTGCGCCATGTGGCCGGTACCCAATTGGGCAACAAGAAGTATATGAAGCACCTGGAGGCCTCTTTTGAGGATACCTCCGTTGCCGGTTGACTTCATTTCGACCAGTGTCTGCAAACTTAGCAGTGCGAAAAATTGTTGACACTACCTTGGATTTCAATTTTTTAATTGAAGTTTAGTATCAATATTTCCGGAACCTCTGCCGCACATATCCAAGGCTTTCCGCAGTGGGCACATCCTGTCCCAGCAAATAAAGACCACGTTTCCTCCCGTTTTTTGTGCAAAAGAGAAAACCAGGCTGAAATTAACAATTATCCCTTGCCAACCGCTACATTTTCGTGATATCATGGCGCGTAATGAAACGGAGGGAAGATATTATGCCGAACATGCACCTGTCCTGCCACAGCCACAGCCGCAGGGGTTTTCTTCCCCTTTTGGATGGATCAATTTTTTGAGATGACCATTGATTGGCCATCTATTTTTTTACCCATCCGAATATCAAAAAGAGAAAAGGAGAGATCGCTATGAAAGCACCCAAAGAGCGTCCCGCTGCCGCCGATGCCGACTACTCCCTGGAACCCGTCCCCAAGACGGCCCGCAAAAAATTTTGGCCCATGTTCTTCATCATGCTGGGCTTCACCTTCTTCTCCGCCAGTATGTCGGTGGGGGCCAGCCTGGGCAACGGCCTGGACCTGTCCGGTTATGCGGGGGCGGTGCTGCTGGGCAGCCTGATCCTCAGCCTCTACACCGGCGGGCTGGGCTACATCGGCAGCGCCACCGGGATGTCCCTGGATCTGCTGGCCCAGCGGTCCTTTGGACGGTACGGCTCCTACCTGCCCTCCGCCCTCATCAGCTTTACCCAGATCGGCTGGTTCGGCGTGGGCGTGGCCATGTTCGCCGTCCCCGCCGCCGAAGTACTCCACGTCAGCCCCTGGTTGCTGGTCATCCTGGCCGGCGTGTGCATGACGGGTTCGGCCTACTTCGGTATCAGGGGCCTGGAGATCGTCAGCTACATTTCGGTCCCCCTTATCACCATCCTGGGTGTCTACTCCATGGTGACCGCCACCATCGAGGGCGGTGGCCTGGTGGGCATCTTCGCCAAAAGCGCCGGGGGGCTGACCCTGTTCGGCGGCGTGGGCCTGGTCATGGGCTCCTTCGTCAGCGGCGGCACCGCCACCCCCAACTTCACCCGGTTTGCCAACAACAATAAAAACGCCGTCATCACCACCGTTGTCGCGTTTTTCCTGGGCAACGCCCTTATGTTCGCCTTTGGCGCGGTGGGCGGCGCCTTCACCGGCAAGGACGACATCTTTTACGTCATGATCGCCCAGGGTCTGATGATCCCCGCCCTCATCGTACTGGGGGCCAACATCTGGACCACCAACGATAACGCCCTGTATACCTCCGGCCTGGGCCTTTCCAACATCACCAAAATCCGCAAGCGGCCCATGGTGCTGGCGGCGGGTATCGTGGGCACCCTCACCGCCATCTGGCTCTACAACAACTTCATCGCCTTCCTGAACATCCTCAACGCCACCCTGCCGCCCGTGGGCGCCCTGGTCATCCTGGACTACTTCCTCCACAAGGATCGCTACGCCCCCGGCGCCGAGGTCACGAGGAAGGTGAACTGGGGCGCTATCCTGGGCGTGGCCGGCGGCGCCTTGGTGGGCAACCTGGTAAAGTGGGGCATCGCTTCAGTGAACGCCATGGCGGTGGCCTGCGTGATCTACCTTATTTTCGACAAACTGGTCAAGACAGACGCCTGATTAAGGAGGAAGCCATATGCTGTTTCAAAACGCCCTGATTGAAAATTCCACCGCCCCCGCCTGCATCCGGGTGGAGGACGGCACGTTCACCGCCATCCGGCCGGATCTGTCCCCCAACCCCGGCGAGGAGGTCATAGACCTGGGCGGCAAACTGGTGCTGCCCCCCTTCATAGAATCCCATGTCCACCTGGACACCTGCCTCACCGCCGGGGATCCGGTGTGGAACAGGTCGGGCACCCTGTTTGAGGGCATTGAGTGCTGGTCCAAGCGAAAGGAAAAGCTGAGCCGTCAGGACATCCGGGATCGGGTGAACCGGGCCGTACGGCTCTATGCCGCCCACGGAGTCCAGCACATCCGCACTCATGTGGACGTCACCGGCCCCTCCTTGGCGGCTATGGAAGCCATGGTGGAGCTCCGGGAGGAGCTGAAAGGAACCATGGATCTCCAGATCGTGGCCTTCCCCCAGGAAGGCATCCTCAGCTACCCCAACGGCAGGCAGCTGATGATCGACGCGGTAAAGCTGGGCGCCGACGCGGTGGGAGCCATCCCCCACTTCGAATTCACCCGGGAATACAGCGTGGAATCCCTGAACTTCGCCCTGGAGCTGGCCGCCAAAGAGGACAAGCTGGTGGACGTCCACTGCGACGAGATTGACGACGGGGCCTCCCGCGGCCTGGAAACCGTAGCGGCCCGGGCCTTGGAGCTGGGGCTTTACGACAAGGTGACCGCCAGCCACACAACCGCTATGCACTCTTACAACAACGCCTATGTGGTGCGGCTGATGCGGCTGCTCAAGATGAGCAAAATCAACTTTGTCTCCAACCCCCTGGTGAACACCCACCTTCAGGGGCGGATGGACACCTACCCCAAGCGCCGGGGCGTAACGCGGGTGAAGGAGCTTACCGAGGCCGGTATCAACGTGTCCTTCGGTCACGACGACATCTTTGACCCCTGGTACCCTATGGGAACCGGGAGCCTGCGGGACGTGGTATTCATGGGCCTCCATGTGTGCCAGATGATGGGCTACGAGGAGATCATGGACTCTTACAAGTTTATCTCCAGCAACGCCGCCCGGACCCTCCACCTGGGAGAGCGGTACGGCATCGGGGCGGGACGTCCCGCCAGCTTCATCGTGCTGGACAGCAAAAATTGGTACGACGCCCTGAATTCCAACGCGGCTGTGCTGTATTCCTACAAAAATGGCAGAAAGATTGCCGAAGGCGTGCCGGGGACCAGCAAGATACTGTTTTAAAGCAGGATTCTATACTGGCGGGCCGGCGGCAGGCAAAAAGCGAGCCGGGGCGGTAACGCCCCGGCTCAAAGAAATGGAGGATAGAATGAAAAAGAAATAGCATCTCTTGCAAGTATTATCATAGAGGCGCTTCGTTACAAAAGTACACGCAGAAATGTTACAAAAGGATTAAACTTTGGGGCGTCCTTTGCATGAAAGAACCGCTTCATCCGGCCCAAAAGGGGGATAAGTCCGCCTTCAGGAATGCCTGGGCGGCGGGAACTTGGAGATTACCTTCCAGCCCACCCCTCCCGGATAAGCTGTTTTCTGAAACGCGGGTTCGCCGAAAATCCCTTCCCCATTTCCCGTTGGTTGTGGTATACTGTCCCTGATAATATTTGAAGGAGGAAGATTTCCATGAAAGTCCTTATGCTCAACGGCAGCCCCCGTCCCGAGGGGAATACATCCATCGCCCTGCGGGAAATGGAGCGGGTTTTCCAGGCGGAAGGGGTGGAGACCGACCTGATCCAAGTGGGGAACCGGGACATCCGCGGATGCATCGCCTGCGGCGGCTGCGCCAAGCAGGGCAGGTGCGTGTTTGACGATACCGTCAACGAGCTGGCCCCCAAGCTCGAAGCCTGCAACGGCCTGGTGGTGGGCAGCCCGGTGTACTACGCCTCCGCCAACGCCACTCTGGTGGCCCTGCTCACCCGGCTGTTCTACAGCACCCCCTTTGACAAAACCATGAAAGTGGGGGCCAGCGTGGTAGTGGCCCGCCGGGGCGGCCTGTCCGCCACCTTTGACGAGCTGAACAAGTTCTTCACCATTTCCGGGATGCCGGTGGCCTCCAGCCAGTACTGGAACAGCGTCCATGGCAGGCTGCCCGGGGAGGCCGCCCAGGACGGGGAAGGACTCCAGACCATGCGCGCCCTGGCCCGGAACATGACGTTCCTGATGAAAAGCATCGCCCTGGGCAGGGAGACCTACGGGCTGCCGGAAAAAGAACCCCGCCAATCCACCAATTTCATCCGATAAAAAAGGCGGCAATGGCAAACGCGACACCCCCTGATGCGGTTTTCCCCGCACCAGGGGGCGTCTTGCGTTCATCTTTCCAGAGAGTCCACGCGGACGCCGCCGGGTCTGGATATTGTTTCACCGCCCCGCAGCCGCCTTTGCTTTTCTGGCTTATGGTAACATGACAGCCCCCGAAAAAGGCCGAAGGAGCTTCCACACGAGCCATTTAGTTGTGAACAATTTTCGAATCGGATATTTTCTTCTTGCAACCTTGGATATCCCATGCTATAATGTCTGCATTGTGCACATCACCTCAGGGTATTTTAAGATGTGTTTTTATTGTGATTATTTTGATTTGAGAGGATTGATCCTACCATGAGCGCATCCAGAGAGAAAAAGCAGCGTCAGGGCGCCGGCCCCGCTGAAAAGAACGTCCAGATTCAGCAGCAGCAGGCCGCCCGGAAGCGGAAAACCATCACCTATACCATCATCGGCGTGGTGATTGCTGTGCTGGTTGCCGCGCTGCTCATTTGGAACTCCGGGTTCTTCCAGGCCAGGGCCACCGCCGCCACTGTGGGCGATACCAAGCTGTCCACCGCGGAGCTGAGTTATCACTACTACAGCGCCCGCCAGTCCATCGCCATGTACGGCTCCTACCTGGGTTTTGACACCTCCTTGTCCGACGAGGAGCAGATCTACGACGCCGAAAACAACACCACTTACCGGGACTATTTCCTGGAAACCGCCCTGTCCAACGCCAAGCAGTACACCGCCCTGGCGGACGAGGCGCTGAAGAACGGCCACACCGAGGCTGAGATCAAGGAGAATCTGGACGCCCAGATTAAAAGTATGAAAACCTCCGCCGCAACCAACGGTCACAATTACTCCACCTACCTCAAGGCCATGTACGGCCCCTATATGACCCCCGGCGTGTTCGAGAAAATGATCCGCCAGACCCTGCTGGCCAACCTGGCCTACGCTGACAAAACCACCGAGCTGAGCGAGGGCTACACCAAGGCCGATCTCACCGCCTATTATGAGAAGGATGACAACGCCGACACGCTGGACACCTTCGAGTACTCCTACCTCTACTTCACTCCCGCCGAGGTTGCCACCAAGGATGACGATGGCAACGACATCGACGAGGAGACCGTGAACAAGGAAAAGGAGGAGGCCCTGGCCGAGGCCAAGAAGAACGCTGAGGAGGCCCTGGACAGCCTGAAGGACGGCGGCAAGCTGGCCGACCTGGCCAAGAAGTATGATCTGGCCGACAACGCCTACGCCGACCACACCACCACCGTCGGCTCCGGCTCCATCAGCACCGTGTACCAGGAGAAGCTGCTGGAGCTGGACAAGGATGAATCCGCCCTGGTGGAAAACGGCGAGTCCGGCTACTACGTGATCACCTTCCACGGCCGCGAGCGGGTGGAGACCCCCACCAAGGACGTGCGCCACATCCTGATCACCGCTGAGACCACCACCGATGAGAGCGGCAACATGGTGGAGCCCACTCAGGAAGCCTGGGACGCCGCCAAGGAGAAGATCGAGTCTATCCAGGCCGAATGGGAAGCCGGCGACAAAACCGAGGATTCTTTCGCCGCCCTGGCCAACGAGAAGTCCGATGACGGCGACGGCACCACCGGCGGGCTGTATAAGGAGATTGCCGAAACCGACGGTTATGTGCCCGAGTTCCTGGCGTGGATCTTTGACGAGGGCAATCAGGTCGGCGACACTGGCATCGTGCAACACTCTGCCGCCGAGGGCGATTACAACAAGTACTGGGGCTACCACTTCATGTATCTGTCCAAGGATGACAGCGATCCCGTGTGGATGCGCAGCGCCCGCAGCACCTTGACCTCCGAGGATCGGAGCGCCTGGATGGAGGAATTGACCAGCGGCTACGAGACCGCCCTGGCCAACGGCGCCAACTATCTTGGCAAGTAACAAGCAGTCAAATCACAAGGCAGGGGCCGGGAAATCCGGCCCCTGCTTTTCACAGGAGTGATTCAAATGGACGAGCAGTTTATCCGCACCCAGATGCTGCTGGGGGGCCGAGCAATGGAGCGCCTGCGGCACAGTCATGTGGCGGTGTTGGGCCTGGGGGGTGTGGGCGGCTGGTGTGCCGAGGCCCTGTGCCGCTCCGGCGTGGGGGAGCTGACGCTGGCGGATCAGGACACCGTGTCGGTGAGCAACCTCAACCGGCAGTGCGCCGCCCTCCACTCCACCGTGGGCATGGAAAAGGCCCGGGCCACCGTCCTGCGCCTTGGGGACATCGCGCCAAGCTGCACCCTCCACCCCCTTGCCATACGGTATGAGACGGACACACGGGAGGAATTTTTCCGCACAAACTACGACTACATCGTGGACGCCATCGACCTGGTCAGCTGCAAGCTGGATCTGATTGAGACGGCCCACGCCCGTGGCGTCCCCATCATCTCCGCCCTGGGCACCGGCAACAAGCGGGACGCCCAGCAGCTGCGCATCGCGGACATATCCCAGACCGAGGGCTGCCCCCTGGCCCGGGTGGTGCGCAAGGAGCTGCGCCGCCGGGGCATCCCCCACCACAAGGTGGTGTTCTCCCCCGAGCTGGCCCGCTCCGCCGAGGACGGGGACGAGGCCCCTCCCCCGGGCCGGCGGTCCATCCCCGCCAGCGCCATGTGGGTGCCGGCAGCGGCGGGGCTGCTGCTGGCCCAGGCGGTTATTCTGGAGCTTTCGGAAGCCGGGCGCTGACGCGCCCCCACACCTTTTTCACCACCCACGCCCCGGCCAGACCGCACAGGGAGCCGATGGCCGCCCCTGCCAGGACGTCGCTTGGGAAGTGCACTCCCACATACAGCCGGGACAAGCCCATGACTGCCGCCATGCACACCGCCGTGATCTTCATCCACTTTTTCGGCGCGGACATACACACCGCAACGGCAAAAGCAAAGGCCGCGTTGGTGTGCCCCGAAGGGAAGGAATTGGGGTCGTGCTCCGGCACCAGGTTGAGAAAATTCTCAATCACCAGCCAGGGCCGTTCCCTGGCTGCCAGCGGCTTGATGGTAAAGTTCACCACGATCAGCCCAATCAGCATAGCGCACAGCGCTGAGAACCCCGCCTTCCGGGTCTGCTTGAAGAACAGCAGCGCAATCCCCAGCACGATGAACAGCATCCCGGTGTTGCCCAGCTGGGTGTACAGCATCATAAACGGATCTAGCAGGCCGCAGCGGACGTGCTCCGCGATCCACACCAGCACCCGCTCGTCAAGCTGTTGAATGAAATCAGGCATCCTTGTCCCTCCCCTGCCTTGACCACATCGGCAAAGCAATGTATAATGATATTCTGATTCTAACCCATTTCTTGCCGCAAGGCAAGCTCTTTTGGAGGTCTCTATGAAAGTCATCCATCTGATCAGCGGCGGGGACACCGGCGGGGCCAAAACCCACGTCCACACCCTGCTGCAAGGTCTGAACCGGCATATTCAGGCGGACATGGTGTGCTTCACCGATGGCCCCTTCACCCAGGAGGCCAGGGAGCTGGGCATCCGCACCGATGTACTCAGCGGCAGCCTCCCCGCCGTGCTGAAGGCTCTCCAGGACAAAATCCGGCAGGGGGGCTACGACGTGATCCACTGCCACGGGGCCCGTGGCAACCTGATGGGGGCGCTGCTCAAACGCTCCACCGGCCTGCCCATCGTCACCACAGTCCACAGCGATCCCAAAATTGACTACATGGGCCGTCCCCTGTCCGCCCTCACCTTCGGCAAGCTCAACAACTGGGCGCTGAAGCGCATCCCCTACCACATCGGCGTGTCCCAGCCCATGGTGGAGCTGCTCATGGAACGGGGCTACAACCCCCAGGATGTGTATGAGATCCGCAACGGCCTGGACTTCTCCAACCCCACCTCCAAGCTGAGCCGGGGGGAATACCTGGCCTCCCTGGGGCTGGACTGGCCGGACGACGCGGTGATCGTGGGCATCGCCGCCCGCCTCAACCCGGTGAAGGACATGGGCACCCTGCTGCGGGGCTTCGCCCTGGCCTATGTGGAGCAGCCCAAGCTGCGCCTGATCATCGCCGGGGACGGCGAGGAAGGCCCCATGCTCCGCCAGCTGGCCCAGGAGCTGGGGGTATCGGATGCGGTATGCTTTGCCGGGTGGGTGTCGGATACCGACAGCTTTTATCACGCCATCGACGTCAACACCCTCACCTCCCTGTCCGAGGGCTTCCCCTACTCCCTGCCCGAGGGGGCGCGGTTCGCCCTGCCCACCGTGGCCACCAAGGTAGGGGGCGTGCCCTCCCTGATCCGGCACAACGTCACCGGCTTCCTGTTCCAGCCCAAGGATCATAAGGCCCTGGGCGGCTATCTGGCCCAGCTGGCCACCGACCCCGCCCTGCGCCGCCGTCTGGGGGACAAACTGCTGGAGACTGGCCGGGCGGAATACTCCATCGAAAACACCGTCCGGCACCAAATCGAGATCTATGAATCTATCCTCCGCCGGCAGGCTCGCGCCTCCCGCAAGCGGGACGGCGTGATCCTGTGCGGGGCCTACGGCCAGAACAATGCCGGAGACGAGGCGGTGCTCAAGGCCATGCTGGCCGAGCTGCGCTCCATCGACCCGGATATGCCGCTGTGGGTGATGACCCGGAAGCCTAAGGAGACCCGGAAGTCCTGCCGGGTGGGAGCCATGTTCACCTTCAACTTCCCCGCCTTCTGTCATCGTATGCGCAAATGCCAATTGTATGCCAACGGCGGCGGCTCTCTCATTCAGGACGTCACCAGCCACCGATCCCTGTGGTTCTACTTGTTCACCCTGTCCGCCGCCAAGCGGCGGGGCTGCAAGGTGATGATGTACGGTTGCGGCATCGGCCCCATCCAGGCCCCCCGCAACCGGAAGCGCACCGCCAAAACCATCAACAAAAGCGTGGACGTGATCACCCTGCGGGACCAGGCGTCCCAGAAAGAGCTGGAACGCCTGGGGGTCACCCGCCCCCGGATAGAGCTGGCCGCCGATCCCGCCGTCACCCTGCCCCCCGCCCCCCCGGAGGAGGCTGAGGCCGTCCTGGAGCAAGCCGGACTGCGCCCCCGGGAAGGCCAGCGCTACCTGGGCGTCACCGTCCGGCCCTGGCCCGGCCTGGAGGACAAGCTGCCCGCCTTTGCCCAGGCCATCGACTACGCATATGAAAAGCACGGCCTGCTCCCCGTCTTTATTCCCATCGAGAGCCAGCTGGACGCCGCCGCCGCCCGGCAGGCCGCCGCCCTGCTGAAAAAAGCCCCCGCCGCCGTCCTTCCCGCCTGCGCCAGCTCTGAGCTGGCCATCGCCCTGTCCGCCCGGATGGATGTAGCGCTGTCCATGCGCCTGCACGCGCTGATTTTCGCCGCCGCCCGGGGAGTGCCCTTGGTAGGTGTGGTGTACGATCCCAAGGTCAGCGCCTTTTTGGACAGCGTGGATCAGGATCTGTACGTCCAATTGGATCAGCTCACCGCTGGCAGCCTGTGCGCCCTGCTGGACGCCGCCGCCGCCCGGGGACGGGACCGCGCCATACTGGAAGCCAAAACCGTCCGGCTGGTCGAGCTGGAGCAGGTCAACCGCAGTCTCGCCGCCCAGCTCCTCAAGGACGAAGGGGGCGCCGTATGAAGCAGATTCTCTGCCTGTCCTACGCCCCCTGGCGGGGCCGCCCCACCCGCACCCAGCAGCTGTTGGCCCGGCTGACCGACGCCAAGGTGCTGTTTTTCGAGCCCGCGCCCCCCAGGGGCGCGCCCACACCCGAACAGGGCCGCCGTGTGCGTTCCCACATCACGGTGTACACCTTGCCCGCCCCCCTGCCCGGCCCCAGGGATCAGACCATCTTCTCCCGCCGCCGGCTGGACAAGGCCACGGATTTCATCCAGCAGGTCATGGGAAAGCACCACTTCCGGGAACCCGTGCTGTGGTGCACCGCCCCCGTCCACGCCCAGTTTTACGACAGGCTGGCTTACCGGGGCGCGGTATACGACTGCCACCGCTTCTGGGACGAGAAGTTTTTGGACTTGGAAAGCGATCTCACCTGCCACGCCGAGGTGGTGTTCGCCGCCTCCCCGGGGTTGATTAAGCGGCTGTCCCCCTGCAGCGACAACATCGCCCTGCTGCCCAACGGGGTGAACCCCCTGCTTTTCACCCAGCAGGAGCACGCCGTCCCCCCGGCCATGGCCAATCTCCCCGGCCGGGTGATTCTGGGGCGGGTGGGCAGCGTCACCAACAAGGTGGATCTGGATCCCCTGCTCTACGCCGCCCGCCACCGTCCGGAGTGGACCTTTGCCCTCATGGGCCCCGCCACCAAGCAGGCCCTCCAGACCCTGAAGGGGCAGGACAACATCGTGCTCACCGGGGCGGTGAACCCCCTGGATCTCCCCGACTACCTGTGCCGGTGCGACGTGCTCCTGGATCTCCGCCGCCGGGACAGGCAGGGCAGCGATGTGGTGCCCCCCACCGTCTACGAGTATTTTGCCGCCGGAAAACCGGTGGCCTCCCTGGCCGACCCCAGCGTTCCTGACCCTTACCCCCAGCTGATCCACTCAGCCTACGACGGGGAGGGCTTCCTTCGCGCATGCCGGGAGGCGCTGGAGGAGGATCCCGCCGCGAACGCCCAGCGGCAGGCTTTTGCCCAGCAGTCCTCCTGGGCCAACCGGGCCGATCAGGTGGCCTCCATTTTCCAGGCCACCGGGCTGTTTTGAGATTTTCGCCATGGTTCGCCCGTTCCGCTTTCCACAGATTGTATAAGCCTACGAAAATCCAACTTCCCCTTGATTTACGCGTCTTTTTTCGATAGAATAAAACTGAATTTTCTGGATCGAGGTGATTCTCATGGAGTTTGTCCGCGTCCGTCCATTCCTTCGTCTCCATGGTGTCATTCTGTCCAAAACCGATGGCTGAACAAAGCAGGCTGCCCGCAAACGCGAGGCGGCCTCTTTGTTTTCATTTTTGTAAGGAGGCATATTCATGAAAAAGGTCGCCGTCATTATGGGCTCTGATTCCGACTGGCCGGTGGTCAAAGGCGCCTGCGCCCAGCTCAAGGAATTCGGCATCCCCTATGAGGCCCACATTCTCAGCGCCCACCGCACCCCCGCCGCCGCCGCAGACTTCGCCAGAAATGCCCGGGCCAACGGCTTCGGCGTACTCATCTGCGCCGCGGGCATGGCCGCCCACCTGGCCGGGGCCTTCGCCGGCAGCTCCACCCTGCCCGTAATCGGTATCCCCATGAAGGGAGGCGCCATGGACGGGCTGGACGCGCTGCTTGCCACCGTCCAGATGCCCAGCGGCATCCCCGTGGCCACCGTGGCCATCAACGGGGCCAAAAACGCCGCCGTGCTGGCCGCGCAGATTTTGGCGGTGGCCGATGACGGGCTGGCGGCAAAGCTGGACGCCGCCCGGGACAAGATGGCCGCGCAGATCGCGGAAAAGGAAGCCACGCTCCAGGCGGAACTAAACGCCTGAAGCATGGCGCGGCCGCGCCGTTCACCCCTTATGCCTGTTCATGCCCCCAGAATGCCGTGATGGATAGAATGATCGGCCCGCAGTCTCGGGGCATTTGAACAATAACATCAACACTTTACACTTTGGGAGGAAATTATGATGAAAAATCTCGTCTACACTGGTAAGACCAAGAATGTCTACGCGCTGGACAACGGCAATTACCTGCTCAAGTTCAAGGACGACTGCACCGGCAAGGACGGCGTGTTTGATCCCGGCGAGAACTCCGTAGGCCTGACCATCGAGGGCGTGGGCGACGTGAACCTGCGTATGTCTATCTACTTCTTCGAGAAGATCAACGCCGCCGGCATCAAGACCCACTATGTCTCCGCCGACCTGGAGAACACCACTATGGAGGTGCTGCCCGCCAAGGTGTTCGGCAAGGGGTTGGAGGTCATCTGCCGCCACAAGGCGGTGGGCTCCTTCTTCCGCCGCTACGGTGAGTATATTGAGGAGGGCGCCGATCTGCCCGCCTACGTGGAGACCACCTTCAAGAACGACGAGAAGGGCGATCCCCTGGTGACCAAAGACGGCCTGGTGGCCCTGGGCGTGATGACCGAGGAGCAGTACGACGATATCAAGGACATGACCCAGAAGATTACCCAGATTGTGGCCGACGATCTGAAGGAGAAGGGCATGGTGCTCTACGACATCAAGTTCGAGTACGGCTACGACGCTGACGGCAAGGTGATCCTCATCGACGAGATCGCCTCCGGCAATATGCGTGTATACAAGGATGGGCAGTATATCGACCCCATGACCCTGTCCAAGCTGTTCTTCGCGTAACGCACCAATCAATCTAAGGAGGCTCTTTATGGGCGGTTTTTTCGGCGCGATCTCCAAACGAGACGTGACCCTTGACATCTTTTTCGGCGTGGACTACCACTCCCACCTGGGCACCCGCCGGGGCGGCATGATCATCTACGATGAGCTGGACGGCTTCCAGCGGCAGATCCACTCCATCGAAAACACCCCCTTCCGCACCAAGTTCGAGAAGGATCTGGAGAAGTTCCACGGCGCCTCCGGCATCGGTTGCATCAGCGACACCGATCCCCAGCCCCTGCTGGTGCGCTCCCACCTGGGGGTATACGCCATCTCCACCGTGGGCATCATCAACAATGCCGAGGAGCTGGTGGAGCGCTATTTCAACGACCACACCCGGCAGTTCATGGCTATGAGCTCCGGCAAGGTAAACGCCTGCGAGCTCACCGCCGCGCTGATCAACGAGAAGGATTCCCTGGTGGAGGGCATCAAGTATGCCCAGGAGGTTATCGACGGCTCGTCCACCATCCTGATTCTCACGCCGGAGGGCATCGTTGCCGCTCGGGACAGGTTGGGCCGCCTGCCGGTGCTTATCGGGCAGAACGACGAGGGCTGCTGCGTGTCCTTTGAATCCTTCGCCTGCACCAAGCTGGGCTACGGCAACGCCTATGAGCTGGGTCCTGGCGAAATTGTCCGCATCACCCCCGGCGGCTGGGAAACCCTGGCCCCCGCCGGGGATAAAATGCGCATCTGCGCCTTCTTGTGGACCTATTACGGCTATCCCAATTCCAACTACGAGGGCATGAACGTGGAGGTCATGCGCTGCCGCAACGGCGAGATTATGGCCCGGGAGGAAAAGAAGGCAGGCACCCTGCCCGACGTGGACTGGGTGGCCGGCGTCCCAGACTCCGGCGTCCCCCACGCCATCGGCTACGCCAACCGCAGCGGCAAGCCCTTTGCCCGGCCCTTTGTGAAGTACACCCCAACCTGGCCCAGATCCTTCATGCCCGCCAGCCAGGAGGTGCGCAACCAGGTGGCAAAAATGAAGCAGATCCCCGTGCCCGAGCTGATCCAGGGCAAGAAGCTTTTGTTCGTGGACGACTCCATTGTCCGGGGCACCCAGCTGCGGGAGACGGTGGACTTCCTGTACGGTGCGGGGGCGGAGGAAGTGCATATGCGCTCGGCCTGCCCGCCCATCATGTACGGCTGCAAGTACCTCAACTTTTCCCGGAGCAATTCCGACACTGAGCTGCTGGCCCGCCGGACCATCCAAGAGCTGGAGGGCGATGAAGGACAGGAACATCTGCAAGAATATGCCGATTCCAATACCCAGCGGGGCCAGTGCCTGCTCAATGCCATCTGTCAGAAGCTGGGCTTTGACTCCCTGGGCTACCAGTCCCTGGAGGGCCTGCTGGAGGCCATCGGCATCGACAGGGACAAGATCTGCACCTACTGCTGGACCGGAAAAGAATAGCGTCTGAGCCGTCGTGAGCAGCACGGATGGAACGGAGCGAGGACGGGCGGCGGGGCCAAAGGCCCCAAAGGCCAGCCCGAGTGGCCGCGAAGCCGCGCACCGCGAACAGTTGAGGCGTGAATACAGGAGGTCATATTTTTATGAATAATTCCCATTCCGCATCCTACGCCGCCGCCGGTGTGGACATTGAGGCCGGGTACAAGGGCGTACAGCTCATGAAGAAGCACGTGGAACGCACCATGATCCCCGGTGTCGTCAGCGGCATCGGCGGCTTCGGCGGGCTGTTCGCCCCGGATTTGGCGGGGATGAAAAAGCCCATCCTGGTGTCCGGCACCGATGGCGTGGGCACCAAAATCCGGGTGGCCCAGCTGGCGGACAAGCATGACACCATTGGCATCGACTGCGTGGCCATGTGTGTCAACGACATCATCTGCTGCGGCGCCAAGCCCCTGTTTTTCCTGGACTATATTGCCATCGGCAAAAACGACCCGGAGAAGGTGGCCTCCATCGTGCAGGGCGTGGCGGAGGGCTGCGTCCAGGCGGGCTGCGCCCTCATCGGGGGCGAGACCGCCGAGCACCCTGGCGTGATGAACCCCGACGATTACGATCTGGCGGGCTTCTCCGTGGGCGTTGTGGACAACACCAAGATCATCAGCAACCAGAACATGAAGGCGGGGGATGTGATCCTCTCTCTCAGCTCCAGCGGCCTGCACTCCAACGGCTTCTCCCTGGTACGCAAGGTGTTTGACATTGAGCACGCCGACCTCGGCAAGCCCCTGGACGAGCTGGAAGGCAAGTCTCTGGGGGAAGCGCTGCTCACCCCCACCAAAATCTACGTCAAGCCCGTGCTGGCCGCCATTGAGGCCGCCCGGGTGTACGGAATCAGCCACATCACCGGCGGTGGCTTCTTTGAGAACATCCCCCGCTGCCTGCCCGAGGGACTGAGCGCCAGAATCGACAAGTCCTCCCTGAAAATCCCCGCCATCTTCTCCCTGCTCCAGGAAAAGGGCGGTATCCCTGAGCATGATATGTTCAACACCTTCAACATGGGCGCCGGCATGATCCTCATTGTAGACAAGGCGGACGTGGTCAAGGCCGTCACCGCCCTGGACGCCGCGGGAGAAGCCCCCCGTGTCATCGGCGAGGTAGTCTCCGGCAACGGGGGCGTTGAGCTGGTATGAGCGTCAAACGCATCGCCGTGCTGGTGTCCGGCGGTGGGACAAACCTGCAGGCCCTCATCGACGCCCAGCGCCGGGGAGAGATCATCAACGGAGAAATCGCCGCCGTCATCGCCTCCAAGGCCGGGGCCTACGCTTTGGAGCGGGCCGCGAAGGCCAACATCCCCGGCTATGTGGTGGCCCGGAAGGACTACCACACCAATCAGGCCATGACCATCGCTCTGGTGGACAAGCTGAAAAGCCTGCACATTGATCTGGTGGTGCTGGCCGGGTTTATGGTCATCCTCACGGAAGAGATGGTGAAGGCTTACCCCAATGCCATTCTGAACGTCCACCCCGCCCTGATCCCCTCCTTCTGCGGGGAGGGGTACTACGGCCTCCACGTCCACGAAAAGGCGCTGGAGTACGGGGTGAAGGTTTCCGGCGCCACCGTCCATTTCGTCAGTGAGGAGTGCGACGGCGGGCCCATCGTGCTGCAAAAGGCGGTGGCAGTGGAGGAAACCGACACCCCGGAAACCCTCCAGCGCCGGATTATGGAGCAGGCGGAGTGGGTGATCCTGCCCCGGGCCGTGTCCCTGTTCTGCCAGGGGCGTTTGCGCGTGGAGGGCCGCAGCGTCCGGATTTTAAAGCCGTTAAATCTCTCAAAGGAGTGTCTGCAATGATCGATATGACCGAGTATTTACAGAATAACCCCTACCCCGGCCGGGGCATTATGCTGGGCCGCTCCGCCGACAACAAGTACGCCGTCATTGCCTACTTCATCATGGGCCGCAGCGAAAACAGCCGCAACCGGATTTTTGAGGAAACGGAGGATGGCATCCGCACCCGCGCCTTTGACGAGGGCAAGATGACCGACCCCTCCCTCATCATCTACCACCCCGTGCGGAAAATGGACAACGGCGTCACCATCGTCACCAACGGCGACCAGACTGACACCATCCGGGACAACATTATGCAGGGCCACTGCTACCGCCACGCCCTGAACACCCGCACCTTCGAGCCGGACGGCCCCAACTATACCCCCCGGATCTCCGGCGTGGTAAAGCCCAACGGCTCCTACGATCTGTCCATTCTCAAGAGCCTGGACGGCGACCCCTCCTGCGCCTGCCGGTACTTCTACGAGTACTCTGACCCCAAGGCGGGGGTGGGCCACTTCATCCACACCTATGAGCGGGACGGCGACCCCCTGCCCTCCTTTGAGGGCGAGCCCCGGCGGATGGCCGTCACCGCCCCTGACGCGGAGACGCTGGCGGGCGGCCTGTGGCTGGCGCTGAACGAGGACAACAAAGTCTCGCTGTTCGTGCGGTATATCGACCTGGAGACCGGGGACGATGAGACTTCCATCATCAACAAACATTGGTAAGGAGGGCCTGACATGACGGAACTGGAACTGAAATACGGCTGCAACCCCAACCAGAAGCCCGCCCGCATCTTTATGGAGAATGGTGAACTGCCTCTGGAGGTACTGAACGGCAAGCCGGGGTATATTAACTTTATGGACGCGCTGAACTCCTGGCAGCTGGTCAGGGCTCTGAAAAAAGCCACTGGCCTGCCTGCCGCCGCCTCTTTCAAGCACGTTTCTCCCGCCGGGGCGGCCCTGGGCCTGCCCCTGAGCGATGTGGAGCGGCACATCTATTTCGCCCCCGAGGGAGATCTGTCCCCCATTGCCTGCGCCTACATCCGGGCCAGGGGGGCCGACCGGCTGTGCTCCTTCGGCGACTGGGCGGCTTTGAGCGACGTGTGCGACGCTGATACCGCCCGGTTCCTGGCCCTGGAGGTGTCCGACGGCGTGATCGCCCCCGGCTACACCGGCGAGGCGCTGGAGATCCTGAAAACCAAGCGCAAGGGCGGCTACAACGTGGTCAAAATTGACCCGAACTACACCCCCGCCCCCATTGAGCGGCGGAATATCTTTGGCATCACCTTCGAGCAGGGCTACAATGACCTGACCATTGATGAGGCTATGCTGGAAAACATCGTCACTAAAAACAGGGATCTGCCCCAGCAGGCCAAGCACGATATGCTGCTGTCCCTCATCACGCTGAAGTACACCCAGTCCAACTCTGTGTGCTATGTAAAGGACGGGCAGACCCTTGGCGTGGGCGCGGGCCAGCAGAGCCGCATCCACTGCACCAGGCTGGCGGGCAATAAAGCGGACATCTGGTGGCTGCGCCAGCACCCGAAGGTGCTGGGCCTCCAGTTCGTGGACGGTATCCGCCGCCCCGACCGGGACAACGCCATCGACCTGTACATCTCCGACGAGCACGATGACGTGCTGGCCGAGGGCGTGTGGCAAAACACCTTCAAGGTGAAGCCCGAGGTGCTCACCGAGCAGGAAAAAAAGGACTGGATTGCCCAGATGTCCGGCGTGACGGTTGGCTCCGACGCTTTCTTCCCCTTCGGCGACAACGTGGAGCGGGCCTTCAAGTCCGGGGCAAAGTACCTCGTCCAGCCCGGCGGCTCCATCCGGGACGACCAGGTCATCGCCACCGCCGACAGCCATGATATGGTCATGGCGTTCACCGGGATGCGGTTGTTCCACCATTGAATCCCAAACAAAAAATCAGGAATTTGGAAGAGGTGCCACAATGAACAAAATAACCTGCATTTGCTTAGGGGTAAAAAGTATGGAACGCGCAATCACTTTTTATCGGGACAAGTTGGGTTTTTGTACAGATTGCAAGGAAAACAACCCTTCTGTATGCTTTTTTGATACGCCTGGGACAAAATTTGAATTGTATCCGTTAGACCTGTTGGCGAAAGACATCAATCCAAATGATCCCCCCGTAACCGGCAATGGCTTTGGCGGCATTACATTGGCATATAATGTTGATAGTAAGCAAAAAGTCAATGAAGTGATCGAATTGGTTCGAGATGCGGGAGGGATCATCGTCAAAGAACCGCAGGAAGTATTTTGGGGTGGGTATCATGCCTATTTTGCTGATTTAGACGGATATTTTTGGGAAGTTGCTTGGGGACCTGATTTCAAATATGATGAAAATGGTCTGTTAGTGTTATAATATCAGTTAAAAGCAGATTGAAAACTTCCAGTTTATCGAGAAGTTAGTATTTTCCTATGGCTAAGGGAATGTAACACACAACCCAGTACGCAATCAAAGCCGCTTTCAGGTCAGGAGGGTTTTTATGAAAGTTTTAGTTGTGGGCTCCGGCGGCCGGGAACACGCCATTTGCTGGAAGCTGGCCCAGTCGCCTAAGGTGAGGTCGCTGTACTGCGCCCCTGGCAATGCGGGTATTGCTCAAGTTGCCAACTGCGTGGACGTGAAGGCCACCGATGTGGACGGCATGGTGAAGTGGGCCAAGGACAATGCCATGGATTTCGTGGTGGTAGCCCCGGACGATCCGCTGGCCCTGGGCATGGTGGACGCGCTGGAGGCGGCGGGCATCCCCGCCTTCGGCCCCCGGGCTGACGCCGCCATCATTGAGGCCAGCAAGGCGTTTTCCAAGGAGCTGATGAAGAAGTACCGCATCCCCACTGCAAAGTACGAGACCTTTACAGATCTGTCCGCCGCATTATCTTATATTGAGGCGCAGGGTGCGCCCATTGTTGTGAAAGCGGACGGGCTGGCCTTGGGCAAGGGCGTGGTGGTGGCCGCCACTGTGGATGAGGCCAAGACCGCCGCCCGGGAGATGATGGAGGGCAAGAAGCTTGGCGAGAGCGGCTCCACCGTGGTCATCGAGGAATGTATGACCGGGCCGGAGGTCACCGTGCTGGCCTTTGCCGACGGGGAGCACGTACGGCCTATGCCCGCCAGCCAGGACCACAAGCGGGCCTACAACGGCAACCAAGGCCCCAACACCGGCGGCATGGGGGCCATCTCCCCCCCGCCCCAGTACACGCCTGATGTGGCAGAGCGGTGCATGGACGAGATTTTCCTGCCCACCATCCAGGCACTGAAGGCGGAGGGCCGGCCTTTTAAGGGCGTCATCTACTTTGGCCTGATGATCACCCCGGACGGCCCCAAGGTGGTGGAATACAACGCCCGTTTCGGCGACCCGGAGTGCCAGACGGTGCTGTCCCTGCTGGACAGCGATTTGCTGGACATTTTCACCGCCTGCCGGGAGGGAACGCTGGACAAGGTGGACTGCCGGTGGAAAAACAGCGCCGCCTGCTGTCTTGTGCTGGCCTCCGGCGGCTACCCAGCAGACTACAAGAAGGGCTATCCCATCTCCGGCCTGGACGAGGCGGGCAAATCCGCCATAGTATTCCATGCGGGAACTGCGGAGAAGGATGGCCATATCGTCACCAACGGCGGACGGGTGCTGGGTGTTACCGCCTTGGGCAGCACCCTGGACGAGGCCATTGCCAACGCCTACGCCGCCGCTAAACCCATTTCCTTCACCGATATGCACTTCCGCACCGATATCGGGCACGCGTTTTGACTGGATATGAAAACCCAATCCCCCACCGCTGGCGGGGGATTGGGTTTTTTCGCAGACGCAAAAAAGCTGCCGCAGCAGCGGCAGCTTTCTTAGTCCTCGCAGGCATTACTTCTCGGCGGGAGCAGAAACCTCACGGCCATTGTAGCTCATGCAGTTCTTGCACACGCGGTGAGGCAGGGTGACGGTACCGCACTTGGGGCAGGTGTTGACACCGGGAGTCTCCAGCTTCCACACAGAGCTGCGGCGCTTATTTCTGCGCTGCTTGGATACCTTACTTTTAGGGACGGCCATTTTGACACCTCCTTATCGAACAATGTCCGCGGACATACAGCTTACTCTTTGAGTCCCCCATCCTCCAGCAACTGCGCCAGCTTGGCCAGCCGGGGGTCGATTTCCTTTTTGCACCGGCAGGGCTCACGGTTCAGATTCGCACCACAGCCGGAGCAAAGGCCCTTGCAATCCTCGGAGCACAGGTTTTTCATGTCCATTTCGAGGAGGAATACCTCCTGCATCAGCTCGTCCAGCTCCAGCACGCCGTCCTTGTCCAGCAGGACGATTTCGTCGCTCTCCCCGTTTTCCAGCTCGAAGGCCAGAAGGGTTTCATACTCCACCGTCTTTTCCTTTTCAAAGGGCTGGGCGCACCGATCGCAGAGCAGGGACAGAACCGTACTCAGCCGGACGTTCAGCAGCATGGCGCCCGCCATGTTGCGCACCTTTCCCTTGATATGGACGCCATGGGAAAAGGGCCGCTGTCCGTTCCACTCCACCTGGGAGAGATCCATTTCGTAGTCAAACGGCAGGGCCGCGCCGGGCTCTTGGGCAAAGCGCTTTAAATTCAGCTTCATGATCCACCTCGCATAATGGCACGACTGATATTATACTAAACCCCGCCGGAATTGTCAAATCATTTCTGCCTCTTTTCAAACATTTTTCGGGAAAAATCCCGGAACAGTCAAAGAAAGCCGCGGCCCCCATATCAGAGGCCGCGGCTGAATCACTTTTTTTTAGCGGGCGCGCGCTTTTTTCCCCGTTTCCTGCCGCTGAACAGACCCGCGACGGCTCCGCCGCACAGGCACCCGGCCAGCTCGATCAGCGCCTGGGCGCCAAACTGGAAGCCGTCCCCCATGAGCAGGCCCACCGCCACAATCAGCAGGCAGCACACCGCCCCCGTGGCAAGGCCCGCCAGCAGCCGCCGGGAACTCCACCGGGAACAGGCCAGCAATCCTCCCGCCAGACAACCCAACACGCAGGCCGCCGCCGTCACCTGGATCGCCGCATCCTCCTTCAGAATCCCGTTGGACACCGCCGCCGCCCCCAGCAGCAGCACTGTCAGTTCAATCCCCAAGGCCAGCAGACCGCCCAGCGCCACCGCCGTCACCATCTGCACGGCGTTCGCCCCCTGCGCTTCCGCCTTTCGCATAAAACAGCACCCCTTTTCCTATGGCTGGTATACCATATGCAAAAGGGGTGCTTGTCATTCCGGGAAAAGCGCTGTCATTTGTCCTCTTTTTTGTCCTTCTTGTCCTTTTTATCTTCCTTCTCAGGCACGGCCTCCTCGGTGCTCTGGGTTCCCTTGCTGGAAATGGCCCACTTGGTGAACTCGACGCGCACCCGGTCGGCGCCGGTCTCCAGCACGATGGTCTTGTCCTTCACCGCGCAGATGGTGCCTACGATGCCGCCGAT
>CAJTVM010000026.1 GCA_910579595.1 uncultured Oscillospiraceae bacterium
GGGGCAGCCTGCTCTGGATTTCCCGGCAAAGGGCCAGCTTTTTCCGCTCCGCCCGAATGTCACGGTTGATCTGGGCAAGCTGCTCATATATTTCCGCCTTTTCGTTTGAGAGCCGTTCTCTGGGGATGGCGCACTGCTCCAGCACAGCCACCGCCTCCATGTACCGGGCATACTCCACCTCCATACCGGACAGTCCGTCCTCGTAGAGCTGCTTGGCTGGGGTCAGGGCGGCCACATCCGCCAGGGCATCATACAGCTTTTTCCGTTTCTTCTTCCGCACATTGAGAATCGTGCGCTGCTTCATCAGGTTGGCCAGCGCGTCCTCTGTGCGGGTCTGGAATGCGGCCATGTCTCCCTGGGTGGCGATATCGTTCTCCCGGAGAAAGTCAAACTGCTCCCGGTATCGCTCGGACTTCATCACCTCCTGCCGGAGCTGGGGCGTCATCCGGGGCGGATACTGCCGCTGCTCGATCTTGCCCAGGACGTAGAGGTAGTGGACATAGAGCGCCATAATTCCGGTATATTTTGGGTACTTTTTGTAGGGCTGGAAGGGCGGCCTGTAAATGACGGCGGGCCTGCGTCCGGCCTCGATATCCTCCAGGCCGCTCTGGATGGCCGCCCGAATGCCGTCTTCAGTGAACAGCGGGCTTTTCCGTCCTGGGTACATGAAGCGATCCTGTCCCCGCAACCGAAAGCCCAGGCGATTGCCATGGCTGATCTCATACCCCATGTGTTCCATAAGCAGAAAGAAGTGGCCCAGGTCGTTGGCGTCCTGAATGGCCGTCCGCAGGTCCGCCTCCAGCATGGAGCGGAATGTGGGCTGGCCCCTGGACTGGCGGAGCCATTCAATATAGCTGACCGCCTTGCCGGAACTGCCCTCCATGATGACCGACAGGCCATGCTCCCGGCACAGCCGGTCCGAGGTCGCCCGGATCTGCTGGTAGTAGCTCTGGGCGTTGCTGTGGTACTTCTCGCCGGTATCGGCGTTGACGGAATTGAAAACCAGGTGGGCGTGGATATGCTCCTTGTCCACGTGGACGCCGATCACCGTCTCATACCCCGGCAGATGCTCTTTCGCAAATTCTGTGGCGATCTCCAGCGCCTGTTCCGGTGTAACCTCTTCCGGCTTGAAGGACTGGATGATGTGGTAATACTGCACACCGTCCTCCTTGCCCACAGCCCGTTTGGTGTCCAGCATCTGGCGGCACTCCCGGCCAGGGTCGCAGTTCAGATGGGCGGTGAGGACGCGCTCCTCGGTCTTGTCCCCGTTGAGGACGTAGTTGATGCCGATGTCCAGACGGCCCTTCCGGGCCAGGATCTTCGTGACAGCCATAAATACTTCCTTCATAAACAGCCGCTGAACTGCAGATGCTATTGACGGTACCAAAGCCTTTTGCTACAATTCACTCAGCTTATCTTTCTGGATCTTGTGGGTCAATCGGGGAGGAATCTGATATGGATTTTTATAAACGAGCGTTAGAACTGCGCGAGGAGACTGTTGCCCATCGCCGCTGGCTGCACAGCCATGCGGAAGTGGGCCTGGATATGCCCAAAGCGCAAGCCTATGTGTTGGATGAACTGAAAAAATGCGGTCTGGACGCCCGCCCCTGCGGCCATGGTGTGACCGCCGAGCTGGGCCGCGAGGGAGGCCGGACGCTCCTGCTCCGTGCGGACATGGACGCCCTACCCATGCCGGAGGAGAGCGGCGAGTCCTTCGCCTGCCCCACCGGAACGGAAGCTCATGCCTGCGGCCATGATTTTCATGCGGCGATGCTGCTGACGGCGGCGAAGATGCTGAAAGAAAACGAGGCCGAGCTGTCGGGTCGGGTCCGATTCATGTTCCAGACCGCCGAAGAGACCTTTGAGGGCGCGAAGGATATGCTTGCGGGCGGCATTTTGGACGGCGTGGACGGAGCCCTGGCCTATCATGTGGGCGCCGGCAGAATGCCGGTGGGCCTGTTCATGTACAATGCTGGTGGGACTATGATGTACTCCGTGGACGGCTTCCGGATCACCGTCCATGGCCGGGGCGCCCACGGGGCCTATCCTCACAGTGCCATCGACCCCATCAACATTGCTGTCCACATCTATCTGGCCCTGGAGGCGCTGATCGCCCGTGAAGCGGACCCCAGCAAAGCCTGCGTATTGACCATCGGCAATTTCTCCGCAGGTTCAGCCCCCAATATCATCCCGGACACCGCCGTTCTCCAGGGGACCTTGCGCACCAACGACAGCGCCAGCCGGGACAAACTGGTCCGGCGGCTGCGGGAGGTATCCCAAAGGACTGCTGAGGTTTACGGCGGCTCGGCGGAGATCGAAGAACTTTCTCAGGTGCCGCCTCTGGTGTGCAACGCCACCATGACAGAGGAAATAGCCCGCTATATGCGGGAGCTGCCCATCCCCGGTCTGACACCTGTTCCTGATACCTCCGCCAGCGCCTCTGAGGACTTCGCGGCCATTGCGGAGAAGGTCCCCAGCGTGTTTATGTACCTCTCAGCGGGGTATATGGATGAGCGGGGCGATGCCACCGCCCACAACCCCAAGGTCCGGTTCAACGAGGATATCTGTCCCATCGGCTCCGCCTGCCTGGCCCACTGCGCGGTCCGCTGGCTGGAAGAGCATCAATAGATTTTACTTTTTTGCGATCTGGTACATCAGCTCATAGACCTGATCCAGCAGGAACAGGCCTCGCTTGGCGTCCTCGGCCCTGGCGATGCCGGCGTTGACGCTCCGGGCGATCTGGTTGATGTTATTGCCGATGTGGTGGATCTCCGTCCGCAATTCCTTGATCTCCTGGGAGGGCCGGGTGCGGACAGGCGTCCCTTCGATCAGCCGGACGAGGTAGGCCCTCCGGGAGAGGCCGCACTGCCTGGCCTGGGCCACCAGCCGCTGGTACTGCGCCGGCGTCAGTTCGATGTGGACATGATGCCTGCCGTGCTTATCTGCTCTGCTCATGCCGCCTCCTTTTTCCCTTGGGAGAGCTGCCGCTGTTCTCCACCTGAATCTCCTGTTCAAACACTTTTTCCAAATCAAACACATTGCCATAAGGGACGCCCTTCCGGCTGTAGGGCTTCATAGGCATGGGGATCTGGGCCTGCAGCCCCTTCAGCTTCTCCCAATATTGAGGCAAAAACTGATAAATATTTTTCAGTTCCTTCCGGTTCTTATTTTTACAGCACCAGCAGGACACCCTGTCCAGGATGTCATACAGCCGGATACCGTTCTCCTCCCAGAAAAATCCCCGCGCATAGCAGTACGCCAGACAGTCCGCCTCCGTCATCCCCGCTTCGGCCAGGGGCGAACACTTGGGGGCCTCCAGCCGTTCCAGCCGCTCCGGCTCGTCCGCGGCGATGCCAACGTAGTGGATGTCCGCGTCCAGCGCAAGGCCGTCCAGGGCCGTGGTTTTGAGCTTGGTCCCCCAGCGGCAGGGGCCGCCGCACCAGCCGTAGCCCAGGTGGAAGCCGTTCTTCTTGGAGTTGACCGGCCTGTCCAGCATATTGTATAAAAACGGGACACCCGGCTTCACCTCGGTGAAGCGGATGCCCCGCTGCTCCAGAACCGGCTTGATCCGATCCCGGATATCGTATATGGCCTGAAATTCCATTTCCGAATTGTAAAAAATCACTTCATCCAATCGTGTGTTTCGCTCCAGTAATAATAAGAGCATGGCGAGGGAGTCCTTGCCAAAGCTCACTGAGGCGACACTTCGCACTCCACGCTCCTTCCTGCGGCTCCGCCGCCGATCTTCCGCCCGCAGGCGGCATAGGGGACAGGGGGATATCCCCCTGCAAGCGCGCAAAATGTACATTTGCGCTATGCTTGCGCCATCGCCGCCAGGGGCGGCGATGGCCTCGGCCCCGCCGTTGGCGGGGCTGCGTTCTAAGCGGTAGGTTGATTGGAATTGGCGGGCGGAGCCCGCGTCCTCAAAAGGGAAACCATCACCGCTCCTGTTGGCTGCGGGGCTGCCGGAGCTTCAGATCGTAGTGGTTCACCGGCGCATCCCGCAGATCCAAGGCCGATTTGTCCAGTACCTCTGCCGCATAGCGGGCGTAGTCGTAACCCTGACAGTCCACCAGGATACCGCCCCGGATATTCCGGGTGGTCACCAGCAGGCAGAGGGGCACGTCATTGCCTTTACTGCCTTTGAGATGGTTATTGGCTTTGATGAAGGGCATATCCTCCAGCAGATGGGAACAAAAATGCCGGTACTGTTCCTGGGTCAGTTGGATAATCTTGGCCACCTGCACACGGATTGGCCCGTCAGCCCTGCTGTCCTTCAGATCCTCCACACAGCAGGATTTGAAGGAAAAATGGGAATAGATCGTAGATTCCGCCAAGTTCTCACCTCCAGGTGGGTGTCCATGTAGACACCCTTGTCAAATAAATACCCAGATATGTGGACAGGCAGGGTGTCAATACATAACACCCCGCCTGCCCTTGGCCTACCGCTCCTGGGACTTTCTGTGCGTTGGCTTTCGCTGCTGCACCTCGGCCAGCCTCGGCGCGTCATATTGGGCCAGCTCCTTCATGAGAGCCTCCGCCTGTTTCTGAACAGCGGCATTGTCTGAGAATGTGGCGCCGAATCCGGCAACAGCCAGCGCCATCTGATCCGCGCCGCGCTTCCCCTCTTTCTGGAGGAACTTGACGATCTCCGCGATCTGCCCGCTGTGGGCCTCGTCATCCGTGGGGAGCGGGTAGCACTCATGCAGCAGAGTACAGTATTGGGCGGCGATCCTGCCCGGTGTGGCGGTGAGGAAATAGGGATTTTCCCACTCCGCAAAGGGAACCACGGACAGCAGTTGCCGGCCACCGTCCGCCTGCTCCCATACCCGCACCCGGTCAAAGCCTATCTCACGGGAGACACGGGAGAGGATATCCATGACCATGGGATCGTCCCGGAGCCGTTCCGACCGGGTGAAGTCGGTGACGAGGTAGTTCTCTCCGTGACGCACATGGAGGATGTCGGTGGCGCTCATGCCGTCCGCACTCTCCAGGCCCAGGGTCAGGCGGGCGGGAGGCTGTCCGTCCGGGCCGGGTTCCACGGCCTCGCTGTTGTAGGGGGCACTCCGCAGTTCATCAAACCGGGCCTTGGCTGCTTCAAAAGAGGGGAAATGCTCCAGCTCACTGCGTTCCGCAGCGTTGTCCGCCCAGGTTTTCAAATCAGCGATGATGTAAAAACCCCACCCGGCAACGGCGCTCTGGGCTGGTTCCTGCACAGATCCCGCCTGCTCCGGCACAGGCTGCTCCACAGGCAGAGGCCGGAGACAGTCCAGGTGCTTGGCGGCGTAGATGGCGTTGTCGGTGAGCTGCCTCTGCCACGCACCCACGCTGGGCGCCCATTTGAAGCCGTTGTGCCGCATGGCGGAGCAGGTATCCCGGTCAGGCTTCTCATGGAAGAACACCTGCAGCCGGTTGCTCTCCCGGTTCATCTGCACCTCGCCGCCCTCAAAGGCCCAGCCCTCATATTCCGTTTCCGCTTTCGCGGACAGCTCCGCAATGCGGGCCTTGGCCTGACGGATGGAGGCGCTGTTGTTAGTAAGCATAAAGCTGGGGTATGGCTTGGGGTTCGCCTGCCAGTCACGGGCCATTGCCGCTTTCCGCTTTTCGATCTCATCTTGAGTCAGCAGAGGACAGCCCTCCAGGGTCTTGTACTTCCGATAATAGGCGTTGACCGCTTTCATTTTTTCCTGATCCTGCTCCAGCCCAGCCAGCTTGGACTTCAGCTTCTGCACAGCCTCCGGATCATCGGCGCTGATGCCGCCCCTGCCCGTGCCGCGGATCTTGTCCAGCAGGCCCTGGATCTGCCGCCACTCAGCCATGTTGGCGTCCGCGGCCCGATTCTGTTTTTCCTTTTGACGGACAGGGAAGTTACTGCCCCCCGCGATCAGGATGGAGGGCACACGGGCGGTGATAGCATTGCTTTGGTTGATATTCTCCGCCAGCCTACGGGCGTAGGTGTCCAGCAGTTGGTCGATCTGGTCATGGTGGATGGGATCTACCTTCCGCTTCTGCTGCTCCGCGAGACGGGTGGCCTCATCCACGGCACGGCGGTATTCCGCTGTGGCGCTGCCCTCCACGTAGTCGGAGAAGCTGATCATGTTCTTTGCCCTGCGGGCCAGGGCCTCATCGATGGGATAGTATTGCATGGTTCACCTCCATGTAATAAAAGAGCTGCAAAACGTGTTTCTATGAACACGCTTCACAGCTATCGTTCCGGTACTTTTCTCTTTTTCTGCTGTCCTTTTACCGCAGTCGGCGGCAGGAGTTCAACGGGCGGCGCATCGGAGCGCAGCAGCCCCAGGAGGCTGTGCTGCGCCCCGATGTTCGTTGCTGTGATTTCCCTGACACAGTTCCGCAGCCAGGGAAGCTGTTCCGCCATCCGCTGAGTGAGGACAGCAACATCCAGTGCGGTCAGCTTCTCTGCGGAGACATACACAGAATACTGCCGCCGTTCAAAGCCGTTGGCCTCCATAAACCGCTGGATATCCTTGTAAGCCCGCTTGAAAAACTGCGGGTCCTGAGCCGTTTCCTTGCGGGGATAGTGCTGCCTCAGCGCGTCTTGGCTCAGATCAAAGGTGATCTGCTTCCTGCTTCCCATGCTACACAGCACCCCGCACCTTTCCGGCCTGGGCGAGTACGTCCTCCTCGCCGTCCTCGTCCTGCCAGACGCAGGCGGCGGCGCAGTCCATGAACCACTCGGAGCGCAGCAGAGACAGGATGATATCCCACATACAGGCGAAGTCATCGCCGTGGCCCTTGTCTTTGAAAGACAGGGTGTCGCCATCCGAGACGCAGGGGAGAGCATGGACGGCAAACAGGCTTTTTACCGTCCGATGCACATCCTCCAGCGTGTGGCCCCGCCGCTCTACGGCGGCCTTGTCAAAGGTAAAGTTCACTTGCATTTCTGGCACCTCCTGTTATTTTGGTAGCCCACATCATACCGCACCTTCGCGGCAATATCCACATAAATCGGCAGACAGTTATCGGTCACGCCGCCTGGGCCAGCTCCTGGGCGATCCGCTCCCTGGCGAGGCGGGCGTACTCGTCCGTGACCTCGATGCCGGTGGCGGTGTAGCCCTCCAGCACGGCGGCCAGGACGGTGGTGCCGGACCCGGCGAAGGGGTCCAGGATATGCCCACCCGGCTCGGTGATCTTCACGATATCCCGCATGAGCTGCAGGGGCTTCTCCGTCAGGTGGATGCGGTTCTGGGGATTGCCGTACTTGAACACCCCCGGCAGGCAGGGGACAGGGCGGTTGATGGGCATATCGCCGTTGGACCCCCAGACGATGTACTCCGCCTGCTGGCGGAAGCGGCCCTTCTGGGGGCGGGAGTTGCCCTTGTCCCAGACAGCGGTGCCGCGCCAGATCCAGCCCGCCCACTGGAGGGCGTCGGAGGCGGCGGGGAGCTGCCGCCAGTCGATGAACATACACACCGGCGCTCCGGGCTTGCACAGCTTCCGGGCGTCCGCCAGCCACTCCGCCGCCCAGCGGGTCCAGGAGCGCTGGTCCTTGGCGTCCCCCTCGAAGGGCGGGGGCGCGTGGTCCCCCATGCTGGAATACTTCTTGGCGGTGGACTTGTTCTTCTCCGCCTGGGTGCGGCCCCCGGAGGCGTAGGGCGGATCGGTGATGACGGCGTCGAAGGAGCCGGGGGAGAAGCCCCCCAGCAGCTTCAGGGCGTCGCCCTGGATGATCTCCCACTTGGGATTATCGCTCATGTGTGTTCCTCGCTTTCTTTTTGGTAGATTTTTGGAGTGTAGCAGGCGAAGACAGCTCTGTCTCCACATACTCGCTGATGATGTTGAGGGCCTTATTGTAGTCGCCGCAGGCGGTCACACGGCTGATCATCTCATCGCTCTGCTCCTTCATCCCAGCCTGCTTCAGCAGGCGGGAAGCGCGGCCCATGATGCCGAAGATATTGCCGTCCTGGCCCAGCAGTTCCATTTTGGGTTTCTGCGGCGCCTGTTCCTGAGATATGAAGCCGCCCAGCCGGTTGGGGACGTAGTCGGACAGCCATGTGCCGCCGAACTGCCCGTGGGTCTGGATGCGCCACATAGCCAGTTTTCCAATGGCCAGCTCCACTCCCTCAAAGGGGAACAGCAGGTTGGTTAGGTCGCCGTGCTGGAAAACGGACACACTCTCAAATCGGCTGCCATCCAGCAGGATGCCTGCCTCGGTGAACAGCTCGTTGATGCCGTCCACCCACTCCTGGGGCGGCCCGCCGCAGCCCTGGAGGATCAGGCCCTCCTGATCCTCCATGCGCCGCAGGTCATCTGTGGTGATCTGCTTTACAGGGTTATCGCTCATGCTGACACCTCCCGTTTTTCTTGTCTTGCCGTTGGGCCTGCCTGCGAGGCGGGCTGCGTCCAATGGTCTCCTGGTCGGTCTTGACCTGGATGCCCAGATCCACGGCGTGGTGGATCTCCGCCCACATCCCCTCCGTCCATTCCGGGCCGTAGACGTGGACTTCCTGACAGGACTCCACCAGCCGCAGGCCCATCTCCCGCGCCGCCTGATCCTGCACAGGATCTTCCGGGTCAGCAATAGATGGGAACATGAGGTGGGGGCAAACAGGGATATCGCCCGCCTGAAACACCTCCTGGGCTTTCTGGCGGGCGAATTCAATGTTTTTCTCCACGTCCCCCCGGAGGGGAGCGCAGATGTATACCAGCTTGGGGCCGTCCTGGGTGCGCTCCTGCTGCCGATCCCGGAAGACATCCAGGTATTGTCCCACGGCCTGCCGGATCGTGTCATAGTCAGCGTCGGTGGGCCGGTATGCGTACCACTCGAACTTTCCGTAGTCATCCCAGATGTGGGGGATCACCCCACTGCGGAAGTTGGGGTTGCCGGGGACAGGCTTTTTGCCCAGCAGATCCTTCAGCTTCAGCACCTGGGTGTCCACCGGCCCGTCCGTGCGGTTCAGCACCGTCAGCTTCAGGGCGTCGTACTCGCCGGAGATATGGGTGGAGATGAATTGCGCCCGCACCCGCAGGTCCTTGCCCAATGTTCCGAGACAGGCCCGGCCTGAACAGGCGGGGTTGTCGATGATCTTCCCATCCCCGAACAGATGCCACAGCTCCTGTTCAAAAAAACTGCTCATTTTTCACATCCTTCCTCGTAAGTGATGTAGTATTCGGTATCGTCATTGCCCCAGCGGATGGTTTCCATACACCGCAATTCTCTGACCAGCCACCCGGCTTGGCCCATGACGGCGACCACATCGGTGGCCCGGACACAGCGGACGGTCTGCTTGAAAAAACCTCCGCAGCGCATGATTTCTCCTGTGAATGCGTTCCGTTTCACCCGCCTGAACGCCGGGGAGGAAGCCTCCACAGACATTCCGAAGGTGGTTCCGTCAAATTCCCTCATGTGGAGATCCATTATTCGTCCTTTTCTCTGTTAGGATTGCCTTTGTCCTCGCAGTAAAATGGGCAGGCACAGCAGATGCTGGAATTGGGCAGTTCATAGTGTTTGCCCGTGAACAGACGCGCCCGGTTTTCACAGCCACTGTTCACCCGCCAAGGCGCTTGTGTCCGCTTCCGGCTGTGGACACAGGTTGCGTAGCCATACAGGTTTCTGATCCTCATCTGTCCTGTCCTTTGGCCCCGCGCTTTTTCTTGGGAGCCTTGGCCTGCTCCATGGGGGCCGGGGGAGGCTCCAGGCCGCCTTTGTCCACACCCGGTACATCGTCCGGCTGTCGGTACTCATAGCTGCTCCCATCCGCAGTCAGGCACAGGTCATAGTCAGAGAGGTCGGCGCCCATGATCTCCGCCGCCATCTCATAGGCATCCCGGCTGCCGCCCTCCGGCACGTTGATGTCGATGACCTCGCCGCCCTTCAGCGTCATCTCGCCCACATTGTATCCGATGTTTTCATCCGCCCAGCGGTAGGTAATAGTCTGCTCCGGGTATTTTTTGGACAAAAGCGTGACGATTTTCGGGACAGAATCCCAGGCAGTGAGGAACTCCATGGTATCAGAATCCTTCTCCAGCGGCGGAAATCCATAGGCGTTCCATTTTGTTCCCCAGTTGCGTTTGCACCACTCATACCATGTGGGGAACCCAAACCGCTGAACATTGCTGTATGCCTGTTCGCCCAAGGCCCAGGTCACCGGGTCGGCCATCCGCTTTTTCCGGTACAGCCCCTGGCACTGGCGAAGACTCAGCGCATATTCCGCAGGGGTCAGCCCCGGTTTCTGCCGTTCCAGGTCCGCCAGTGCGCTGTGATACTCCCGAACCAGCTTCAGCCCCTGATCCGTCCTTGTGCCGGACTCCATGTCCAGTTCCTTGGGCATGGGCAGCAGCTTGTTAAAGTCGATACTGCCCAGGGGCTGGCCCTCCATCCGCATATCGTGGAGCATTCTCTGGAATACGGCCAGCGCCGCGCTGTCCGAGCCGAATGTGATCTGATTTGTGATATTGTTTGGCATGATATCCTCCTTCCTACCATCGCAGGTGTTCCTCTGCCCCGCAGCGGCGGCAGGACAGGGTGCTGGTTCCGTTCTCCGGGTCAGCGTCTTTTTCTTTCCACAGATGCCCCTTCACCTCGCAGACCATCATGGTCTCCAGGCATTTCCGTGCTTCGGCAATGGCCTCCTCCCGGAGCTGTTCCTCTGGCGGCACTGGAAGTCCCTGGGCCTGATAATCGTTGACCAAGGCGCCAACATCATACAAAAAATCTTCCGATTGCAGATACCGCTCCAGCCGCTTTTCTAACTCGGTGATTCTTGACACCTCCTTTCACACAGGGGCGCTGCCCCCATGGACAGCGTCCCTGTGTACAGTTCGATTTTTGGGATAGGTCCGACCTAAAACCATACCAGCTTTTGGCGGCGAAAGCTATCACAATACCCAACAAAGAGATGCTGCCGAAACCCAGCAACACCAACAATTCCCGGCTATGCCGCCGCCTGTGCGGCGTCCTCGTCCTCCTGCCGGAATATGGCGTCGATGTCTGAGAACTGCTGGGTGCGGTTGAACTTCTCCGTTGTCTTGCCGGGGATGGCCTGCAGCTCCATCATTCTGGCCCACAGGTCTGGGTGGTGATCGTAGAGGTGGCGCAGCTCCGACAGCTTGGCGTTGGGGCAGAACCAACATCCGCCCCGGTCGGTGAAGGCATAGACAGGCGAAAGGAGTCCCGCCTTTCGGCAGAACTCCCATGCGTCCTTTTCTGTGAAATTGTACTTTGCCAGCAGGGACACCTGCCTGCCGCCCTCCAGCCGCAGCAGGCGTTCCTGCTCGTCCTGGGCGATGCCGATGTATTGGACCGTCCCCGGCGGCAGGTTTTTTTGATACCGCTGGATGGGCCTGACCTTGCAGTCACGTTGAATGGCGCATTTCCCGCACAGAGGAAAGGAGCGCACCATGCCCTTCTTCGGGCCGCGGGTGACCCGCCCGGTGAACAGCTCCACATAGGTCTTTTCCGAGCGGAGGACAATGATCTTGACCCCCATCCGTTTCAGCGCGGGGATCGCTGTACCATAGATGAAGTCCCGATGCTCTGGTACCTCACCGGAGATATCCTTGTCGAACATCACTTCGCAGTAGACCGCCTCATCCAGCGGCTCCCCATGCTCTTTCGCCAGTAAAAGGGTGGCCAGCGAGTCCTTCCCGAAGCTCACCGAGGCAATGCATTTGGGCGGCCCCATGGTCAACGCTCCTGGGCGGGCCGTTTTTTCTTCCTGACCGGCGAATCCAGGAAACGCTTTGCCTCCTGGAAGCCAATGCTGTCCACATAAAAGGCTTTTTTCTCCCCGCTGCGGTTTACCACCACCACATCGCTCATGGACATGGAGTGTATCCGATGCCCAAAGGGGCGGCTGTCCCGGTTGTGCTTTTCGTAAAGTTCGTCCAGCGTAACGCTGGGAGCCAGAACACCTCGATAAGCCCGTTCGTAGTGGGCCATCTTCAGCTTTCCCTTTGCCTCATCATAGGCCCTGAAGGCGTAAGGCACAGCGCGGATGTCCTTGATCTGGTAGATGGTGTAGGTATCCAGAACATCCCCAGGCTGTGGATGCTCCGGTGCGTAAACAGCACCAGCCCGCTCCTGAAACTCAGCAAATTGGCAGATGTGGAAGGTCTCGCCGCCGATCTGGGCGTGGCTGGCGTCGATGTACCGGCAGGGGAGGACCCTGCGCCCATCGTCAAAGGCGGTGAGGATGATATTGCCGCCGTCCGGCACGTGAAACAGCGTATGATAGTCGCTGTCAACAAAGCGGATCATTCCGCCGTCCGCGTCATTGGGGAAGGCCAGCACACCGGCGATATTGACAGGGGTGTCACCGTTCATACGGCATCCTCCCGCCCACAGGCTTCCACCAGGGCCGCGGCCTGGTTCGTCTGCTCCCAGGGGGCGTCCTGATGGGTGAAGTGACCGTAGTTGCAGAACCGGGCGAAGATGGGCCGGTCCAGCCCCAGGGCGGAGATCATCCCGGCAGGCGTCAGGTCAAACACAGCCCGGACGGCCTGCTCCAGCACGGCCTCCGGGTACTTCCCGGTCTGGTGGGCGTCGATGTCCACCGCCACCGGCTCGGCCCTGCCGATGGCGTAGGCGAGGCTGACGGTGCAGCGTTCCGCCAGCCCAGCGGCCACGATGTTCTTGGCGATGTACCGGGCCATGTAGGCCCCGCTGCGGTCCACCTTGCTCCCGTCCTTGCCGGACAGCGCCCCGCCGCCATGGGGGGCCAGCCCGCCGTAGGTGTCCGCCATCAGCTTCCGGCCCGTCAGGCCGGTGTCCGCCTCAAAGCCGCCCAGCACGAACCGCCCGGAGGGATTGACGAACACCTCTGTGTTCGGATCGGGCGGCAGATCCCGCAGGGCGGGGACGATGACGTGCCGGATGATCTCCCGGCGCAGCTCGTCCATGTCCTTGTCCGCGTCATGCTGACAGGAGACTACCACGGCGGCGATCCGCTTGGGCGCACCGCCCTGGTACTCCACGGACACCTGGGCTTTGCCGTCCGGCCCCAGGCCCTGGATGATCTCCACCCTGCGAGTATTGGTGAGCAGCAGCGTCAGCCGATGGGCCAGCACCACAGGCAAGGGCAGCAGCTCCACCGTCTCATTGCAGGCGTAGCCGTACACGATGCCCTGGTCGCCGGCGCCGAGTCGTCGCAAAGTCCGCTTATCTCCGTTTCCGCCTGACGGCGAAAACTGCGTCCGCTCCCTTGCTTCTCCTCTCCCAGCCGAACCCGCTTCGCTGGGCTTCGGCTGGGTTCCCGTATTGCCGCCGTCCACAGCGCCGGCGATATCACCGCTCTGGTCGTGGGTGACGGCCTCCACCTCATAGTCCGACCCATAGCCCGTTTCCCGCACAGTCCGGCAGACGATGGCGGGGATGTCCGGCAGCTCCCTGGCGGTGATCTCCCCGGCCACGATGATCTTCCCGGCAGTGGCCATGACCTCGCAGGCCACGCGGGCGGCGGGATCGTGCTTCAGACAGGCGTCCAGGACGCTGTCGGCAATGGTGTCGCACAGCTTGTCCGGGTGGCCCTCTGTGACCGACTCGGCGGTCAGGATGTACTTATCTTTCATAGTGAATTCCTTTCTTTTTTGCAGATTTTATGCCCTGATGGGCACGGGGCGGTTCCCGGCACTGGGGCAGGTCGAAGCCCAGGGACAGGATCTCCTGGTCAGACATTGCCAGGGTGTCGTGGAGAATGCCGTACAGTTCGGCGCTGGGGTACTGCTCTCCCATAAAGCCGATGATGGCGTCCACAAGCTCCTGCCGGGCCTCCAGCGCGTCAGCCACATTGGCCAGCGCGCTGGCGTAGCCGTGGAGCCATGCGGCGTTGTAGCTGTTCTGGTCTGGCTCCTGGCTGGCGCGGATTCGGGCCTGCTCTGCGGAGGCGGAGACCGCGCCGGGGTTGGACAGATCATAGGCGGGCATATACGGCCTCCCATCTCACGGTGCTATCGGTCATGGCGGTTTCCATTCCTCTTTTTTTCCTGTGTCCCGCGGCCTCTGGCCTGATCTCTCCCATAGTCCGGTTCCAGCTCCTCCGCGAAGCACTCGATTTTTTCTATTTTGCAGCCGTACCCTTCCAGTTGATCCCGCACATCCAGTACACATTGCTTGGAGAACATCTCGGCGCTGGCCGCGTCCTTGTCCTGTCGGGCAAACGTGTACCGCACTTCAGCACAGCAGTCCTGAAAGGTAACATCCAGATCACCCACCGTCCGTTCCGCCAGGGCCTCATCCTGATTGAAAATGCCATTGACATGGGCAGCAAACGCATCTTTTAACTCAATGGACACTTGATCTTCACGAACAAATCGGAACGTCAACCGGCAGGCTACGGCGAAGTCCGGCATGGCGGCCTCCGGCGCGATCTCCGCCTGGTTCTCAGACCGTTCCGATGTCAAGACCATCACGTTGTCGTAGAGGTCTTTGTACCGCTGGATCTGCTCATCTGTCAAAGAGACAAAATGCTCCCCGCTCATCCCGGCGATGAAAAACGTGCCGTGGAGGATATCCAGCGGCAGCAGCCCACTTTCATCCAGCAGCGGGCGGTTATAAGGCAGATTCAGGAGTTTCCCGTTCTCGTTGCAGACAATGGCTGACGCATACCGAAGGGATGTGACGGCCTCAATGTTGCCGCCCACGAGGGCCTGCATAGCCTCCAGTGTGTCGGGGATCTCCCGCACCTCGCAGGGCTTCATCGGTTCCACCACCAGAACTCTGATCTTATCGCCCATGTTCATTCCTCCGTTTCTGCGGCTTGATATGGGCGGCGGCGTTGATCCGCTGCGTCTCCTGATGCACCTCCCGCACAGCGTGATCCCACGCCTTTTTCAGCTCGGCGGTGGGCAGGCCGTTCTGCCGGTAGCCCTCCAGGATGCCGTTGTAATAGGTGTCGGTGGGCAGCATCGGCTCCCGGAACCGCTCATCCATGATATAGGCCATGACGGACAGGGAACGGCCCTCGCTGTCCCGGACGGTCACCATCTGCTTATTGTAAAAGCGGGGATAGCCCTCATAGCAATCCAGGGAGCGCTCACACGATTGTGTGATGCTCCACAGCAGGCCGGTCACCTGTTCGCCCTCCTTGGGCGCGATGGTGGCGAAGCCACCCCGCCGGAACAGCAGCTCGTATCCCTCCAGCGTTACAGGCCCCACCACCTGGGCGTCGGGGCAGCGGTAGGCCATCTGCTCCAGGTTGATGTTCGAGCCATAGGCGAAATACATCGTGTTTTCCATGGTCATTCCTCCAAGATCGTCAGCGCCCCGGCCTTGGCCAGATGGGCGAACATAGTCCGGGCCTGCCGCTCTACACCGGACTCCGGCAGAGGGCAGTCCAGGTCGGTGGCCCGTATGAAGTTGCTCCGAAGCTGGAAAATGTAGCTTTCGGTGTCCGGGTACTCGGCGGGGTCGAAGGTCTGCTGGCGGAGCTGCTCCATGATCTCCGTGGCGCTGCCCTCGTAGGTGCGCTCGTCAATGCAAATTTTCATCGTCATCTCTCCGTTTCTCGATTGCGTTTTTTCCTTCTGTTGACCTCATAGCTGTCCTTATCGCGGCGCCACGCGCGGTCACCCTCCAGGTGGGCCAACAAATGGTCACGGGTGTGCTTGAACTCGTCCCCGTTGAGGCCCAGGCGCACCAGCCAGACCCGGAAAGTGAACAGCTCGTTTTCGCTGTGGGTCTTACGCATGACGGTGCTGCGCTGGGCGATGGCCTGGGCGGAGATGGCGAGGCACAGGTTGACGTATGCGGCCACCTTCCCGGCGTGGAGGGTAGAATTAAAGCACCGCCATTCCACGGTGCCGCGGTAAAAGACAGAATGCAGGTTTAAGGCGTAGTAGCGCGTCCAATTGTAATGGTCTGTGTTCTCCACATTGCCCTCGTACCAGACCCGCTCCAGCTGGGTGAGGTCATTAGTCTCGTCCGAGGACAGCGTCCGGGCCTGCCGCAGCATGGGTTCCCGCACTTTCTGGCAATAATCTCTCGCACGGATCGGATCAACCTGCAGCGCCTTAAACAGAATATCTTCCTTGGAGTACATAATGCCGATCAGATTCTTCAGGCTCTGGCGGTTGTGGTTGGCGGCGTCCACATGAACATGGATGCCGCAGGAATTGTTAGCCTTGGCCCCGGCTTTACGCACCCGGCGCACACATTCCTGGAGCTTGGGCAGTTCGGCGTAGGTCAGCTTGGGGGTGACCATCTCCACCTGCCGCTCTCTGCCCGCTGTATCTTCTTTGGAGAGCGGCTCATATCCATCCCCGGTCTTTTGCTCCGGGCTGATGCTGCTGTCGCTCATCAGCTTCCACACCTTGCCCTCCGGGTCGGTCACGCCCCAGGTATCGTAATAGGTCCCAAGGTATTGGGGCGTTGCCCCAAAATATTCAGCCAGCGCCTCCGCGGCCCATCTGCGGGTGATGCCGGTCATCTCAACCTCCACACCGAAGCATTGGTCTTTGATGCCGATCTCGCTCATGCGGCAGAGTCCTCCTTTTTGAGCTGCTCGTCCACCGCCCGGATGCGGCGGCCAATGGCCTCGATCACATTGACCGTGACTGAATTTCCGGCCTGTTTATAAGCCTGGGCGTCCGAGGTGATAGCCAGCAGGCGGTCAATCTGATCCTCCTCGAAGCCCTGGAGGCGAAGACACTCCCTGGGCATCAGGCGGCGGATGCGCCCGCCATGCTCCACGATGCCCTGGATGCTGCTGGTCTCCAGGGTGTGGGCGATGTCGTGGCCCACACGGCCCCGGCGGGTGTTGCTCCCGGCGTAGCCCAGATCCACGGTGTCGCCGGGGCTGGCCTCTTTATACCCCCGCTTGGTGGCCTCCTTGATCAGCAGCACCCCGGAGCGTTCCGCCCGGTGGTTGGAAAGGGTAGCCTGCGCGTAACGGGCCGTAAGGCACCGGGCAGTATCAGTCCGTTCCGGTTGGCCCACGGACAAGTCAACGAACACAGCGTTCTGGGTCTGGTTGCGGTTAATGCCCCGAAAATCGCTGGCATTCAGGGCAACGGCGGTATCCCGTTCGCTTACAATGCCCTCCTTGCGGTTGAAGCCCACAAGATACAGCCCTGTTTTGCCGCCCATGCCGCCAGCGCCGGAGGTCTGGGTGCAGGCTACTTCGTCGTCGCAAAGTCCGCTCAACTCCGTTTCCGCCTGCGGCGAAAACTGCGCTCGCTCCCTTGCTCCTCCTCTCCCCACAAAGCCAGAGGACGGCTTTGCGGGGGCCCCTATTGGGTCGTAAACTCTCGATCCCTGCGGCCCGCCGATGAGCTGTATAAGAGCTTTTGCGTCATCTCCGAAGACAGGAAGTATTTGGCCGGCGCATCGGGGATCAAGATAGCAGATAAGGAACACCCGTTTCCTTGATTGGGGGACGTGGAAATTGGCGCTGTTAAGCACTGACCACTCGACATGATACCCCAGCTCATCCAGCGCGGAGAGGATGACAGCAAACGTCCTCCCCTGGTCATGCGTGAGAAGGCCGGGAACATTTTCAAGCAGCAGGTACGCAGGTCTCCGGGCTTCAGCCAGCCGGGCAATCTCAAAGAAGAGAGTGCCTCTGGCGTCATCGAATCCTTTTCTTTTGCCAGCGTTAGAAAACGCCTGGCAGGGAAAACCTCCGCACAGGAGGTCGAAGTGGGGCAGGTCTCCGGGGTCGATCTCTCTTGCATCGGGATAGTATTTCTCCTCCTTCCCAATATCGTGGATGGCGCGGTAGCTGGCGTCGGCGTACTTGTCGATCTCGCAGTGGCCGACACACTGGAAACCGCCCGCGCGGGTCAGTCCGGCCCGGAAGCCGCCGATGCCCGCGAACATATCAAAATAGCGGATCAGATGGTTCGTCATCTCCTTCCTTCTGCAGCCCAAGCAGAAAGCCGAGGACGCTGTCATCCACGTCCCCGGCCTGCGGCTGCTCTGTTATTTCTTTTGCTGAGATAAATTCCACGCCGCGCAGCTCCTCCCGGATGATCTGGCGGACAGCCTCCAGCAGAGCGTTCTGCTCATACATCCGGCAGACCGCGCGGCACACGGCGTCAGTCCGCTGCCCAGCGGGGATGGCGCACAGCCGTTTCCACGCTTCCTGTTGGAAGGGTGAGGACAGGTTCAGGGAGAGGTTCAGCCTCGCCCGTTTCTGCTCTGCCTGCTTCCTCATCGCTCCGTCCATTTTTTTGTTTTCGCGGCGGACTTTGCTGCCGGAGCCGTTCTGCTCCTGATTCCGGACTGAAGAGCGGCCCGCTCTTGGCGGCGCTGCTCCAGAAAACGGCCTTTTACTGCGCCGGTAAAAAAAGCGATATCATCGTGCCACAGCCTCAAATAGATGGGCGCATCCGATGTCGGGATAGTGATCAGTTCAAATTCCGCACCCCACCCATCCCGGTATTGGCATTCCACCTGCTTCGTGAACGCCTCAAACTCTGATATGGTGAGATCCGCTGTCATCTCCAGCTCCAGCTTGGCATAGAGGGTGGCCCCGTTGGCTTCTACTGTGACATGGGCAGAGCGAACCTTGTCCCTGATTGCCGCCTCCATCTGCGGGTCGTCCGGCCAATGGAGATACCGCATCATGTCGTTTGCCGGGTACTCATCCGTATGGAAGGCATCCAGACGCTGGGCAATGCTTTCGCAGTATTGGCCAGCATCGTCATACAGCGCCTCTATGGTTTCGCCCGTTTCCGGGTCCACCCGGCCAGCGCGAATTGTGGAGTACAGGCAGGGATCGGCCAACAGGCCAGCCGTTGCTTTATAGTGCAGCTCCACCCAAGTCACCCCCCGCTTGCGGCGTGAGCGGCCCGCGACAACTGGCCCACAAGGCGCTCGTAGCCTTTGGCGTTCAGACATACGTTATCCAGGATGACCGGGCGGCAAAGGCCGTCTGTGGCCGACACATGGCGCTTCAGGAGCGCCGCCCCGCCGCCCAGGAAGATGGCGGGCATGGCACGGGCGTCCAGCCCGCTCTCGGTGATGGCGGACAGCAGGCGGCGGACGTAGATCCCGGCCTCCCGGTGGATGATCTCCCTGGCCGGTTCGCCTGTGCTGCCGGATTTGCCCTGAAGGCAGCTCTCGATCTGCGCCGCCGTCATGGACAGGCCCAGCCTGCGGCGGATCTGCTCGGAGATCTCGTCCAGACATCGGATCATGCCCAGCTCCAAGCTCCGGCAGGTGGCGGCGTTGGGGATGCGGTTGTCCAGCCGCATCAAATCCACCGTCCAGCCCCCGATGTCCGCCACGATGACGGAGGGTTCGTCCAGCAATTCCTGCTGGGTGAGGACGGCGGCGTAGCCCTGGGGGAACAGGGACACCTCCGCGATGGTGACGGTGTAGGCGATGCCCTCGTAGCGGAAGGACACCGGCTGGCCGTCCCGGAGCAGGTAGGCCCGGAACTTCTTCTTGTCCCGCCCGAAGCTGGTGAGGGGCAGGCCAGCCGCCAGATGGACAGCGGCGGTGGGGCCCGCGCCCCGGAAGGCCAGTTCTTTGGCGATGGCGGCCAGGGTCAGGAGGTAGTAGTCCTCCGTGGCGGTCTTGTCCTTCTGGAGCGGCTGGCGGCCGCTGCCCACCACATAGAACCTGCCGCCATACTCCAGCACATCCTGCTGGGTATAGGGTTCATGCTCGTATCCCACCAGCCCGGTGGGGAAGGAGAAGTGCGTTGTTTTCATGGCGGCATACCCGTGATCCGCCCCGATGATGATGGTATCGCTCATCTGGTGTCACCTCGATCCTTTTTTATCTTCTTGCTTTTCTGAGCCGTGGCGCGGGCCGCTCGGATCTCCGGGCTGGTGCGGTTCCAGGTGTCCACCCGCCCCTCCGCCAACCGCGTCAGTTCCCCCGGCATCAAGTATTTGGCGCACAGCCGGGGGACATAGGCTGGAACGTCCCACCAGCCGTAGGGATACCCGATCCCATCGCCGTACACGATATCCTTCTTCAATTCCGCTTTCAGCGTGTCATACCGCGCCGGGTCAAACTCCTCGTATATCTCCCGGCCTGTGAGTTCCTCATAGGCGCGATCCCCCATGTGGGGAAGACAGGCAAATCGCTGATCCTGATAGTCCGGCGCGTCCGCCAGGGAGTCCGGGTCTTTCAGCGCCGCCATATACACCTCCCGGCCCTGGGCGATCAGCCAGCCCCGGAAGTCGGTAAAACCGTCATCGGTGCAGCCGTCCAACATGACAGAGGCGGCGCTCCAGAGGCCGTATTTGTATGCCGCCGCCCGATACGCAAAGGCGGCATAGTCGAAATTCAGGGCCTGCTCCGGCCCCATCTCTATCAGCCGGTCCTCCAGCCATTGGCAGAAGGCATCCTGGTCCTGGCCGCACTGCTCCTTTGCCTGGGCGATCAGTTCCCAGAAGGTGTCCTTGTTGATCTCACTGATACTGCTCACCGTGTCTCACCTCCCCGTTTTGGCTGCGGGCTGTGCTGCTTCAGTTCCGTTATAGCGCCCGCCTCCTGTTCCGGCCCTAAAAGGCTTTGAAAGCCCATGCGCTCCAGCACCTTCGCATAGAGCTGCTTTTCAAATGCCTGGTATTCGGAGGTAGAGGTATCCACCTCCCGCAGCGTGGCGGACTCGTAGGTGCTGCCGGGGATAATGTCCCAATCCACCGCCCGGAAGTGGACGGCGGTCAGCCAGTCCAAGAGGCTGTGGCCGCTCATCTCCTCAAACAGTCCCCGGTTGTCCTCATAAGGGAAACAGGACGGCACATCGATCCCCGTCAGTTCCTTCGCCATGCGGTACAGCGTGAAGCCGCTGGGGTCCATGTCGGGGGAGATGGCATCGTAAAACCGTTTCAACTCCTCCGGCGTGGACAGCCGGGGGCAAAACGCATCCAGGGCGGCCTGGAGCGCCTCCGCTTTGCTGGACAGGAACTTTGTGTAGTCTTTTTGCTCCTCCAATGTGAGCCGCAGTGAGCCTTGCTCCTGTTCGCTCTGTTCCAGCTCCTGTTGGGCCTGCCGCAGCTCAGACCGGGCGGTCTCCAGCTCGGCGCGGGCGGCGGGGTACTCCCGGATGGCCCGGAGCATATCTCTCAGCCCCATGGTCAGCCCGCCTTTCGGAACCGGGAGAGCAGTTGATCCAGCACACGGATGCGGCCCCGCACCTTCCCGGAGGATACGTCCAGCCCCTTCATCTGGCGCCGGATGCGGTAACGGATGGCTTTGAGGTCCTGCCGGTCGCTGCAGCACTCTATCACGATGTACTCGCTGCCGCGGGCCAGCACCTCCCGTCTGCCGTCCTCATCCCGGATGCTGGCCATCAGCCGCTGGCCCAGACGCTTCCGATAGCTGTTCTGGAGGGCTTCCGCATCCCCGGACACGCCGTGTTTTTTCAAAATAGCGGCGATCTCCCCGGAGCTGATCCGCATATTGGCGGACAGCACGTCCATGATCTCCTGCTCCGCCTCCGGGGGCAGGACCGGCCTGCCGGGAGGCCCCGCCGCCCGTGGGGCGTGTTCTTTGCTCATCGTTCCGGCTCCTTTCTTTTCTGAGATTTGGTGGTGTCCTGGGGCGCCAGATCGGGCAGGGGAAGCCCCGCATCCTGCGGGCAGTAGACATACATCCCTTTGATGGCATGGGCCTGCTCCGAAACAAAACCGGCAGGCGCGTCCTCCAGGCTGGCCACCGCCAAGACCGTCCGCCTGCATCGGTCTTTCCAGGAGGTATAGCTGTATTGATGCTCTCCGTCCCGGTAGATGTGGAGACTCTCCGGCTCCCCCCACTGCCGTGCGTAGGCGGTCACAGCGTCCTTTTCCGCGATGAACGGGGGGATGACACCCTGCTGCAGCTCCGGGCCGATGCTGTTGACATAGCGGATCATCTCCCGGATGTCCCGGCAGTCGAACTCCGGCGCGTAAAACCCATACCGCTCTGTGACCAGCGCCCACTTCTTTCGCTCGTGGGGGCTGCCCAGGGCGATCACAAAATATTTTCCACCGCGCTCCCCGGACAGCGGCTCGAAACGGACATCGTCATACAGCGGCCCGTCCAGGGGACAGTTGTTTTTGAACCAGACGTAGTAGTTGTCCAGGATGAAGGGATCAGTGATGCCCATGACCACCTTGCCGATCTTCTTCAGCCGTCCGGCCAGGGCGTTGTCCTGGCAGAACCAGTCGTACCAGCCCGCCTCACATTGGGTGTATCTGTCCTGGGGACTAAAAGCCCCGGCCCGGAACTTCTCCTGCCACTGGCGGACAGACAGTTCATCCGGCATTGCCGTCACCTCCCGGCAGCAACGTCTCCAGGATACCGGCGATGGCGGCGAATACCTCCGCCAGCTCACGGGCATCTTTCACGCTGTCCTCGATCTCCTCCCGCGTCATGCGGGTACACTCCGTCCAGATACGCACGTTTTCCTCCGTGGGGGTCAGCAGCACGGCCTTTTCAAAGGCTTTGCAGAACAGATCAGCGATTCTGCCCCTTCGGTCGGCCTCCGCGTCACACTGCCGGATCTCCTTTTTCGCCTTTTCCAGCTCCACCGCCAGGGCGGCGGCCTCGTCCCGCTGCTCCTCCGGCAGCTCCCGCACCTGCCGGGTGATGTTGTAGCCCTGGTTGATGGACAAATCGCCGCTGTCCAGGGCCTCCTTCACGGCGGCGGGGGCGTGTTCATCGATCTGCATGACCTTGCCCATGGTGCGTTCCCCCAGGCCGACAGCGTCCGCCAGCTCCCTGCGGGTGTCCACAGGGTCAGAGTGGACTTCCGGCAATGTTGCCGAAAGTCCACTATCATACTGATTCCCATGGTATTCCTGCTGATTGGCCCTCGCCCTGGCCTCAATGTCCGGCTTCAGCCGAAGGGCGATCTTGCCCAGCTCCCACTTGTCCAGGTTGCGGCGGCCCTTCTGGGTGTCCAGCGCCCACTGCTTGGCCTCCAGCATGGTTTCAAACGAGAACACAGCCATCTGGTAGGGCAGACCGTGCTGTTCGCACAGCCTCTGCCGGTTGTGGCCGTCAACGACCACCATGTCCTCGTTGACGATCACCGGGGAGTAGCAGCCGTTTTTGAGGATGTCCGCCTCCAGGGCGGCGAGCTGCTCCCCCGTCAGCGGAGGGAGCAGCTCGGCCATCTCAGGCAGGACGGTGGGGGTGCGCTCCGTGCTGCTGTAGATGATCCCGGTGTTGTGCATCAGGCGGCATCCGCGGCGCCGCCGTCCTCACCGGCCACGCCAGCGGCCTCCTCCACCTTCCGGGGGGACAGGAACTCCACCTCGGTGGCCTTGATGAGAAAACCGGGCTGGCGGCTGGGGTCCTCCGCGAAGCAGATGGTCTCGAAGTCCCCGGAGGCGGCCAGCTTGCAGCCCTTATAGGCGAAGGCGGCGCACCGCTCCGCCAGAGCGCCCCGAACCTTGATGGAGATAAAGTCGGTGAGCTTGTTGCCGTCCCGATCCCGGTAGCGGCGGTCGGAGGCGATCCGCAGAATGGCGTAGGGCTTGCCGTCCTCATGGGCGCGCAGCTCCACATCGTTGGTCAGGTTCCCGATTGCGGTGATCTTCAGCATAGATATTTCTCCTTTTCAAAGTGATGGTTTGATGGTATATTTATAATGTAGAGGGGAGCCGCCTGCTGGCGGCCCCCCTGGGTGCGAAAGGGGATGCGGGGATCAATACCCGGTGGTGGGCAGACGGGTGGGCTTGCCGTAGACGGTGGTCACCCAGCGGCTGATGGCCTGCACCCAGATCCCGTTGTACGTGCCGCCCACGTCAGCGATGTTGACGAAGCTGCTGCCAGCCGTCAGACCGGCCACAGCGGTACACTTGATCTGGGGCTTCTCCACCTGGGCGAAACCGGCAGGGGCTTGCCCGAACACGAACATCACTTCCGTCACCCGCTCATTGGCCGCGAGGCCCAGGGCGGCGGGGGATGCCTGCAGGGTGTAGTTTCTGCTGGTGGACAGGTTGTCCGCCAGCGTCCGGTACTCGCCGCCGTTCACCCGGTAGGTGATCTTATACACGCCGGGGAAGTTGTAGGTGCCGGTGACGATGGTGTTCAGCCGCACCTGGGCGGGGAGCGTATCCCTCCAGTAGAAGGACTGGAGCATGACGTTGGAATTGTTGGCGATGCCGGACAGCACATAGTTCACCGGCTGGCCCGCCATGGCCTCCTTGGGTCCGGTCTTGGTGATGGACACCCCGGTGGTCAGGCTCTTGTTGGTCACCTCGAAGCGCACGATCTGGCCCTCATGCTCCAGGTAGGCGGTCAGCTCCTGGTCGCTCACGCCGTAATTCGCCGGCGCCTTGGTTTCACGGATGGTATAGCGCGAGAGCGGCAAGGGCTTGGACACAGCCAGCCCCCGCTTGTCGCTCTTGATGGTGTCCACCAGATTGCCCGCCTTGTCGTAGATCTCGAACACAGCCCCCTCCAGCAGCGTACCGGCGGGCAGGCCGTTGGTGGAGTTGTAGTCTGCGGACTTCTTCACGATCTGGATCTGTCCGGTGATGGGGATGTTCTCCCACTCCACCAGGGTCGTCTGACCGGCAGTCACATACACGGTTTTCATCTGGGTGTCGGGGACATACCCCTCGTTTTCCAGCTCCCGCAGGTAGTAGCGGCCAGAGGTGGTCAGCCCTTCGATATAGACGTAACCGCTGTTATCGGAGGTGTACTGCCCGATGGGGGTGTTGGTGCTGTCGTACAGCAGGAAGGTCACCCCGTAGAGGCCCTTTCCAGTGGATTTATCAGTTTTGTGGATTAAAATTCCTGAAAAAGCCTTGTTTTTCACCGTCAAAGTGGTGCCGGCGCCATCGTCCTTCATGGTGAAGTAATGGGGCGTACTGTCCAGCTTGAACTCCTTCGGGCACTCGGTTTCCACCGCGTAGTAATTGCCCGCGTCCAACTGGAGGGTGGCGCGCCCATCGCTGCCGGTGGTGATGGTATCCACCAGCCCGCCGTCACTGGCGCGGCGGATCTCGAAGGTCACGTTGGGGATGCGCTTGGTCGGGTCGCTCTCCGAGACCTTGATCAGCTCGAAATTCCCCACAGGCGTGTTATAAAACACGAGATACTGCGTGTCCGAGGCGTTCACCTGTACCGTCTGGGTCTGGGTGGCCGGGTCGATGGTGAATCCAGGCAATGTCTTGAGTTCCTTTGCGATGACGGTGCCCGTGATCCCGGTAATCCTGATTTCTCCTGCGGAGTCCGTCTCATACAGGCCCTTGCTGCTCATGTGGCCGTTGTCATAGTCAACGTAGGAGCCGTCCGCATAGGTGAGCTGGAACTGCACCCCGGCCAGCGGGCTGCCGTCCAGGCTGCTCTTTTTCTGGATAACGAGCGCCCCGGCCCTTTCGTTCCAGAAGATCATCTCCTGGGGCTTTTGGGATGCCTGGATCGTAACGGTCTGGGGTTCGCCGTCCAGGACGAAGCCCTCGACTGTGGCGATCTCACGCGCGGTCACGGTGGTGCCGGGTTCCAGGTCCTCCAGGACGATCTCACCGGCGCTGGTGGTGTAGTACACCCCATTATTGGTGCCGATGGGCTTGCCGTAGCCATCCACCACTTTGAAGCAGACGCCCTTCAGCGGCTCACGATCCGTACCCTTGATGTACTTTCGGATCGTCAAAACCATTTTGGGGTCATTCTCAAAGGTGAGGTCATTGCCGGTGCCGGTGCTGCCCCCGGTGTTGGTGACGGAACCGCTGGTCACCGTATTGGCGCCGCTTTTAAGGGTGATCGTCTGCGGCGTCGTGTCCAGCACATAATTGTCCGGCACTTTATATTCAGACACCACGACAGTGGAACCGGGCAGGAGGCCGTTGACAGTAACTGTCCCATCCTTCCCGGTGGTGTACCGCCCGATCTGCTCCCCGCTGGCATACTTCACGGTGAAGGTGGTATTGGGCACCGGCTTACCGCTGATCGAATCCAGTTTCGTGAGCGTGAGGGAACACAGGGGCGCATTGTAAAAATAGAGGTGCTGCGTGTCATCGCCGGGGTTAACGACCACCGTCTGGGTACGGGTATTGGGGTCGATGGCATAGCCCTCCGGGCTGGACACCTCCGTGCAGATGATGGTGCCGGTGACGTTGGAGATCACGATCTGGCCCTCGGAATTGGAGGTATACAGACCGTTGGAGGACAGCTTGCCGTCCGCCGCGTCCACCACCTCGCCGTTGGCGTAGGTCAATTTAAACTGTGCGCCCTCAAGCGGGGTCTTGTCCAGGCTGGACAGCTTATGGATCACGAGGTTCCCCTGCTTTTTGTTCCTGAATTCCAGGGTCACAGTCTGTCCGGCCTTGATTTTTGCCACCTGGGGTACATCGTCCAGCAGGTAGCCCGGTTTTGCCCTGGTTTCCTTCACCACCAGACTGGTTCCCGGCTCGACGTTCTCCACCAGGAAGCTGCCCGCCTGATCCGTCACGAACTTGCCGTTGGCGTCGCCCACCACGGTACCGTCCGAGGTGGTCACGAAAAACTCCACGTCACTGAGCGGGCTGCCATCGCTGGCATCCACCTTCTTGACCAGCAAACTGCCCATGGCGCTGTTGCCGAAGCGGACGTGGACGACCTCCTGCTCCTCGCCGGAGAGGTAGACCGTCTGGGGCGGGGTGTCGATGACGTGGTCCCCGTCACTGGACAGCTCCTCAATGATATAAGTTCCCTTTTTCAAGCCGGTTGCTGTGAAGCTGCCATTTTTTGAGGTCTGATAGGTTCCAATGACGGTGCCGCCCGTGCCGGAGGTGTTGCCGGACAGGTAGCGGATCTGGAACACCGCGCCCTCGATGGCCACGTTGGGGTGCTGGGAATCATACTTCCACACGCAGATGGCGGACAGGGGCTGGTTGCGGAAGCGGAAGGTGTGGCCCTGGCCCGCAGGGATGAACGCCTCCTGGGTGTCGGGGTCCGCCTTGGCGAAGCCCTTCAGCGGCTCCAGTTCCTGCACCCGGAACCAGCCGTCCCGCAGGCCCAGGGTGCCCATTTTGGTGCCGTCCAGCTCAATGCGGCCATTCTCGTCCGTATAGAACACGCCCAGGTCGTTCATCTCGCCGGTAGCCGTGTTGTTGCTGGCATACCACACCCGGAAGGGCACATTGGCCAGCCGGTCGAAGGTGACGGCGTTTTCCTTGATGATCTCAATGACGGGCCGCTTGTGGTTGACAAAGTACGCGGTGTGATCCCGGTTGGGGTAGAGGGTCACCAATTGGGGGTCGGCGTCCTTCAGCCAGGGGGAGGGCACGGACTTTTCCGAAATTTCATATACCCCAGGCAGGAGGTTCTTCAACTCGGCGCGGCCCGTGCTGTCCGTCTCGATCTCATCTACAGAGTGGCCGTCGGCCGCCCGGACAAGGAACACGGTGTTGGGCACCGGCTCCCCGCTGTCCGCGTCATTTTTGTAGACGTAGAGACTGGGCCGCCTCTGGTTTTCCAGCACGATCTCGCTTACCTTGCCCGGAAACAGCTCCACATGATGCTCTTTTTTATCCAGAATGTGATCATTTTTTGTGGCGGTTTCCACCAGGGAATACACTCCGGGGTCGAGGTTCTCCCACAGGATCTCGCCTGTGCTTGAGGTGGTGCGATCCAAATAGTGAGAGCCATCCTCAATCTTCGCCAGCCGGAAGGAGACGCCCCCCAGAGGAGTGCCGTCCGAGCTGGTTTTCGTCAGCTTCAAAGAGGGCAGCTTGCTGTTCGTGAACACGAACTGCGCCGTCTCGTTGGGCTTCAGCTCGATGATCCGCTGGAAATCGTCGATCACATAGCCGGGACACTCCAGCTCCTCCACCACCACCGCGCCGGTGGGCAGCTTGGACAGGTCGATGGTTCCGTCCTCCAGCGTGGTCAGCTCGACAGGCCCCCAGCTCCCGTCCACCGCCGTGAATTTGAACTTGGCGTTGGCGATGGGCTTGGACAGGTCGGCGCTGTCCACCTTGATGAGGTGCATCCCAGGCAGCTTGTCGTTAAAAAAGACCAGCTCCTGGGTGGCGGTCTGACCCGCTTTCAGCTCGATCTGCTGCGGGGTCGTATCCACGATGTGAGAGGAATCCGTTGATACTTCACGCACCAGATAGGTGCCCGGCTGGAGGTCATAGAGGTTGATCTCCCCGCTCTCCGGCGTGGTTACGGTGTCGAACAGCTCGGCGTCCTTGTAAATCTCAAAGGTGACGTTGGGCAGCTTTTCCTTACTCAGCCGGTCGTATTTGATGATCCGCAGGGAGGGCTTGGACAGGTTGACCACGGTCAGCACCGGGTCGTCCTCAATGGCGGGATCATAGGGGTCGATGTGGATTCCGTGAGAGGTGCGGTCCAGGACGTGCCCTGCCGGGGCCGTCTTTTCCACCACCTCGATGTAGGCTTCCTTTTGGATGCCGGTCACCCTGGCCTCGCCGGAGCTGTTGGTCTCAACGGAGGTGATGAATTTGCCGTCCGCGTATACATCGAACACCGCACCCTCCAGGGAGGCCCCCAGCTCGTTCACCTTCAGGATGGTGAGGCTGATGTCCCTGACATTCTCAAAGGTGAGCAGAACGTCCTTTTCGCCCGTCCATTCCACAGTTTCCACCTGCGTATCCTTCAGGTAGCCTGTCGGACTGGACTGTTCCCACACCCGGTAGCTGCCATAGGGAAGCTCATCGCCCTGGAAGGAGATGGTGCCGTCAAAGCCGGTGGTGCCGGTGGTCTTATAGGAACCGTCGATCTGCTCAAAGACGAACACGGCCCCCTGTAAAGACGCCCGATTCTGGGCGTCGATCTTCTTGAGGGTGAAGCCCTTCTCGGTGTCGTTGGGCACGGTGACGTAGGTGGTGCGCCCCGCCTCCAGGGTGATGTTCTGAGGGGCGATGACCTGGTAGCCCTCCGGTGCGGAATCCTCGGTCAAGGTGAAGTTTTCATCGGCGGGCAAGTCGGTCCAGGTCACCTGACCATTGCGGTCGCTGGTGCCGGAGACGGTGGTGCCGCCGCTGCCGGTGAGGGTGAACTCGGCCCCCTCCAGGGGCGCGCCGCCGGCGCCGGTCTTGACGATCTGGAGGGTGGCGTTCTCCGACTCTCCTGTGCCGCTCCACTTGAACGGGGCCTGGGCCTCCAGGTCGACATAGCCGGGATCGGAGATGATGTAGGACTGTTCGGTGGCGGAGGGGTTATAGGCCAGGAACAGGTTGAACTGCGCCACACCGCCCGCAGCCCGGATGGTAAAGCTGCCCTCATCGGGCACGTTGTCCACGGGGATACAGACCTTGAAGGCGCCGTAATACTCCGTACCGTTGGAGTTGAGGTTGGTGCTGCGCTGCTTGCTGGTGTCCACCTTGTAGCAGGTGGTCCCATTCTCCGGCACCGTCTCCAGAGGGGAGCCGTTCTCAGCGGTGAAAATAGTCCCTTGGGGCGCGTCCGTGGAATAGACCTTGGTGGTGCGCCCATCGATCCAGGTGGAGGTGGCGGAAGAGACGTACATCACGCGGGTATAGTATTCCTTCCCGCCGATGGTCTCCTTTTTGATGCCGTCCTCGTTGTCGGCGGCGGCGCCCTCCAGGCCGTACTCGTTGAGGACTTCCACGCCGCGGACATCCCGATCCTCCTCGGCCCGGATGGACAGGCCGGTGTGGAGGTTCTTCGTCCAGTGGGCAGAGTATTTCAGCATGGCCTTGACGCTGTCATACACCCGGATCTTCTGGGCGTCCGCGGTCGGCTCCACCAGGGAGGCGCGGCCAGCGGTGAAGGAGGTGCCGGAGACGGCAAGCTGGCCGCAGGAGGCCCAGACCGCCACCTGGGTGGCGTACTTGTACTCGTCCTCCGTCAGACTGGCGATGCCGCGCACATCGTCCGCGTGAAGCTCCTTGAACTGAGCCAGCGTCCGATTGGGATAGCCGTTGGCAAAGGCACCCATGGTCTGGGGGTTGCGGTTGTATTCCTGAATGGTCAGGGACTTGGAGGGGGACACCCCCTTCAGGCCCCAGTTGACGCAGTAGGCGGTGCCGGTGAGGCCATCGTTGCTGGTGTATTTCCAGTAGCCGCCGCCGATGCTTCCGCCCGTACTCTTGGACAGGTAGCTGCCGAAGCCGGCCTGCTGGATGGTGACGCTGCCGCTGTCGTTCAGCGAGGCGGCGCTGGCGGGAACGGCCAGCAGGCCGGCCAGCGTAGCCACCACCAGCAGCAGGGAGAGGATGCGGGTAAAAGGCTTATGTTTCATGGAAACTCCTTTCTGCGATCTGTTTGAGAACAAAAAAGCGGCAGGCCGCTTCTGCGGCCTGCCGGCGTGGGGGATGGTCTTTACTTTGTTGAGCCAGGGGCAAATAATTCTTTGAGGAAGGCCGTGGCCTCCGGGGCCTGATCCTTCCCGGTCTGGTAGGTTTCGATGAGCAGGACGCTGTTCCTGCCGGAGAGGTCGTTGGCGGATACATCCACATGGAGCCAGCGCCCCTCCACGTACACAAGGTTCCAGGTGTGGGTCTTGCTGCTGACGGTGAAGCAGGGGATGCCCGCCGCCGCGCACAGGAACTTCATCGCTCTGGCGTAGGAACCGCAGGCCGCTTTCAGCTCCCCGGCGTGGGGGGCGAAGGTCTGAGTGATGCCGGAGGTTTTTCCCTTTTGGTAGGCCAGCAGGGTGCGGATGTAGTCGTTGAAGTATTCCACCCTCTCCCGGTCCGTCATCTCCGCCGTGGCCTCGATGACGGGCTGGACGAAGTCCAGGGGGGCTTGATAGTTTTCCGGCATCTCGGCGGACACGGCGAAGTAGTCCAGGTACCGCCAGTAGTCGGTGAAGTTCTGCGGCACATGGTGTTCATATCTCAGCACATCCTCCATGCGCCCGATCAACTTTTTCACCGCGCTGTAGTCCTCTTTGGACACCATGGTGTAGGCGGGGGCGGCAGCGCTGGTCCCGTCCA
>CAJTVM010000027.1 GCA_910579595.1 uncultured Oscillospiraceae bacterium
TTCCTTTAGCTTCCCCACACAAATTACAGTGACATCAACCACTTTTTACCTCCAACTGGCTCCTCGTTATATCCCATTCACGCTGCGCCTGTTCGCCACGCGATTCTAAGTCCTCCGACTCCACAAAAGTCATCCGCCCCCTTTGGGGGCTCCCGCCTTTTTGTTTCGCTCCGGTCTTAGCCCGCTGCTCACGATGGCTCCGCGCTATACTTCCATCCAATCCGTCGCCTCGCTTCTGGGCGCGGCCAGGGCCTCCACATCCTGCCCGCAGCGCAGCCCCAGCCCGCCCAGCGCCTTCCGCGCGGCCTCCAGGGCCAGCTCGGGCCGGTTATTCTCCTGGGACAGATGGGCCAGCACAATCCGCCGCGCCCCCTGTGCCCCTGCCCAGGCCGCCAGCTCCCCGCCCATCTCATTGGACAAGTGGCCCCGCGCCCCCCGGATCCGGTTCTGCAAATGTACCGGGTAGGGCCCGGTACGCAGCATATCGGGATCATAATTAAATTCCCCAATAAGGGTCTGCGCCCCCCGCACCCCCTCCCGGGCCTCCGGGGTGATCACCCCCGTATCGGTGCAGAGCGCCAGCTTCCGCTTCCCGTCGCTGACATAGTACCCCACCGGGCAGGCGCAGTCATGGCTGGTAGCAAAGGTTCCAATTTCCCACGCGCCAAAGGCAAACCGCTGTCCCGGCGCAAACACCCGGAACCGGTCCTCCAGCCCTGCCCATTTCCCGCACAGCTCATAGGCGGTGCCCTCGGCGGTAAACAGCGCTGCCCCGGTCTGCTTGCACAGTACCGGCAGCGCCGCCACATGATCGATATGCTCATGGGTAATGAGCACGCCGGAAATATGCCTCAGCTCGATCCCCAGCCCTTTCAGCCCCTGGGCAATCCGCCGGGTGGAGATCCCCGCGTCAATCAGAATATGTACCCGCCCGTCGCTGACCACCGCACAGTTTCCTGATGATCCGCTGGCCAGCGTCGCCATTCTCAACATATGGAAGCCCCTCCAAATTTACTCTAAGAACCTGTATTCACAACCTCAATTCACCGTTTGGGCGGGTCTATTCCCGCCATGCCGCGTAAAATTTTCTTGAAATAAACACAATGATTCCTGCGAAAATTTGCCTTGCCTGACGGGAAAATCCCTCCCCCATCCGGCGGTTTCGGCTGTGAATACAGGTTCTAACTCTCAAGAACAAGCCGGAAAGGACCGCGCCCTTTCCGGCAAAAGCACCTATTTCGGCCTTCCCTTTGCGGGGGAATGCGTCTGCCGCAGGCTGACGGAGAGGGGGCTTTCCCCTGCGCTCCGAAGTTACCGCCCTGCTTCGCGCGGCTCCGCGCTATCCGGCAATATTGGCCTTCTTCTGCTCCGGGTCAGGCACCTCCACCGACCGGATATCCGCGCCGATCCGGGACAGCTTCCCGATAATATCCTCATATCCGCGTTCAATGTGTTTCACATTGGAGATCTCGCTGATGCCCTGGGCGGCCAGCCCTGCCACAATCATCGCCGCCCCGGCCCGCAGATCGCAGGCCTCCATAGGCGCCCCGGTGAGCTTCTCCACCCCTTCGATAATGGCGATCTTCCCGTCCACCTGGATTTTGGCGCCCAGCCGCCGGAACTCCTCGGTATACTTGTAGCGGTTATCCCACACGCCCTCGGTGATCACGCTTGTCCCCTGGGCCAGACACAGCACCGCCGCAATCTGCGGCTGCATATCGGTGGGAAATCCCGGATAAAACATGGTCTTAATGTTGGTGCGCTGGAGGGGTCCATGGCGGCGGACAACGAGGGCGTCCCCGTCCTCCTCCACCTCAACGCCCATCTCCACCAGCTTGGCGGTGACGCACTCCATATGCTTGGGGATGATATTGCAGATACGCACCTCGCCCCCGGCGGCAGCCACGGCGGTCATATAGGTGCCTGCCTCAATCTGGTCGGGAATAATGGAATACTCCCCGCCCCTAAGTTTTTCCACGCCCCGGATCTTGATCACATCGGTGCCCGCCCCGGTGACGTCCGCCCCCATAGAGTTGAGGAAGTTCGCCAAATCCACAATATGCGGCTCTTTGGCGGTATTTTCAATAATTGTAGTACCCTCCGCCAACACTGCGGCCAGCATCAGGTTCATGGTGGCCCCCACGCTGGCCACGTCCAGATAGATCTGACTGCCTTTCATCCGTCCGGTCTCGGTGGTGGCGCACATATAGCCGTTTTCCACCTTCACCTCAGCACCCAGCGCCGCCATCCCCTTGAGGTGCTGGTCAATGGGGCGGCTGCCGAAATCACATCCGCCGGGCATGGGCACCCTGGCCTCGCCGAACCGGCCCAGCATGGCCCCCAGCAGGTAGTAGCTGGCCCGCAGCTTCCGCCCCGCGTCATAGGGCACCGTCTGGCACCGCGCCCCCGCGCAGTCCACCTCTACGGTGGTGCGGTTGATCAACCGTACCTTGGCCCCCAAATCCCGCAAAATATTCAGTAAAATATCCACATCGCTGACCTCGGGGAGGTTCTCAATGCGGCACGGCCCCTGCACCAGCAGGGCGGCGGGGATGATTCCCACGGCGGCGTTTTTCGCGCCGCTGATTTCAACTTTACCATAAAGCGGTTTCCCGCCATGAATGACATATTTTTTCAACAGTCAGCACCTCTGACCCCCGGCCGGGCCGGGGCATAATTAAAAAAGAGGGGCAAACAATCCCTCGTTATATCGGCGTAATCCGCCCGCCGGCCGCAGGCACAGCGCGCGGTTCCCTATTTTCCATCAATACATTATAGCACTACGGATAAGTAAAGGCAACCGAAACTTTTCCAAAAAAACCGTGATATCCTCCCAACCCACCGTTAAAATTTTTCCAACCGCCTTTTTTCCTGTCCGTGCCTATTCTGCCCCTGATCTGCCCCGAATATTCCGTCGAAAAATGATAAAATCTTCCTGAGCCTTTGGATTTTTCCGGCGCGTCTCCCTCAAAAATTGTGAATTTTTTGCAAAGACTCTTGCAATATGTGCCGGGCCGTATTATAATTAGCACTCGAAAGAAACGAGTGCTAATCCATTGAACGACATCATTTTTATATTAAGAGGTGCAGAAAAACATGGCAAAGAAGCAGTTCAAAGCGGAATCCAAGCGTCTGATGGACCTGATGATCAACTCCATCTACACCCACAAGGAGATTTTCCTGCGGGAAATCATCTCCAACGCCAGCGACGCTATCGACAAGCTGGCCTACCTCTCCCTGACCGATGACACGGTAAACACTAAGCGTGATGAAATGCGCATCACCGTCACCCCGGACAAGGAAGCCCGCACCCTCACCGTCTCCGACAACGGTGTAGGCATGAGCGAGGAGGAGCTGGAAAAGAACCTGGGCACCATCGCGAGGAGCGGATCCCTGCAATTCAAAGCGGACATGGAGAAGGACAACGCCGCCGATATTATCGGCCAGTTCGGCGTGGGCTTTTACTCCGCCTTCATGGTGGCGGACGAGGTGACGGTGATCACCCGCCGCCACGGCGAGGAAACGGCCCACTGCTGGAAATCCTCCGGCGCGGACGGCTACACCATCGCCGAATGTGAAAAGGGCGAACCCGGTACCGACGTCATCATGCACATCAAGCCGGACGCCGGGGACGAGAGTTACAGCGAATATCTGGAAACCTCCCGCCTCCAGTCGCTCATCAAGAAGTACTCCGACTACATCCGCCATCCCATCCGCATGGAGGTGGAGGATTACCGCCAGAAGGAGAAGCCCGCGGACGCCCCGGAGGACTACAAGCCCGAATGGGAAACCGTCACCGAGGAAAAGACCATCAACTCCATGGTGCCCCTGTGGCAGCGCCCCCGCTCCAAGGTAACGCAGGAGGAATACGATCAGTTCTACCAGGAGAAATTCTCCGACTGGCAGGCCCCCCTGGCCACTGTCACCACCTCCTCCGAGGGCACCGTCACCTTCAAGGCCCTGATGTTCGTCCCCTCCGCCACCCCCTACGACTTCTATACCCGGGAATACGAGAAGGGCCTCCAGCTCTACTCCTCCGGCGTGCTGATCATGGACAAGTGCGCGGATCTGCTCCCCGACTGCTTCCGTTTTGTGAAGGGCGTGGTGGATTCCCCCGACTTCTCCCTGAACATCTCCCGCGAAATGCTCCAGCACACCCGCCAGCTGAAGGTCATCGCCACCGCCCTGGAGAAGAAGATCAAGAACGAGCTGGTCAAGCTGATGAAGGATGATCGGGAGAAATACGAAAAATTTTGGTCCGCCTTTGGCCGCCAGCTGAAGTACAGCGTGGTAGACAACTACGGCGCGAAAAAGGAGCTACTTCAAGACCTGCTCCTGTTCACCACCAGCAAGGAATCAAAGCTGGCCAGCCTTGCCGAGTACGCGGAGCGTATGCCGGAGGATCAGGAGTTCATCTACTACGTCTGCGCGGACACCAAGGAGCAGGCTGCCCGTCTGCCCCAGGTGGAGCGCATTGCGGACAAGGGCTGGGAGATCCTGTACCTGACGGAGGAAGTGGACGAATTCGTCATGAACGCCCTGGCGGAGGCTTCCGGCAAAAAGCTCAAGTCGGTGTCCGACCCGGACGCCCTGCCCGAGACGGACGAGGAAAAAGCGGAGCAGGAGAAGCAGGCGGAGGAGAGCAAACCCGTCCTGGACTTCGTAAAGGAGACTCTTGGCGAGCGCATCAAGGAGGCCCGCGTCTCCAAAATTCTGAAAACCGCCCCGGTGTGCATGACGGCGGACGGCCCCATGTCCCTGGAGATGGAGAAGTATTTCTCCAAGATGGAGGGCGCCTCCCCCATGGGTCCCATGAAGGCGGAGCGCGTGCTGGAGCTGAACCCGTCCTCTGCCCCCTTCGCGGCGCTGAAGTCCGCCCTTGACAGCGGCGATAAAGACCGCGCCGCCAAGTATGCGGAGGTGCTCTACCACCAGGCCCTTTTGATTGCGGGCCTGCCCATCGACGACCCCGCCGCCTACACGGAGCTGGTCTGTTCCCTGATGAACTGACCCCCCAACAGCATTCCCCAAATCCCCGCCGGACCCGGCGGGGATTTTTTTGCAAAGATTTGCAACCAACTGCTCAAAAGGGCACTCTATATAGACGGAAGCCGGTTTCCAAACGACCCATAAAGGAAGTGACCCCATGACAGACCAGGCCCTGGTGGAGCTGTTCTTCTCCCGCGCGGAGGGGGCCGTCCCCGCCCTGCAAGCCCAATACGGCCCCTACTGCCGCGCCGTAGCCGCCCAGCTCTTGTCCGACCCCCGGGACGTGGACGAGTGCCTGAATGACGCCTGGCTGGCGGTGTGGCAGGCCATCCCGCCCACCCGGCCGGAGCATTTCAAGGGCTGGCTTGCCGCCATCGTCCGCAACCGGGCCTTAGCCCTGGGCCGGGAAAACAGCCGCCGCCCGCCCACGGTGGACGAGGCGGCTCTGGAGCTGGCCTCCTGCCTGCCCCCCGGCCCCGGTCCGGCGGAGGCGGCGGAGCACCGCGCCCTGGCCGGTGCCGTCATCCGCTTCCTCCGCGCCCAGCCCCAGGACATCCGTGCCGCTTTCCCGCGCCGCCCTAATCCAGGTGTTGGACGGCTTCGTCCTCAGCTAAGCCTCAAATTTTCCAATTCCTGGTTCCTCCTTGCAACAAAATCCGCCCCCGCCCATCCATTATAATGAAGCGCGATACGGGACAACCCGTACCGCGCTCATTTTTTTGTAAAGAGGGGACAAGCCATGCCCATCACCGTAACCAGCAAAGACAGCGGCCTCACCATCGCCCTGTCCGGGGAGATCGACCACCACGGGGCCCGGGCCATGATGGCCCAGCTGGACGACGCCATCGCCACCCGTCTGCCCACCCGCCTTGAGCTGGACATGAACGGCGTCACCTTCATGGACAGCTCGGGCATCGCCGTGCTGCTGCGCGCCCTGCGGCAGATGGAGCGTTCCGGCGGGGCCCTGCGGGTGACGGGCATCCCCACCCAGGCGAGGCGGGTGCTGGACGCCGCCGGGGTAGGCCGGCTCATCCCGTTAGAATAAGGAGGGCTACATAACATGAAAGCCACAGATCAGGTGATACTTACCTTCACCTCCCGCTCCGCCAACGAGGGCTTTGCCCGTGCCTGCGCGGCCTGCTTTGCCGCCCAGCTGGATCCCACCCTGGACGAGGTGGCGGATATCAAAACCGCCGTCTCCGAGGCGGTGACCAACGCCATCGTCCACGCCTACCCGGATCGCTTAGGCAAAATCACCATGCGCCTGCGCCTGTTTGAGGACAACACCCTGGAGATCCAGGTGAAGGATTCCGGCGTAGGCATCCCGGACGTGGTCCAGGCCCGCACCCCCCTGTACACCACCGGCGGCGAGGAACGCTCCGGCATGGGCTTCACGATTATGGAGAGCTTTATGGACAATTTAAAGGTGCGCTCCCAGCCGGACAAGGGCACCACGGTAACCATGCGCAAGCGGATTGCCCGCCGGACGGGCGCCCCGAAGTGAGGGGGCTGGACGCCCCCGCCCTGCTGGAGGCGGCCCAGGCCGGGGACAACGACGCCTGCGAGCGTCTTTTGATCGACAACAGCGGCCTGATCTGGTCGGTGGCCCGGCGGTACTATGGCCGGGGCGTGGATCCGGAGGACCTGTACCAGCTGGGCTGTCTGGGTTTTTTGAAGGCCATCCGGGGGTTTGACACATCATACGGCACCCAATTTTCCACCTATGCCGTGCCAAAAATCGCGGGGGAGATCCGCCGCTTTCTCCGGGATGACGGCGCGGTAAAGGTAAGCCGGGGCACCAAGGAGAAGGCCATGGCCCTGCGCCAGAAGCGCCAGGATCTGTCCCAGCGCCTGGGCCGGGAACCTACCGTGGGCGAATTGGCCCAGGCCACCGGCCTGGAGCCGGAGGAGATTGCCGCGGCGGATACGGCGGTGCTGACGGTGGCCTCCCTGCAAGGCGAAACCGGCGAGGACGGCTTTTCCCTGGAGACGGTGTTAGGGGATGACGGCATCGAGGACGAACTGGTGGAAAAGCTGGCCCTGCGCCACGCCATTGACCAGCTCCCCGAGCGGGAGCGGATGGTGATCCTCCTGCGCTTCTACAAGAACCTCACACAAGACAGGGTATCCAAGGTCTTAGGGGTGAGCCAGGTGCAGGTATCCCGCATCGAGCGCCGGGCGGTGGCAAAGCTGCGGGAGGTGTTAACGGAATAAAGCCCGGACGGAGTTTTCTGTACTCCGTTCGGGCTTGTCTGTTATAACATCAGGTTTTTTCACAATATAGTCAGCGCAGTTGAAAACCGGCAGCTGCCAGTTTTCAGACAGCGGCTGTGCCGCTGTCCGGCAAAGCCTGTGCGCTGACTATGAAGTCTGACGCAAGGCCGCTTTTCAACTGCGTCAACGATAAAACTCGTCCAGCAATTTCGCCAGCGCTCTGGGATTTTCCTCGTTGACAATATGTCCTGTGTTTTCCATGATCTTCAATTGCGCATATTTGACGGTCTCAGCAAAATAGTATGCCGATTTCAGGTTGGCGCTGTCCTTTTTCCCACAGATCACCAGTGTCCGGCATTGAATATTCTCCGCTCTGTTGCCAACATCCCATTTTTTCATGGAATTTCCCAAAGCAAAAGTGTCCTCCTTGCCAAAGGCCATGCCTGCAAACGCCGACTTTGGCAACAACTTGAAAATCACGTTTTGTATCCCAAACAACATCTTTGGCACCTTATGGGGCGTGCCAATTAGAACCAATGTTTTTACCTTCTCCGGGAAGTCGAGGGCGTAGCTTAACGCCAGCATTCCCCCCAATGAAATACCGCATAAATGGACAGGTTCCCCAATTTTATTGCAGTATTCCGCAAAGCAAGCGGATAGATTAACATAGGTCGCTTCTTTCCCGTTTAGGAGTGCGGACAAGTCCGGACGCAGGGCATCGCCACTATTTTCCATATAAGAAATCGTCTCGTCCCAGCTTGCGGCCTTATGCCCCGAACCATGGACAAAAATCCGTTTTTCCATAAAGTCGCTGCCCCCAATTACGGCTTAAAGCTGTCCTTCAAGCTCACCGCCCGGTTAAACACCAGATGTCCCGGCTTGCTGTCCTTGCTGTCGGCGCAGAAATACCCCTGGCGCATGAACTGGAACCTATCGGACGGCTGGGCGTCCGCCAAACCCAGCTCCACCTTGCACCCGGTCAAGACCTCCAGCGAATCGGGGTTCAGGCACTCCAAAAAGTCCTTGCCTGCCGCGTCCGGCTCCGGATCGGAGAACAGATTGTCGTACAGCCGCACCTCGGCGTCCACGGCGGTGGCGGCGTCCACCCAGTGGATGGTGGCCCCCTTCACCTTCCGCCCGTCGGAGGGGTTGCCGCCCCGGCTGTCCGGGTCGTACTCGGCAATGATCTCGGTGACGTTCCCCCGCTCGTCGGTGCTGTACCCCACGCACTTGATGAGGTACGCCCCCTTCAGCCGGCACTCCGGCCCGTTGGGATACAGCCGCTTGTACTTGGGCACCGGCTCAGGCAGGAAGTCCTCCGCCTCCACCCACAGGTTGCGGGAGAAGGTAACGGTGCGTACCCCGTCCTCGGGGCGGTTGGGGTTGTTCTCCACCTCAAAGCGCTCAGACTGCCCCTCGGGATAATTGGCAATGGTCAGGCGCACGGGCCGCAGTACCGCCATCATCCGCTGGGCGCTCTCGTTCAGATCCTCCCGGAGGCAGTACTCCAAAAATGCGTACTCAATGGTGTTGTCCGACTTAGTCACGCCCACCCTGTCGCAGAAGTTGCGGATGGACTTAGGGGTATACCCTCTCCGGCGCAGGCCGCACAGGGTGGGCATACGGGGGTCATCCCAACCGGACACCCGGCCCTCCTCCACCAGCTGGCGCAGCTTGCGCTTGCTCATGACGGTGTGATTGATGCCCAGTCGGGCGAACTCAATCTGCCGGGGCTTGTGGTAGGGGATGGGCACATTTTCCGCCACCCAGTCGTACAGGGGCCGGTGGTTTTCAAACTCAAGGGAGCACAGGGAGTGGGTAATGCCCTCCAGCGCGTCCTCGATGGGGTGGGCAAAGTCGTACATGGGGTAAATGCACCACTTGTCCCCCTGGCGGTGGTGGTGGGCGTGATTGATGCGGTAGATCACCGGGTCGCGCATATTGAAGTTGCCGGAGGCCAGGTCGATCTTGGCCCGGAGGGTCATCCTGCCCTCCTCAAACTCGCCGTTCTTCATCCGTTCAAACAGGTCCAGGGACTCCTCCACGGGCCGATCCCGGTAAGGGGAGGTGGCGGGTACGCCGATGGTGCCCCGGTGCTCTTTGAACTCCTCCGGGGACAGCTCGCACACATAGGCCAGGCCCTTTTTGATCAGCTCCACCGCGAACTCGTACATCTTGTCAAAGTAGTCGGAGGCGTAATAGAACCTGTCCCCCCAGTCGAACCCCAGCCAGTGGATGTCCTCCTTGATGGCGTCCACATACTCCTCATCCTCTTTGGCGGGGTTGGTGTCGTCCATACGCAGGTTGCACATACCGCCGTATTTCTCGGCGGTACCGAAGTCGATGGTCAGCGCCTTGCAGTGGCCGATGTGGAGGTAGCCGTTAGGCTCAGGCGGGAAACGGGTGTGGACAGCCATGCCCTGATACTGCCCGCCCTGAGCGATGTCCTCGTCAATGAAATCGTGGATAAAGTTCTGGCTCATGGAAACGTTCAGCTCTTCCGCCATGTCTGTCACTCCTCGGTAAATAAAAGATTGGGCCTTGGGATAACCCAAAGCCCAACCATTATATCCGTTTTTGACGGGAAAAGCAACAGGCAATTGAACGATATTGTTTTTACCACAGCTCCGCGCGCACAGTTGCTACGCTGCGCCTGTTCACGATGCGGCAAAGGGCCCCCGCAAAGCCGCCCTTTGGCTTTGTGGGGAAAGGAGGGGCGGCGAAGCGAGGGATATGGAGCCTGCCCCAACATCACGATGGCTCCGCGCATACAGGATACAGCGATGGGGGCCATTCATACCCCATAGCGGTCAGCTCCTGATCGGTGTACAGGGCAAACGCTGGCGCCGGCGCTTCCCCGTCTGGCTCTCCCGCCGGGGCAAGGTACAGCGATTCAGGCAGCAAATGGCGGTAACCCTCCGGCGTGGATACAATGAGCCAGCAGTGCCCTGGCCCAGTCCCCCAGGCGGTGACCACCTCGATTCCGCACTGGCGGCACAGGTACTCCATGGCCAGCAGCAGCCCCTCCTCCTGGGCGGGCGATCCGGTGAGCACCTCCAGAGGGAGCCTCGTCCCCGCCTCGTCCAGCCCGCCGTGGGCGGCGCGGATCACGGCGGCCAGCTCCTCCACCGTGTGCATCTCCCCCTCTGGGGGATTTCCCTCCAGCAGCGCGGACGCGGCCCGCTCCAGATCCTCCACCCGCTGTTCGGCCTGCTGTCCGCTGTCCTGCCAGTTGACTTTAACCTCCACAATGCGCCGCGTGCCCGTCTCGGGGTACAGGGTAATGGAATAATCCAAATCCGCCTCCGGCCCGTTGGGGTAGCAGTACTGCTCGGGGGCGTCATAGATTCCCTGAAGCAGCAGGCTGTCCACCAGTCCCCCGTCCCCGGAGAAATAGGCCGCCATAAATACCGCCGTACTCTGCCTGTCTGACACCAGCCGGTTCAGCTCCTGCCTCACCCCCGCCATGCCGGTGACCTCGGGGATGGCCTCCACCTCCCGGGCGGTGCGGGAATAGGTGATGGAGAGCTTCACCTCGTAATAGGTCAGGATGCGGGTACTCTCATAGCCCAGCGCCCTCACGGCGAAGGCCCCGACGGGATCCTGGAGCACCTCCTCCCGGGCGGCGGCCAAATCGGACTCCACATCCCCAGTGTAATTGTACAGCCGGATCACCCCGCCGCTCCGATGCCCGTCGATGAAGTAGAGCATGGATTTCACCAGCCCCTGATAGGTCTCCGCCCGGAGGACGGACTCATCGTCATCCTCCTCCACGGTGTAATCCACATGGGCGGCGGAGGACACATGGCTTCGCTCCAGCATGGCGGCGCAGCCGGACAGCGGCAGCGCCAGGCACAGACACAGGGCCAGCAGACATTTTTTCATAGAAGGCACCTCCCGGCAGGGGCCGCTCGCGGCGGCTGGGCTTTTGCCCTCGCTCTGTTCCAGCCGCGCGGCTCACAACGGCTCCGCGCTTCCTTATAAATCATCCTTCTTATAATCCCGGAACCCCTCGCCCAGCACCTCGTGGGCGTTGCACACAATCACAAACGCGGAGGGATCGATATCCTTTACCGCGGCCTTGATGGCGGCGATCTCCCGCTGCTTGAAGGCGCACATAAGCACATCCTTGTCCGCACCGGTGTACGCTCCCCGGCCGTGGAGGATGGTCACGCCCCGATCCAAATCATTGACAATGGCGGTGGTGATCTCCTTGTTCTTGTCGCTGATGATATAGGCCACCTTGGCGGTATCCATGCCGTACAGCACCCCGTCCATGACAATGGTGGTGATGTACAGCGCCACCAGCCCGTACAGCGCGGAGTTCAGCGTCCGGAACGTAGCCGACACCATTAGAATTACCGCCAGGTCGATCCCCATCAGCAGCTTGCCCATAGGCAGCCATTTCAGCTTCAGCTTCAGCAGCCGGGCAATGAGATCGGTGCCCCCGGTGGTGGCCCCCTGCTGGAACACCAGCCCCAGGGACAGCCCCATAAGCAGCCCGCCGAAAATGCACGCCAGCATCGGCTCCATGGGCTTCCAATCGCGCAGCGGGGTGAGCACGTCAATGAATACCGACGACACCGCCATAGCGTACAACGACGACACCAGCAGCCGCCCGCCGATGAACTTCCACCCCAAAATAAACAGCGGCACGTTCAGCACGATCACCGTCACGCCGATGGGGAAAGCCGGGATGAGGAAATTGATGATCTGGGCCACGCCGGTGATGCCGCCGAAGGCAATCCCGTTGGGGGCGTAGCACCACACAAATCCCAGCGCATAGATGGCGGAGGCCAGGGTGATGACAAGGGCAGGGACAAGCACTTCTTTCATTCGGGCCATAGGACGCCCTCCTCCAATCCAGTAATCAAAGTAAGGTCATCTGCTTCTCCCCCCGATCCTCCTCCTTCAGCAGGGCCCCGGCGGCGGGCAGCGAGCGGGCCCGGTAGCGGGCGGCGTTGACGATGTGGGTGCCGGCCAGCGGTCTGGCCCAAACCACCTTATGCTTGGCCTTCAACGCCATGACGCCCACGCCCTGGGTGCTCCGGGTGGTTTTTGGGGTAAGGGAGGCGGTATGGAACACCACGCACCGCCCGTCGGACGCCCCCACCGCCATCTCCTGATCCTCATCCAGCAGCAGGGCGGACACCAGCGGGAACTTGTCGCAGTACGCCCCGGTGAGCTTGCGCCGCCGGGTCTGTGTCTGGTAGGCGGACAGCTCCACCCTTGCCGCCTTGCCGTTGTCAAAGAAGAACAGCACATGGGCGGAGTAGTCCCCGGGCGCGCAGGCCCAGACGAACTTCTCCTCCGGGTCCATCCCCAGCTTGGTGGGCAAATAGTCGCCCAGTACGCTGGCCTTGGAATCGTCGAAGTCGGACAGCCGGGTCTTGTAGCACTGCTGTTTGTCGGTAAACACCAGCAGCTCGTCCCCGTTGGCCCCCTCCCACTGGAGGAACGGGCCGTCCCCTTCCTTGTATTTCTGTTCGCCGCTCATGCGCAGGGACTGGGGGGTAATTTTCTTAAAGTATCCCTCTTTGGAAATGAACACATTCACCGGGTAGGCGGGGACCTCCTCTACCGCCGCCTGAGCCTCCACCCCCTGCTGGTACTCATAGACGATCTCGGTGCGCCGGGGGGAGGCGTATTTCTTTTTCACGTTTTGCAGCTCGGCGGTGATGATCTTCTTAATCCGGGCGGGGGAGTTAATAATATCCTTGAGATCGGCGATCTCCTCCTCCAGGGAGGCGGTCTCCTCGACCCGCTTGAGAATATATTCCTTGTTGATGTTCCGCAGCCGGATATCCGCCACATACTCCGCCTGCACCTGATCGATGCCGAAGCCGATGATCAGGTTGGGCACCACCTCGGCCTCCTCCTCCGTCTCCCGGATAATGCGGATGGCCTTGTCGATGTCCAGCAGGATGCGCTTCAGGCCCTTGAGCAGGTGGAGCTTTTCTTCCTTCTTCTTGCAGATGTGGTAGGTGCGCCGCCGCACCCCGTCCGCCCGCCAGGCCGTCCACTCCCCCAGGATTTCCCCTACCCCCATCACCCGGGGCATCCCGGCGATGAGGATGTTGAAATTGCAGGAAAAGGTGTCCTGCAATGGGGTCATCTGGTACAGCCGGGCCATCAGCTTTTCCGGGTCTGTTCCCCGTTTGAGATCGATGGCCAGCTTCAACCCGTTTAGATCCGTCTCGTCCCGCATATCGGAAACTTCCCGGATCTTCCCTGATTTCACCAGATCGGCCACCTTGTCCAGGATGGCCTCCACGGTGGTGGAGTAGGGGATCTCGTAGATCTCGATAAGGTTTTCCTCCTTGACATACCGCCACTTGCCCCTCAGCTTGATGGAGCCACGGCCCGTGCGGTATATCTCACTGAGTGCCGCCCCATCATACAGCAGCTGCCCCCCGGTGGAGAAGTCCGGCGCTTTCAGCACCCCCAGCAAATCCACGCCGGGGTCCTTCATATACGCGATGGCGGCGTCGCACACCTCCTCCAGGTTAAACCCGCACAGGTTGGACGCCATGCCCACGGCGATCCCCTGGTTGGCGGCCACCAGCACATTGGGGAAGGTGGTGGGCAGCAAGGTAGGCTCGGTGAGCTTTCCGTCGTAGTTGGGCACAAAGTCCACCGCATCCTGGTCAATGTCCCGGAACAGCTCCTGGCAGATGGGGTCGAGGCGCACCTCGGTGTATCGGGACGCGGCCCAGGCCATATCCCGGGAGTACACCTTGCCGAAGTTGCCCTTGGAGTCCACCAGCGGGTGGAGCAGCGCCCCATACCCCCGGCTGAGGCGCACCATCGTATCATAAATGGCCCCGTCGCCGTGGGGGTTGAGCTTCATGGTGGCTCCCACCACGTTGGCGGACTTGGTGCGCGATCCCCCCAGCAGCTTCATCTGGTACATGGTGTACAGCAGCTTGCGGTGGGAGGGCTTGAAGCCGTCGATCTCCGGGATGGCCCGGGAGACGATGACGGACATGGCGTAGGGCATATAGTTCAGCTCCAGCGTCTCGGTGATGGGCTGTTCCAGCACCTGGGCCCGCAGGCCCATAACGTTGGGGTTGTCAACCTTTTTCGGCCCCTTCTGCTCGGGGGATTTCTTCTTAGCCAATGGGATCAGTCCTTATCTCAGGATATGCCCCCGCCTGCCGGTTTGGCAGGCGGGGGAGAGTTATCTCGTTTCTCCGCGCTGTTGTCACACTGCGAAACGTTCAGGCCGCTCGACCGCGTTCCCTTCGTTTCGGCCTGGTCTCGGGCGGCTGCACCGCCCCGAGCTAGCTCGGCCTCGCTCCGGTCCAAGCCCCCTCGCTGACCGTTTCTCCGCGCTCAGGACTCAAGCAGTTCCGGGGCGTCTACCACATTGGCCTCCTCGGGGGGCTGGGTCATGGGCTTGCCGGCGGTGGCCTGCTGGGTGACGTCCACCGTCAGCTTGAACTCGCCGATGTTCGCCGCGTGGAGTTCCACAGTAAACGCGGCCTCCCCGGCGGACTGGGCGCCCGTCATGGACAGCTTCACGGCGGGCGTGCCGAACTGGGCGCTGGTTTCCATCTCGCAAGTGACGGTGGTCCCACCCTTCTCGTCCACCTTCATGGTGAGCTCAAAGGTTTTGAACTCGTCCTGGATGCCGCCCATGCCCAGATTCTCAAACAGCATCTCCAGATCCTCCGCATCGATGGTGAGGGTAGACACGCCGCCAGACGTGGTGAATTTGTCATCGCTGTACAGCTCCATCAGCAGCATGACCGCGCCGCTCACCTCATCGGACATCACCACGGAGTCGGTGGGCGCCAGGCTGGACAGCACCGTGCCCACGGTGGCGGCATTCGTCCCGGCAAAAACCATCTGGCTCTCGGAGAAATCCAAATCCATGCCGCACCAGGTGTCCTTTACGCCGCCCAGCTGATCCAGCGCCGGGGAGTGCACCCACATCTGCCCGTCCTTGTTCATGATAAGCTCCGCGTTTTCCAGGACGTCCAGCACTAGGCTCAACCGCTCGCGCACACCGGCGATGTCCTCGTCCGGGGCGTTGGAACTGATGAGGTTCTTGATCAGCTCGTCCATCATACTGTCGGACAGCTTGAGGGAGAAACTGCCGCTGACGGCCTGGTCATTGGCCAGCATTTTGCTGTCAAAATCCGCCTGGTAGGTCTTGTTCCCGTTCAGGGTATCGAAAGCGGTGACGGAAACACTGCCCTTGGTCTTGGTCTGGCCGCTCTCCCCCTCCTTCAGGGCAAGGGCGTTGGCGGCCTGCACCCGGTTCATAATGGTAAAGTCCTTGTCGATCTCCGCCGCCAGGGCCTCCCGGTCCAGCAGGGTGGCGGTTCTATACTCGCCGTCCCAGCCCACCTCGTAGCCCAGAGCCTCGGCAAAGAACCGCACGGGGACATAGGTGCGCCCGCCCTTGATGTAGGGGGCGCAGTCCATCACGATGCCCTCCATATCCGGCGCGTCCCCCTCGCCGCCGTACTCCACATAGCGCAGGTGCACGGCGCTGCTGCCCACGGCAAAGGTGTACTCTACACCGTTTACGGTGCAGCGGATATCGTCATTCCCATTGTATGCCACCTCCGCCCCCAGGGCCTCCATGATGGCCCGCAGGGGCGCCATGGTGCGGCCGTTGGTGATCTCGGGGGCGGCGTCGGGGAACTTGACAAACTCGTTGTTGACCCGCACGTTCACCTGGCCGGGCACACCGCCCAGGGCTTTGATCAACTCGTCGCGGGCCAGCGCCTCCTCCCGCTCCATGTTCCAGTCATAAAAGAGGGACACATACGCGGCTTCTTCCCCGCCCACGTTCTCAACAAACTCGTCAAACGTATCGGCATCATACCAGTCGGCATGCTGGGCGAACCACGTTTTTACTTCCGTCTGGAAAACAGCCACTTTCTCCGGGTATATCTCGCACACAGACTCCCACTCGTCCTCCGCCGTCCATCCGTAAATGTCGTCATCAATGGGGGCGCTGATGGGAACCGCGTCCCCATAATCGTAATCGTCGGGGGCAGGGCCATCGGCGCCGTCCGCAAAGGCGGGGACCGCGAGAGACACGGCCATAACCATGGATAACAATAGGGCTGACAGTTTTTTCATGATGTTTTTCCTCCTTTTACACGATAAATGTCTATCTTCTTCGCCGCACCCGCGGCGTGGGGGATAAAGCTGTCACGACGGCTCCGCGCTTCTTCCTTGTCACGCTGCGAAGCGGCCAGGGCGTTCGCTCGCTTTCCCTTCGTCTCGGCCTGGTCTCTGGGGCCTGCGGCCCCGGCGCTCGGCCTCGCTCCGGTCCAAGCTCTCTCGCTGGCCGCTTCTCCGCGCTTCTATGAGATATCCGCCATATCCAGATATTTATACCCGCTGTCGGCAATATGGTCCTTCCGGCCCTGGAGGTCGTTGCCCAGGAACATCTCAAAAATCTGGGCGGTGCGCTCCACGTCCTCGGGCATGACCTTGATGAGCCGCCGGGTGTCCGGGCTCATGGTAGTCAGCCACATCATGTCCGGCTCGTTCTCGCCCAGACCTTTGGAGCGCTGGACATCGAACTTTTTCCCCTCCAGGGAGGCCGCAATCTCGTTGCGCTCCTTGTCGGAGTAGGCGAACCACGTCTTTTCCTTATAGGTAATCTCATACAACGGGGACTCGGCGATATACACATACCCCTTTTCGATCAGGGTGGGGGTGAGCCGGTACAGCATGGCCAGAATCAGGGTGCGGATCTGGAAGCCGTCCTCGTCGCCATCGGTACAGATCACGATCTTATTCCACCGCAGGTTATCCAAGTCAAAGGCGTTCAGATCCTTGACGTGCTTATCCTTGACCTCCACGCCGCACCCCATGACCTTGAGCAGATCGGTGATGATCTCGCTCTTGAAAATCCGGGCGTAGTCCGCCTTGAGGCAGTTGAGAATCTTGCCCCGCACTGGCATGATTCCCTGGAATTCCGCGTCCCGGCTGAGCTTCACCGCTCCCATGGCGGAGTCGCCCTCCACGATGTAAAGCTCCCGCTTTTCCACGTCCTTGGTACGGCAGTCCACGAACTTCTGAACCCGGTTAGAGATATCCACCGAACCAGACAGCTTCTTCTTGATGCCCAGCCGGGTCTTTTCCGCCGTCTCCCGGGAGCGCTTGTTTACCAGCACCTGTCCGGCGATCTTTTCCGCGTCCATGGGGTTTTCGATGAAGTAGACCTCTAACTGGGCGCGGAGGAAATCGGTCATGGCCTCCTGGACGAACTTGTTGGTGATGGACTTCTTGGTCTGGTTCTCGTAGCTGGTCTGGGTGGAGAAGTTGCTGCTCACCAGCACCAGGGCGTCCTGGATGTCGTTGAAGGTGATCTTAGCCTCATTTTTCTGGTACTTCCCGTTTTGCTTCAGCCAGCCGTCGATGGCGGACACAAAGGCGGAGCGCATGGCCTTTTCCGGCGAACCGCCATGCTCCAGCCAGGAGGAGTTATGGTAGTGCTCAATGATCTGCACCCGGTTGGAGAAGCAGAAGGACACGGACAGCTTCACCTTGTACTCTGTCTTATCCGCCCGGTCGCGGCCCCTGCGTTCCGACTGCCAGAACACGGGGGTGGTGAGGGAGTCCTCCCCCGCCAGCTCGGTGACATAGTCGATGATGCCGTTCTCATACCGGAAGTCGGTGCTCTCGAACTTCCCGCCTGTCTGGCTGCGGAACCGGAAGGTCACCCCGGCGTTAACCACCGCCTGCCGCTTCATCACATCGGTGTAGTAGTCCACCGGGATGTCGATGTCGGTAAAGACCTCCAGATCGGGCTTCCAGCGGAATTTGGAGCCGGTTTTCTTCCTGTCGGCGGGCTCCTTCTTCATCTCACCCACGATCTCGCCCTTTTCAAAGTGGAGGGTGTATTTGAAGCCGTCCCGGTAGATCACCGCGTCGAAATACTCGCTGGAATACTGGGTGGCGCAGGAGCCCAGGCCGTTCAGGCCCAGGGAGTACTCGTAGTTGTCCCCGTTGCCATCCTTGTACTTTCCCCCGGCGTACAGCTCACAGAACACCAGCTCCCAGTTGTAGCGGCCCTCGGCCTCGTTCCAGTCCACGGGGCAGCCCCGGCCGAAGTCCTCCACCTCGATGGAGTGGTCCTCGTACCGGGTGACGGTGATCAGGTCGCCGTGGCCCTCCCGGGCCTCGTCGATGGCATTGGAGAGGATTTCAAAGACGGCGTGCTCGCACCCCTCCAGCCCATCGGAGCCGAAAATGACGCCGGGGCGCTTGCGTACCCGATCAGCCCCTTTCAGGGAGGAGATGGAGTCATTGCCATATTGCTGTTTTGGCGTGGATTTTGCCATATCTGCACCTGCCTAACGTCGTTGATAACGAAAAATGTCGAAGCGCGCCCCTGGGACGCGCATTTTATCCCTAATAATATAGTATAACGCAAAAAGTCCTCAACAGTCAAGAGGCAGACAGCCGCAGCCCCGATTCCCCGAAAAGCAAAACACTCTCCCCGCTGTTTTTGGGGGAGAGCGTTTCCTGCTGTCATTGCTTTTTAATTGGATGCCGGATGATTGTTTTCCATTTTTCCGGTTCCGTCTTCCGGGGATCGGACAGGTAGATTTCATGATGGAGGCGCGATGCCGACAAATCATTCTGATATCCGTTTTGGGCCAAATATTGATCCATCAACGCCACCGATTCCGGCTCGCTGTCATAAGCGCCCATGTGCATCATCTGGACGCACAGTCCCTCGTCAACCGTCAGGAATTCGGCCTGTGAGCAGTCCATCTTTTTCTTTCGCCCGGCCTCCGCTACCGCCCATTCAAAATCTGCCCGAGACACAAAATCGGGCAGGCGAATGGCTGAAATCCAATGAAAATTTGATTTATTGGAATAATCCACGCCCTGTATGCCGTCCTGCCACCAAAATCCCTCTAACGGGGGCACCACATACTCAAAAAAGCCCTCGATTTTGTAATTCCCCTTATAGCTCATTTTGATTGTATACGCAACGGCATAAAGGACTCCGATGGCCTGCTGGTAAGCGCCGCCCTCCTCATTGGGATCGCCGCAGCCCCGTACGGCAATATAATTCATGGGCGGCACCTCTACAATTCCTGGAACGCGTTTAGGCATATAAAATTCCTTGTATTCTTTTTTAAAGTCAAATGGCACGACAATTCCTCCTCCTATCTGCTGCGTCCCTGCCGCGCCGCCTTGGCCCCGGCGGGTGTGCCCCCGATCCGTCCCACTATATACGGGCCGCGCCGCTGTTCCGTGCGGCCTCCGCCACTGCTTTCGCAACGGCGGGGCACTGCCCCACAAGGCTTCGCCTTGCGGGGCCCCGGATTTTTTTAATCCTCGGGCGAAGTAAATTCGCCCTGCGGCAAGATTTTGCTTCGCAAAATGCTTGTACGCGCTGACGCGCGCCCCGCTTTTGCGGGGCCCCTGCGGGTGTGCCCCCGATCCATCCTACTATATACGGGCCGCGCCGCTGTTCCGTGCGGCCTCCGCCACTGCTTTCGCAACGGCGGGGCACTGCCCCACAAGGCTTCGCCTTGCGGGGCCCCGGATTTTTTTAATCCTCGGGCGAAGTAAATTCGCCCTGCGGCAAGATTTTGCTTCGCAAAATGCTTGTACGCGCTGACGCGCGCCCCGCTTTTGCGGGGCCCCTGCGGGTGTGCCCCCGATCCATCCTACTATATACGGGCCGCGCCGCTGTTCCGTGCGGCCTCCGCCACTGCTTTCGCAACGGCGGGGCACTGCCCCACAAGGCTTCGCCTTGCGGGGCCCCGGATTTTTTTAATCCTCGGGCGAAGTAAATTCGCCCTGCGGCAAGATTTTGCTTCGCAAAATGCTTGTACGCGCTGACGCGCGCCCCGCTTTTGCGGGGCCCCTGCGGGTGTGCCCCCGATCCATCCTACTATATACGGGCCGCGCCGCTGTTCCGTGCGGCCTCCGCCACTGCTTTCGCAACGGCGGGGCACACCCGCTCATCAAAGGCGGCGGGAATGATATAGTCGGGGGACAGCTCGTCCTCCTCTACCAGCCCCGCCAGGGCCTTCACAGCGGCCAGCTTCATTTCCTCGTTGATGTCGGATGCCCGCACGTCGAAGGCCCCCCGGAACACCCCGGGGAAAGCCAGCACGTTGTTGATCTGGTTAGGGAAGTCGCTGCGGCCGGTGCCCACCACCGCCGCGCCCGCCTCTTTCGCCAGATCGGGCATGATCTCCGGCGTGGGGTTGGCCATGGGGAACAGCACCGGGCCTTTTGCCATAGAGCGCACCATTTCCTGGGTCACCAGCCCCGGCGCGGACACGCCGATGAACACGTCCGCGCCCTTCAGCGCCAACCCCAGCCCGCCTTCGGTGATATCCGGCTTCGTCATATCCGCCAGCTCCGCCAGAGCGGGGTCATCCGCCAAATCCGGCCGTCCGGGGTACACGATGCCTTTGATGTCGCACAGCACCGCGTGCCGCAGCCCCATGGACCACAGCAGCTTAAAAATGGCCGTCCCGGCGGCCCCCGCCCCGGACATGACCAGCTTCACCTGGGACAGCTCCTTGCCCACTATCTTCAGCGCATTGCTCAGTGCCGCCGCCACGATGATGGCGGTGCCGTGCTGGTCGTCGTGGAAGATGGGGATGTCGCACCGCTCCTTGAGCCTGCGCTCGATCTCGAAGCACCGGGGGGCGGAGATATCCTCCAGATTGATCCCGCCAAAGGAGCCGGCCAGCAGGGCCACGGTGTTGACGATCTCGTCCACATCTTTGGAACGGATGCACAGCGGCACCGCGTTCACCCCGCCGAAGGCCTTGAACAGCACACATTTTCCCTCCATGACGGGCATACCCGCCTCGGGCCCGATATCGCCCAGCCCCAGCACAGCGGTGCCGTCGGTGACCACCGCCGCCGTATTCCACCGGCCCGTCAGCTCGTAGCTTTTGCCAATATCTTTTTTAATCTCCAGACAGGGCTGGGCCACCCCGGGGGTATAGGCCAGGGACAGGGACTGCCGATCCTTGACCTCCATCTTGGGCACGGTGTCCAGCTTGCCCCGCCATTGATAGTGCATTTTCAGCGATTCAGCCGCGTAATCCATGTCAAGCCGCTCCTCACATCTGATTTCAGCTATTCACTCTGTTCCGTGGCCGGACAGGAATCAAATCGATCCGCTGGCAGGCCATCAGCGAGCTTCAAGCTCTATTTGGACACTTTTTCTCTCGAGAAAAAGTATCACCGGGCCACAAACACCTTCACGCTGCGCGGCCCAATCTGGAACCGGTTGCCATACTGGGGCCAGGTGCGCTGCTCCTCGTTCCAGGTGTCCACCCGCAGTTCCCAGCTCATGGAGGAGGGCAGCTGGGGCAGCTCCGCCTCCAGCTCGTTCCAATAGGCATTGGAGGCCACGTAGATGATCTGCGGGCCTGTTTTCCGCTCCCACCCGGCGAACATAACGCCCACATAGCGGTCATGGCGCTCGAACCGCTCCTTCCAGGGGGAGGTGCCGTGGATGCTCACATCCGGGAAGCCGCAGGCCCCGTCGCTGAGCGTGGCCCGGAGCACCCGGTACTCCATGCGGAAGCGGATCATGAACTGGAAGAACTGGAACAGCCCCTGGTTTTTCTCCAGCAGATTCCAGTCCAGCCAGGAGGTGATGTTGTCCTGGCAGTAGGCGTTGTTGTTGCCAAACTGGGTGTTGCCGAACTCGTCCCCGGCCAGGAACATGGGGATGCCCCGGGAGCACATCAGCAGGGCGAAGGCGTTGCGGGTCATGCGCTGGCGCAGGGCGTTGATCTCGGGGTCGTCCGTCTCCCCCTCCGCGCCGCAGTTCCAGCTGTTGTTGTCATTGGCGCCGTCGGTGTTGTTCCAGCCGTTGGCCTCGTTGTGCTTGTCGTTGTAGGCAAACAGGTCGTGGAGGGTAAACCCGTCGTGGCAGGTGATGAAATTCACCGACGCGTTGCGCCGGGCCTCCGAGTCGTAGATATCTTTGGAGCCGGACAGGCGCAGGGCGGCGGCGTAGGCAAAGCCCTCGTCCCCCTTGAGGTAGCGGCGCATATCATCCCGGTAGCGGCCGTTCCACTCCGCCCAGCGGTTCCAGGCGGGGAAGGAACCCACCTGGTACAGCCCCCCGGCGTCCCATGCCTCGGCGATGAGCTTGACGTCTCCCAAAATGGGGTCGAAGGCCATGGCCTGGAGCAGCGGCGGCGATACCATGGGCGCGCCGTTCTCGTCCCGGCCCAGGATGGAGGCCAGATCGAACCGGAAGCCGTCCACCCGGTAGGTGGTCACCCAGTAGCGCAGGCAGTCCAGAATCATCTGGTGGACAATGGGGTGGTTGCAGTTGAGGGTGTTGCCGCAGCCGGAGAAATTGTAATACTGCCCCTGGGGGGTGAGCAGATAATAGATGTTGTTGTCAAACCCCTTGAAGGAGAAGAAGGGTCCCATCTCGTTGCCCTCGGCGGTGTGGTTGAACACCACGTCCAGATAGACCTCGATGCCCTTCTGCTTGCAGGCCTGGATGAAGCGCTTGAGCTCATTGCCCTCCCGGTTGTACTCGGTGTTGGCGGTGTAGCTGGTGTTGGGGGAGAAGAAGCTCACCGTGTTGTACCCCCAGTAGTTGTACAGCTTTTCGCCGCTGACCTCCCGGTAGTCCAGCATCTCGTCAAACTCGAAAATAGGCATCAGCTCAATCGCGTTTACCCCCAGTTCCGTCAGGTAGGGGATCTTTTCCATCAGCCCCGCGAAGGTGCCGGGGTGCTCCACCCCGGAGGACGCGTCCCTGGTAAAGCCCCGGACATGGAGCTCGTAAATGATCAGATCCTCCATGGGGATGAGCGGATTGCGGATGCTTCCCCAATCAAAGTCATCCTTCACCACCCGGGCCTTGTAATGCTGGCCGTGGGGGGAGGACTTGCCCCAGGCGCTCTGGCCCGTCACCGCCTTGGCATAGGGATCCAGCAGGTAGCGGCTCTTGTCGAAGATGAGGCCCTTGTTGGGCTCATAGGGGCCATCTACCCGGTAGGCGTATTCAAATTCCTCAATGTTCAGCTTAAACACGATCATGGAGTATACGTTGCCGATACGGTAGTGCTCCGGGAAAGGGAGCACCGCGAAGGGATGGTCCTCCTCCCGGTGGAACAGCAGCAGTTCCACCCCTGTGGCCCCGTGGGAATAGACGGTGAAGTTCACCCCGCCGGGGATGGCGGTGGCCCCGTTGGCCTCATAGAAGCCGGGGCGCACGGCAAATCCGGCGATATAGTCCATGGGGATCAGGTGGATGGCCCGCGGAAGGACCACATTATCCATCGCGCCGCCACTTTGGACGGGAATATTTTTTCCGTTCATACCATTGCCTCCCATATTCAGCTCCCCAGGAATGTGACCTTTCCCGGCTCATAAAAGCCCCGGGCAGGGGGATCCTCGTCGGGTACGCCCACGGCCACCAGCGCCACCGGGACGGACTGTGCCCCGATCACCGCCCGGACATCCTCCGCCCGGTCCTCCAGGGGCCAGCAGCCGCACCAGCAGGCGCCGTAGCCCAGCGCTGCCGCCTGGAGCAGCAGGTTTTCCACCGCCGCGCCGCAGTCCAGCGCCCAGAAGCCCGTGCACCGGCCCTGCTGGGCCTGGGGCAGGGCGCACACCACAATGGCCAGGGAAGCGGTTTCCAGCATGGAGGCGTAGGGGTGGACGGCCCGCAGCCTGTCCTTTACCGCCGGATCCTCCGCCACAAAAAATTCCCAGGGCCGGGTGTTGCAGGCGCTGGGGGCCATCATGGCCGCCTCCAGCATCCGCTCCACGTCCGCCCGGGGCACCACCGCGCCGGGCTTGAATTTGCGGATGCTCCGCCGGGCCCGGATGGTTTGGGTACAATCCATAGGGGAAAACCTCCTTCTTCAAACAAAAAACCGGGCGGGCTTACGCCCGCCCGGTCAGATTCATCGTTGGCGGCGCTGCCCAGCCGTCTCAGAAATACTTGCGTACGCCCTCGCTGGCCTTGGACGCGTCCTCGCTGATGGACACGGTGTACTTGATCCCGCTCTGCTTGGAGAATGCCTCCAGCCAGTCCAGGAAGGGTTCCACGTCCTCGTTGCCCACGGTGGGCACCAGCTTGTTCAGGCTCTCGATGAACACATGGGTAATATCGTAGTTGCTGGCATACAGCCCGTACAGGAAGCCCCGCAGGGTGTCGTAGTTGGGGATATTGTAATCAGAGGTATCAACCAGACGAATGGAATAATGGATATCGTAAGTCAGTTTCGAGTTGTGGGCCACGGCCACCACGTTCCCGTGCTCAGTACCCGCCGCTGTATTGATGAGGTCGATCATCTGCTTGGTCTTTCCGGTGCCTTTCTTGCCCATAATGACCTTGACCATGTTTGATCACTCCTTACTTGGTATTGGGGAAATCCCCTGTGATATTCCTATGTTACCATCTTTCCGGGAAAATTTCAATACAGGAAAACAAAGTTCACGAAAAATTCGGGAATCCGGCTCACGCCATTCCCTCGATGGCGAAATGGGCGGCAATCTGCCCCTGCCCCACCGCCTTGGCCAGCTGGAGGGGCTGCCCGGTGCAGTCCCCGGCGGCGAACACCCCCGGCAGGCCGGCGGACATACGCCCATCCGCTTTAATATATCCGTCCTCCAGATCCAGCCCCGGGACCAGCTGGGCGGGGGCGATGGAGGCGCGCAGCAGGAACACCCCGTCGCAGGGGATCTCCTCCCCCTTGGCGTCCCGTACGCCGGTGACCCTGTCCGTCCCCAGAATCTCCAGCCCCGCCAGCTTCGCCTCCGTGGCCTGGCAGCCGATGGAACGCAGGAATTCCACCTCCTCGGCAAAATTGGGGGCGTCCCCGGCGCAGACAATGGGCTTATTGCGGTAAAGCATCCCGTCGCAGGTGGCGCAGTAGCTCACGCCCCGGCCCAGCAGCTCCAGCTCCCCTTTCAGCGGCGCGGCCCGGGACACCCCGGGGGCCAGGATGACGGCGGAGCCCTCCACCGCGTCGTTCTCCACGGACACCATCACAGACCGCCCCATGGGCAGGACGGATAGGGCGCGGCCCGTTTTGAACTCCGCCCCCATGTCCCTGGCCTGGGCCAGCAGGCGCCGCACCAGCTCCACCCCGGTGACGCCGGGCAGGCCGGGATAGTTGGCCATCTCCGGCGCCCGACACAGCGGGGAGGCGGTGGGCTCGTTGGAAATCACCAGCACGGATTTGTCCCTGGCCCTGGCATGGATGGCGGCGGTAAGCCCGGCGGGCCCGCCGCCCACTACAAGCAGATCATATTTCATATAAAAGCCTCCTCAATCCACTTTTTTACCGTATCATTTTAGGATTCCCAGCCGCTGGCAGCACTTGCAAAAAAGCCGGCAAACGGTTATACTACATCAAAGCAAAAATCTTTGGGAGGTGTTGTTTTGACAGACTGTGTTATTTCCTTCAGCGGCAGGGCCGGCGGCAACTGTTCCTCCATCGCCCAAGTGCTGCTCAAAGCGCTGTCCGGCCAGGAAACGGCCCAATATTTTGATTTTTCCGCCCTGTCCGTCACCCCCTGCGGCCAATGCGGCTGCGAGTGCTTCCAGGCGCGGGAACGCTGCCCCTATTTTGACGATCCTATCTTCACGATGTACGACGCCATCGTCCACAGCCGGACTGCCTGGTTCATCGTCCCAAACTACTGCGACTATCCCTGCGCCAACTTTTTCATCTGGAACGAGCGCAGCCAGTGCTATTTCCAGGGCCATCCGGAGCTGCTGGAGCGGTATGAGGCCGTGCCAAAAAAATTCATCGTGGTCAGCAATACCGGGCGGGGCAATTTCACCGCCGCGTTCCGCTACCACACGGGGGACGCGCCGCCGGACGTGCTGTTCCTCAGCGCCAAACAGTTCGGCAGGATCAGCATACACGGGGACCTGATGGACTCCCACCAAGCCAGGGACGCGGTCCTCCGCTTCACCGGCAGACGGGAGGCATTGGGATGAAGCGCGTTTTACTGCTCACCACCGGGGGCACCATCGCCTCCCGGCTCACCGACGAGGGGCTGGCCCCCGGCCTGGACGGCGCCGCCCTGACCCATTACCTGGGCGCCCTGGCGGACAGCTACGACCTCACTGTCCGGGATATCTTACATCTGGACTCCTCCAACATCCAGCCGGAGGAGTGGCGGCTCATCGCCCAAAAGGTCTATGAGGCCCGGGAGGACTTTGACGGCATCGTGGTATCCCACGGCACCGACACCATGGCCTATACCGCCTCGGTGCTCAGCTACATGGTGCGCAACATCCCCATACCCGTGGTACTTACCGGGGCGCAGCTGCCCGTCGAGCATCCCCTCACCGATGGGGTAGACAACCTGCGCACCGCCTTCGCCATGGCGGCGTCGGGCAAACCGGGGGTGTTCCTGGCCTTTGACCGGCGGGTAATTCTGGGCTGTCGGGCGGTGAAAACCCACACCACCGCCTTCGGCGCCTTCGACAGCGTCAACTGGCCTCTGGTGGGGCGGGTGAACGGCGCGGGGCTGAGCCTGAACGCCGCCGCCATCCCGCCCTTGGACGGGCCCTGCCGCCTGCGGGACAAGCTGTGCGAGGCGGTGTTCCTCATCAAGCTCACCCCGGGCCTGGATCCGGAGATCTTCGATATGCTGCTGCGGATGCACTACCGGGGGGTGGTGATTGAGGCCTTCGGGGCGGGCGGGCTCCACTTCATCCGCCGCAACCTGATCGAGAAGCTCCACACCGCCGCCCAGGCGGGAATGGCGGTGGTGGTGTGCTCACAGTGCCTGTACGAGAGCAGCAACTTCACCCTGTACCAGGCGGGACAGAAGGCGTTGGCGGAGGGGGTCATCCAGGGCTACGACATGACCACCGAGGGGGCCGTCACCAAGCTGATGTGGGCGCTGGGGCAGACGGAGGATCTGGACGAGGTCCGCTCCCTGTTCGAGCGCAGCCTGGCGGGGGAGCGGAGCGTCTAACCCGGCAAAAAAGCCGCCGCGCCAGCGGCGGCTTTCCTCACGCAAGCCCCATATCCCGGTTGATGTGCTCCCGCAGGGCGTCAAAGGATTCCACACTCAAATCGTGCTCGATGCGGCAGGCGTCCTGGACGGCCACATCCTCCGACACGCCCAGGTGCACCAGCCACTTGGTGAGCAGCAGGTGCCGCTCGTAAATGCGCTGGGCAATTTCCATGCCGTCATCGGTAAGGCGCAGGAAGCCCCCGGCGTCCACCGCCACGAAGCCCCCCTCCCGGAGCAGGCTCATGGCGCGGCTGACGCTGGGCTTGGAGAAGCCCAGGTGCTGGGCCACGTCGATGGAGCGCACCGGGTGGCCTGTTTCCCCCAGGGCCAAAATGGCCTCCAGATAGTTTTCCGCAGATTCATGGATATTTATACTCATACAGATATCACTCCAAAACGGGTTTGCCAATGCTTACCAGCAACAGTATACCACACCGCCCTGTCGATGGCAACGGAAATTTTATAATTGATTCTTCCATGTTTTCATGATAGAATAATCAGAAAGGAGTTTTTTGTATTTTTTCCCAGTGATTCAGTGGTTTCGGCAGATGCCGCCGCATTCCGACAGGTTATGGAGGGATATGCTTTGGACAACATGGACTATGAAAAAATTCTCGGTTCGTTTTCCGGCATGAACGTGCCGGAGGGAACCCATAACGAATTCCAGGAGGATCTGGCCTATATCCTCAGCAGCCTGAGCCGGCTGTTCTTCTCCACTTACTACATCAACCTGGAGCATGACACCTACCGCGCCGTCACCCAGCTGCGCCGGGTGGAGAGCGTGCTGGCGGACGAGGTGAACTTCACCGCCGCCCTGAAAATCTATGCCCACCACTTCATCCATCCAGACGACCGGGAGGAATACCTGCGGGTCATGGACGTAAACCACCTGAAGCAGGAGCTGCGTTGGTGGAAGCCCTTTGTGGCGGTGGAGTACCGCAGGCCGGCGGAGGAACCGGACCGCTGGGACTGGGTGCGGGCCACCGCCGCCCTGGCCCGCACGGACGTACACGATCTGCCCCTCACCGCCGTCTACGTGGCCCAGGACATCAGCGGCGGACGCCGCCAATTCTGACAGTACACGGCCCTGAGCGTCAAAGCTCGGCCCGCCACCCAACGCGTTTTGCTTTGAGGTGAGACTACTGAGACAAGAAGGTATCCCCATGGATAAAATACTGGTGATCGATGACAGCCCGGTCCAGGCCGAATTTTTGAGCAGCATTCTGCGGCCCAGTTACGATCTAACCGCCTGCCACACCGCCGAGGAGGGGCTGCGCACGGCCAAGGAGGGGGGCTTTTCCCTCATCCTTCTGGACGTGGTCATGCCGGGGATGGACGGCTTTACCCTGCTGCAGGAGTTGAAGGGCACCGAGCTGACCCGGTATATCCCCGTGATCCTGCTCACAAGCCTGTCCGACGTCCAGTACGAGGAAAAGGGGCTGCTGATGGGGGCGGTGGACTATGTGACCAAGCCCTTCAGCCCGGTGATTATCAAGGCCCGGGTGAACACCCACATCCAGCTCTACCACTACCAGATGCAGTTCCGGAAGCAGGCCATGATTGACGAGCTTACCGGCGTAGCCAACCGGCGGCGCTACGAGGAGGAAAGCATCGCGCGCTGGCGGGAGGCCGTTCGGTTCGAACTGCCGTTCTCCATCTGTATGTTCGACATCGACAAGTTCAAAATGTACAACGACGCCTTCGGCCACCCGGCTGGGGACAAGGTGATCTCCGCCGTGGCCAGGACCGTCTCCTCCTATTTCCACCGCTCCACCGACCTCTTTGCCCGGTATGGCGGGGAGGAATTCGTGGCCATCTTCGTGGGCAGCGAGGGGGAGGCCGCCTTTGAGTTTTTGAAAACCGTCCGGCAGGCGGTGGAAGATCTCCACCTCCAGCACTGTGCCACGGTGAGTCCCTGGGTCACCATCAGCGTGGGCGGTGTCACCGTTATTCCCGCCCAGGGGGACAGCTACAAGGCCTGCCTGCAGCAGGCCGATGCCATGCTGTACGATGCAAAGCGCCTTGGCCGCAACCAGGTGGTGTGGCTCGGCGAAAAGCGGGAGCAGTGGACAGAGCGGTGAGCCGTCACCCGTATTGTTCAGGAAGCACTGATTAAGAACCTGTGTTCACAGCTGAAACCGCCGGATGGGCGAGGGATTTTCCCGTCAGGCAAGGCAATTATTCCTGCGAAATCCCGCCTCATTGTGGCGAAAAATCCCTCACAAATCGCTCTTGCCGATTTAATCAGCCCTTCCTTTACCCATCGCAATAAAAATGGCGTCCCCGCAGAGGGGACGCCATTTTTTTGTCCAATCGCAGCACAGGGAACCGGTCTCACCCCATGCGGGCAAAGGTCACGATGCTCTGCTGGATCGTAAACTCCTTGTTGGGAGTAAAGGTCGGCGGCGTGCTCTTCGTGCCGTCCATTTGGATAATGCTGCCATAGTCATGATGCGAACCCGGATTCAGTGGGGATGTCATGTAAACCCGGCCGTTTTTGGCCTCGCCCACGCTCCAATCCGGGTCATTGGGACGGCCCATCGCGTTGTGGAACGCCTGAACGCTGGGATAGACGTTAACTGTTGTCTTACCCGAAGGGGCCCTGCCCAAATCGGTGGTCACCCGATCGTAGTACCCCTCAAACGATTCCTCCAGATCATCCAGGGCCTCCACGTCCCCGTCCGAGCAGTAAAATACAAAGTGCTCCGTTTCCCTCTGCTGCTTTAATCCCGAGGAAGCGGCGGAGGCGGGGGCCACAGCCGCCGGGAGCAATAGGGTCGATGCCAGAATCATGGAAAAATGCGTTTTTTCATCGATAAACCTCCTTGGAATCTGCTGTTTTTCCACAAATTATATAAAATATATAAAAATATATAAAAAACTGCGCCCGCCCCAATCAGGCCTTGACGCAGGACAACATTTATGGTATGATAAAGTGCTTTTGTACACAGCGGAAAAGGGGGAGGCCACTCCCCCAATGTAAATACAGTATATCAGACCGCGGGGAAAAGCGCAAGAGAAAATTTTCAAGCTATGACAACAGGCCCGGGCGTATCAAAATTGGCGGCCCGGAAATTTTGACGAAGTGGAGCGTGATTGGCAAATGGCGAGAGCGGTCAAAGACGTCTGGTACGGCAAGACCTTACGCAAGAGCTTCGCCCGCAGCGAGGAAATCCTGGAGATGCCCTATCTCCTGGAAATCCAGAAGAAGTCCTACAAGTGGTTCCTGGAGAAAGGACTCCAGGAGGTATTCAGCGACGTGGACTCCATCACCGACTACGCGGGCAACCTGGAGCTGTCCTTCATCAGCTTCTCCATGGACGATCCCCCCAAGTACACCATTGAGGAGTGCAAGGCCCAGGACATGACCTACGCCGCCCCCATGAAGGTGCAGGTCCACCTGCGCAACAAGGCCACCAACGAGATCAAGGAGCAG
>CAJTVM010000028.1 GCA_910579595.1 uncultured Oscillospiraceae bacterium
ATAGCCTATGGTGAAACGGAGGCGGTATCGGATGAAGCCATCGCCGGGGCCGCAAAATTGGCAGATGCGGACGGCTTTATCCGCCAACTGCCCCAGGGGTATCATTCCGATGTGGGCATGGGCGGCGCTCTGCTCTCCGGCGGCCAGCGCCAGCGGGTGGCTATCGCCCGGACGCTGTTGTCTGACCCGGATTGCCTGCTCATGGACGAGGCCGGGGCCAGTCTGGATCACAAGAGCGATATGACCATCTTCCGCACCGTCCGGGAGCATATGAAGGGCCGGACCATCGTGGTGGTGGCACATGATATGCGCACGGTTATGGAAGCGGACTATATCATTGTTCTGAACAGCGGCTCCCTGGAAGCAGCGGGCAGCCATGAGGAGCTGCTGGAAACCAGTCCTACCTACCGCACCTATTTGCAGCTCCAGGGCTGCGCCCTGGCGGAAGAGGAGGTCAGCCGATGAAACGCTTTACCATCATTTTTTCCATCCTGCTGGCACTGGGCTTTGCGGGTGTGCTGGCCTATGTGGCGGCGTCGCCGGAGTTCGTTCCGCCCTCCCAGCTGATTGGCGAGGGGGAGGACCCCGATGCCCCCATCTGGGATATGACCATGGATGAGGTACTGTCCGAAATTGCGGCCCAGGGGCTCATTGATGACCCATCCACCGCTATTTCCCTGTCCACCGACGGCCTTTGCACCGATGCACGCCAGATCAGCGGCGCGGAATTTTATTGGTGGGACCTGGACGACCTGAAAGAGGGCAGTTTGGAGGAGACCTCCTATAAGAGTCTGAAAGCAGAGGGGATCATCAATCTCTACGGCAATGGACACATCATCAGCTATGTCCATAACGGCCCCTTTGCGTTGTGGATGGACCTCTATGAAGGCAATGCCAAAGCGCTGGAGGAGGCGTTCCGGGCTGTTGGTCAGGCAGAGTGAAAAGCGGGGAGGGTCGGATCGTGGAGATGAAAGTCCTGTTGGTGGACAGCGACCAGCGGCTGCGGGACGAACTGGCAGTTATGCTGCACGCCTTCCAGAGTTTCCGGATAGCCGGGACCGTACAGACCACAGAGGAGGCTATCGAATATATCCAGTCCAACGCGGTGGATGTTGTCTTTGCCAACCACCAGCCCGCCGACCCCCGCGTTACCAGCGGCGGGGAGCATCTGGCCGCCGTCCTGGGGCAGAGCCGCCCCCATATTCAGGTGGTGATCTATTCCAATACGGCGGAATGGGCGTACAACGCCTACCGGTGCCAGTGCGCCGGGTATCTGCTGGTTCCCTTCGACCCGCTGGCGCTCCAGTCGCTGGTCAACCGGCTGCGCTATGTGTTCGACCTCCAACAGGCGAAGCGGGAGGTATCCAACCGCAGCATCATGATTAAGACCCGCAGCGGCTATCAACTGACCCGTCTCAGCGATATTCTCTTTATTGAGCGCAATAACCGGAAGAACCGCATCGTCACCACTGACGGACAGGAAATCTCTCTGCTGGGGTACACCATGAATCAGCTGGAAGATATGCTGGAGGGCTGCGGGTTCTACCGCTGTTATCAATCCTTTATTGTCAATCTGTCCCAGGTGGCGGCAGTCCGGGCGGATAATGAGGCGAAAAATTATGCGATTCGCTTTAAGGAGTATGAGGGGGAGATTCTGCTCAGCCGGGAAAAATACGCGGAGTTGGTGGCGCTTCTAAAGGGGCGGTATGCGGGGATCAATATCTGATGCTGTGCTTTTGACTGCTGTATTGACCACATCCGTCCCTCAATTTAGCAGAAAAGGAACGGCCTCACAGGAACGTCACTATCGGTTATCCGATAATCCATGGGGTTGTGGAGGCCGGCACCATGAACACGAACAGCGCGGCCTTATCTTTGCCCTATAATCAAGCGGTTTTACGCTTAATTAACGGATCTATGTTGAAACCTCAAATCCCGCAAAATCATCGGCATATGGACCAAAAGGGGGTACTGAGCGCATGAAACAGGACAGCGCGGCCCGGCTGCGCCCACCAAAAACGGCAAAAAAGCGCCCGGTCTTTTGACCGGGCGCTTTTTGCGCTTTTCTCGTTGCCACGCTCGGATTGAACCCATTACGGGGCGGCTTCCCTCCGTCCCTATGGGGCTCCTCGCGCTTCTCAGGCCAGCTTGGCCTTGGCCATCTCGGTGAGCTGGGTAAAAGCGGCCTTGTCATTGACGGCCAGCTCGGCCAGCATCTTGCGGTTGATCTCCACGTTGGCCAGTTTCAGACCGTGCATGAAGGTGGAGTAGTTCATGCCGTTGAGCTTGCAAGCGGCGCTGATGCGGGCGATCCACAGCTGGCGGAAGTCGCGCTTCTTCAGCCGGCGGCCCACGTAGGCGTACTGCAGGGACTTCATCACCTGCTCGTTGGCCATCTTGTAGTGCTTGCTTTTGGCGCCCCAGTAGCCCTTGGCCAGCTTGAGGATCTTATTCCTTCTTTTGCGCGTCATCATCGCGCCTTTCACTCTTGCCATTGTCGTTCAGCCTCCTGTATTGAGTAAAATGATGTCCAGCAATTATTTGTAGGGAACCATGCGCTTGATGGTGGCCGCGTTGGTCACGTCGGCGTAGCCGCCTTTGCGGAGGCTTCTCTTGAGCTTGCGGGTCTTGCCGTGCCCGTTGAGCAGGTGGCTCTTGTTGGCGTGGGCACGCTTGACCTTGCCGTTCTTGGTCAGGTTGAAGCGCTTCTTGGCGCCGCTGTGGGTTTTAACTTTAGGCATAGCGGTTATCTCCTTTTCGTAGTTGGTGGTGTCACGCTTCACCGATTCGCTGCGCGCGGCTCACATCGGTTCAGCGCTTCGATGGTGTCACGCTTCACCGGTTCGCTGCGCGCGGCTCTAAGCCCGCTGCGCACGACGGCTCCGCGCTTTCTGGATTACTGTTTGTTCGTCTTGGCGCTCTTGGCGGACAGAAAAATGCTCATATGCCGGCCCTCCAGCTTGGGCTCCTTGTCCATAACGGCCAGCTCGCCGCACTGCCCGGCGAAGTCCAGCAGGAGCTTCTTGCCGATGTCGGTATGGGCCATCTCCCGGCCCCGGAACCGGACGGTGACCTTCACCCGGTTGCCCTCGCCCAAAAACTTCTGGGCGTTGCGCAGCTTGGTGTTGAAGTCCCCGATGTCAATGCCGGGGGACATCCGTACTTCCTTGACCTCCACCACGTGCTGGTTTTTCTTGGCCTCTTTTTCCCGCTTGGCCTGCTCGAAGCGATACTTGCCGTAGTCCATGAGCTTGCACACAGGCGGGGTGGCGGTGGGGGAGATCTTTACCAGATCCAGGCCGGCCTCGTCGGCGCGGGCCTGAGCCTCCCGGGCGGACATGACGCCCAGCTGGGCGCCGTCGGCGCCGATCAGCCGCACCTCCCGGTCGCGGATCTCCTCGTTGATTTGATGAGCCGTATTCGCTATGGTCACGCACCTCCTAAGAAATGTCAAAACGTGAGCGCAACAGCGCCCACGTCCACAACAAAACACGCACCCAAGGTGCCCGTTTCACCATGTTAACCCCTTCGCCCCCGGCGGGAGGTGAGGATGGCGGCGCCATTCCTGCTTCCTTTTGCCCAAATATCATATCAGATGGGGGCGGGGTTTGTCAATAGCTTTTTTTCCCCGCCCGTTTTTGATATAATGAGGAAAAACCGCGAAAGGGGGGAGCCCGCCATGCTGAACCTGCTGTACGCCCGGGCGGGGCGGGACATCCGGGGGGAGCTTTTGGCGCGCATGGCCCGCTCGGAGGCGCGCCGCCGCCTGCTCATCGTCCCGGAGCAGTATTCCCACGAAGCCGAACGGGCCATGTGCGCCGCCATAACGGGCAGGGCGTCCATGGACTGCGAGGTGCTGTCCTTCACCCGGCTGGCCGGGCGGCTCACCGACGCCGCCGGGGGCGGGGCCGCGCCCATGCTGGATGCCGGGGGGCGGATGCTGCTGATGTACGCCGCGCTGCGGAAGGTGTCCGACGCCCTGTGTACCTACCGCGCCGCCTCCCGGAAGCCCGCGTTTTTGACGGGCCTGCTGGCCACGGTGGACGAGTGCCGCAGCTACCGGGTATCGCCGGAGGCCCTCATTTCCGCCGGGGAGGAGCTGGGGGGCAGGCAGGGGGACAAAATCCGGGACCTGGGCTTGATTTACGCCGCCTACCAGGCGCTGGAATCGGAAGGGGCCGCCGACCCCCGGGGCCGTCTGGACCGGCTGGCTGCCCAGCTCCAGGACACCCGCTGGGGGGCGGGAATGGCGTTCTATGTCTACGGCTTCACCGACTTCACCCCCCAGGAGGAGCGGGTGCTCTCCGCCCTCATGTCCCAGGGAGATCTGACGGTGGCCCTTGTGTGCGGCGGCATCGACCCCGCCGGTATCTTCCAGCCCGCCCAGCGCGCCGCCTGGAGGCTGATCGCGCTGGCCGGGAAAAACGCCGCCCCCGTCCAGGAGGAGGCGCTGGAACGGGAGCTGCCCCGCCGCCCCTCCCTGGCCTTTCTGGAGCGGCACCTGTTCGGCGCGGATCCGGAAACCCCCTGGGCCGGGGACTGCGCCGTCACGAGAATTGCCGCCGTCACCCCCCGGCAGGAGGCGGAGTGGTGCGCGGCGGAAATCCTGCGGCTGCTCCGGGAAGAAAACTACCGATGCCGGGACATCGCCGTGTGCGCCCGGAGGCTGGACGGCTATGGCGAGCTGATTGACAGCGTGTTTGCCCGGTACGGGGTACCGGTGTTCCGCTCCGCCATGGAGGACGTGCTGGAAAAGCCGGTGCTGGCGCTGGTGACCTCCGCCCTGGCCGCGGCGGCGGAGGACTACCCCTATGAGGAGCTGTTCCGCTATCTGAAAACCGGGCTGACAGGCGTCACGGACGAGGAACGGGACTTGCTGGAAAACTACGCCCTCACCTGGAATCTGAAGGGCTCCGCCTGGACGCGCAAAAAACCCTGGGATATGCACCCGGAGGGCTACGGGCGGGAATTTTCCGATGAAGATACCGCCCTGGTGGAGCGGCTGGACGCCCTGCGCCGCCGCGTGATCGCCCCCCTGGAGGCCCTGCGCCGCGGCAAGGATAAAACGGGCAGGGGCCGCGCCCTGGCCCTGTACCAGCTGCTGGAGGGCATCGGCCTGCCCGCCCGGCTGGCCCAGCGGGCGGACAGCCTGGACGGGCGGGGGGAGCGCACCGCCGCCGCCCAGTACCGGCAGCTGTGGGATATTTTAGTGGGCGGGCTGGAGCAGTGCGCCCTCCTGCTGGAGGACACCGGGCTGGAGCTGGACGAGTTTTCCCGGCTGTTCTCCCTGGTGCTCAGCCAGTACGATGTTGGGGCCATCCCCGTGTCCCTGGACGCGGTGACGGTGGGGGACGCCCCCCGCATGGCCCACAAGGAAGTCAAGGCGCTGTTCCTGCTGGGGGCGGACAGCAATGCCATCCCAGACTGCGCCCCCTCGCCGGGGATGTTCGACAACCGGGACAGGGACGTGCTGTCCGCCATGGATCTGGAGCTGGCCCCAAAACAGGAGGACAGGCTCCGCCGGGAAATGACCATCGCCTACGAGACCTGCGCGAGGCCGTCGGACCGGCTGTATGTCAGCTACGCCGCCGGGGGCGGGGACAGCCAGAAAACCCCCTGCTTCCTGTGGGAGCGGCTGGGCCTGCTGTTCCCGGACAGCCCTGTGGCGGACGGGGCAAGCCCCCTGGCCCGCCTGTCCGCCCCGGACGCGGCGCTGGAGCTGGCGGGGGGGGATCCGGCGGTGGCTAATATCCTGCGGCAGGCGCCCGGCCTGGCCCCACGGGTGGAGCGGATTCAAGACGCCGCAAACTGGCGGCGGGGGCGGCTGTCCCGGCTGGCGGTGGATGAGCTGTTCGGCCCGGTGGTGCCCATGTCCGCCACCCGGCTGGATCTCTATAACTCCTGCCATTTCAGCCACTTCCTCCGCTTCGGCCTGGACGCCAAGCCCCGGCAGAAGGCCTCATTTCGGCCTTCTGACTACGGCACCTTCGTCCACGACGTGCTGGAAAACACCCTGCGCCAGGCAAAGGAGGGCAGCATTGCGCTGTCCGATGCCGATGAAGTGCGCCGCCTGTCCCAGGAGGCCGCCGATCGCTACGAGCGGGAGGCGCTCTCCGGCCTGGAGGACGAGCCCGCCCGGTTCCGCTGCCTGTTCCAGCGCATGAAGCAGGCAGCGCTGGACGCGGCCCAGAGCGTGTGCGCGGAGCTGTCGGTGTCCGACTTCACCCCCGCCGCCTTCGAGCTGGGCTTCGGCCGGGGCCGGGATAAGGCGCTGCCCCCGGTGGAGGTGGAAAACGGCGTGCGGCTGCGGCTGTCCGGGTTCGTAGACCGGGTGGACGAATGGCTCCACAACGGCAAGCGCTACCTGCGGGTGGTGGACTACAAAACGGGGAAAAAGAGCTTCGACTTCGCCGATCTGGAGGACGGGCGGGGCCTGCAAATGCTGCTCTACCTCTTTGCCCTCAGCCGGGAGGGGGAGCGGGTGTTCGGCCCGGGGGAGATCGTCCCCGCCGGGGTGCTGTACGTCCCCGCCCGCACCCCCCTGGTAGACGGCGAGCGGGGCATGACCGATGAGGACGTCCAAAAAGCCCGTGACAGGCTGCTGCGCCGCCAGGGGCTGGTGCTGGACGACGGGGACGTGCTGTTCGCCATGGAGCGCACGGACGGGGAAGGCCGCCGCTTCCTCCCTGTGAGCCGGGGCCGGGGCGGCACAGACTACCTGGTCAGCCCCGGGCAGATGGACGCGCTGGACAAATACATCACCGACGCGCTGTGCGCCGCCGCCGGGGAGCTGGCGGCGGGCAACATCGATGCCGATCCCTACTGGCACAGCGCCGACAAAAACCCCTGCCGGTGGTGCGACTACAAGGCGGCGTGCCACTTCGAGGAGGACTTCGGGGACGCCAAACGCTACCGCCGGGCCGTCAAGGCGGCGGAATTCTGGCAGTGGATAAAGGACAGGGAGGAGGGCGGCGGACATGGCCATTGAACTGACAAGGGAACAGCGCGCCGCGGTGGACAGCCGGGGGGGCGACCTGCTGGTGTCCGCCGCCGCCGGATCGGGCAAGACCCGTGTGCTGGTGGAACGGCTGATGGGCTATGTGGAACGGGGGGAGGATATCGACCGCTTCCTGGTCATCACCTTCACCAACGCCGCCGCCGCCGAGCTGCGTGACCGCATCGCCGCCGCCATCCACGCCCGCTTGGCCCAGCGTCCGGAGGACAGGCACCTGCGGCGCAGCGCCACCCTGGTATACAAGGCCCCCATCTGTACCATCGACGCCTTCTGCCTGGATTTCCTGCGGCAATGGGGGCATCTGGCGGATTTGGACCCCGATTTCCGCCTGTGCGACGAGGCCGAGGGGGACGATCTGCGCCGCCGGGCATTGGAGGAAGTGCTGGAGGAGCGGTACGCAAACATCGCGGACGACGCCCCCTTCGCCGCCCTGGTGGACGCCCTGGCGGGGGAGCGGGACGACCAGACCCTGGAGGACGTGGTTTTAGACGTCCACCACCGGGTGCAGGCCCAGGCCGACCCGGTGGGGTGGCTCACCGCCCGGAAGCGGGACTTCGCGCTGCCCGGGGGCATTGGCCCGGAGGACACCCCCTGGGGGCGCGCCCTGCTGGCCGATGCCGCCGGGCTGGTGGATTACTGGCGGGAGGCCATGGAAGCGCTGCGCCACGAAATTGCCTGGGATGGGCTGCTGGACAAAAACTACGGCCCCACCCTGGAGGAAACCATCGCCGGGCTGGAGCGGCTGCGGGAGGCCCTGGGCCAGGGGTGGGACGCGGCGGCGGGCTGCTTCCCCATCCCCTTCCCCCGCCCGGGGATGAAGCGGGGGGAGTGCGATGAGCTGCTGAAGAACCGCATGGCCGGCCTGCGCAAGCGGTGCAAGGCCCAGCTGGGTGATCTGGGGGCGCTGTTTGACGTGACCGGCGGCCAGGCTATGGACGACCTGCGGGCGGTAGGCCCCGCCATGACCGCGCTGCTGGACGTGACGGCGGAATTTGACGCGGCCTTTACAAACCTGAAGCGGCGGCGCCGCCTCATCGACTTTTCCGACGGGGAGCACCTGGCGGTGCGGCTGCTGGCGGAGGCGGACGGCTCGCCCACCGATCTGGCCCGGGACATGGGGAAGCAGTTCGTGGAGATCATGGTGGACGAGTACCAGGACACCAACGCCGTGCAGAACGCTATTTTCAAGGCGCTGTCGGCGGGGGGCAGCCTGTTTATGGTGGGGGACGTAAAGCAGTCCATTTACCGCTTCCGGCTGGCGGAGCCGGGGATTTTCCTGGTCAAGTACGATAAATTTCCCTCAGCGGAACGGGCCAGCCCTGGAGAGGGGCGGAAAATCCTGCTGTCAGACAACTTCCGCTCCCGGCCCGAGGTGCTGGACGGGACGAATTTCATCTTCCGCAACGTGATGACCCGCGCCGCCGGGGAGCTGGACTACACCGAGGCGGAGGCTCTGCGGCCCGGACGGACGGACTTAACCCCCGACGGGCGGTACTGCGTGGAGCTGGACTGCGTGGATTTGTCCACCCTCGCCGATGCGGGGGAGGAGGAAAAAACCGATAAAGACCTGGTGACGGCCCGCGCCGCCGCGAAGCGCATCCGGGAGCTGCTGGACAGCTCCCTGCCCGTCGGGGACCGTCCCATCCGGGCGGAGGACGTGGTCATCCTCCTGCGCTCGCCGGGTCCGGTGCTGCGCTTCTACGCCGCCGCCCTGGAGGAGCAGGGCATCCCCTGGAGCGCCGAGGGGGGCGGGGAATTTTTCGGCTCCACCGAGATTTCCGTGGCCATCGCCCTGCTGCAGGTCATCGACAACCCCCGGCAGGACGTGGCCCTGCTGGCGGCGCTGCGTTCGCCGCTGTTTGGCTTCACCCCCGACCGGCTGGCGCTGCTGCGGGCCGCGGGGGAGGGCACGGTGTACGACTGCCTCGCCGCCGGGGCGGCGAGAGGGGAGGAGGACTGCGCCGCCTTCCTCACCCTGCTGGGCGAGCTGCGGGAGCTTTCCGCCGAGGAGGGCAGCCACCGCCTGCTGTGGCATATCTACGGCAAATTGGACGTGCCCGCCGTGTTCGCCGCCCTGCCCGGCGGCCAACGCCGCCGGGCCAACCTGATGGCGCTGTACGACGAGGCCTGCCGCTTTGAAAGCGGCGGGCACCGGGGGCTGATGGCCTTCCTGCTCCATCTCAGCCGGATGGCGGAAAGCGGCCTGACGGCGCCCGTGCCGGGGGGTGAAACGGGGGGCGTGCGCATCCTGTCCATCCACAAGTCCAAGGGACTGGAGTTCCCGGTGGTGCTGGTGTGCGGCCTTGACCGGCAGTTCAACGAGGGGGACACCAAGGCCACCATCCTGTTCCACCCGGAACTGGGCCTTGGCCCCAAGCGCACCGACCGGACGCGGGGCCTGCGGTACACCACCATCGCCCGGGACGCGGCGGCCCTGCGGCTGCGGCAGCAACTCCGGGCGGAGGAAATGCGGCTTTTGTACGTGGCCATGACCCGGGCCGAGCACAAGCTGATTTTGTTCACCGCCGTCAACGGCTGGGGGAACGCCCTGGCCTCCCTGGCCGAGCAGGCTCAGTGCCCCCCACCCCCCCGCCAGATGGCGTCGGCCCGGCGCATGGCGGACTGGGTGCTCACCCCCGCGCTGTGCCGGCGGGACAGCACGGCGCTTTGGGCCGGTCTGGACGCCCCCCGGCCCGATCCCCCGGCGGACGAGGGATACCCCTGGGACATCCGGCTGCTGTCCGGGGGGGACTATGAAACGCCACAGGGCCTGGGCGGGACGCAGGCCCGGGCGGAGGGCGGCGTACCTATCCCCGATGATCTGGCGGAGCGGCTGGGCTGGCGCTACCCCCACGGGGGCTGCGCCGCCATCCCCTCCAAGCTCACCGCAACCCAGCTGAAGGGGCGGGAAAAGGACAGCGAAGCGGCGGAAAACGCCGTGGAGCTGCGGCCCGCCGCCCCCCAGACCACCCTGCGGCGGCCTGTGTTCGAAGGCCAGCGGCCCCTCACCCCCGCCCAGCGGGGCACCGCCCTGCACATGGTGATGCAGTATCTGAACTACGACCGCACCGGCAGCTTTGAGGAGATCGCCGGTGAGGTCACCCGGCTGGTGGAGGGGCGGTACATCACCCCCCAGCAGGGCAACGCGGTGAACCCGGCGGATATCCTGGCCTTTTTCCGCTCCGAGCTGGGCCGGCGGCTGCGCCAGTCAGAGCGGGTGGAGCGGGAATTCAAGTTCTCCCTGCTGGCCCCGGCGGCGGACTACTACGAGGGCGCGGATCCGGAGGAGGATGTGCTTCTCCAGGGCGTGGTGGACTGCTGGTTTGTGGAGGCAGACGGCACGGTGACGGTGGTGGACTTCAAAACCGACCGGGTTTCCCAGGACGCCATTGCCGCCCGCGCGGAGGGCTACCGCCCCCAGCTGGACGCCTACACCCGGGCGCTGTCCCGGGCGGCGGGGGTGACGGTGCGCCGCCGCTGCCTGTGGTTTTTCAGCACAGGCCGGGCGGTGGAGGTATAGGGGGCCACGCAAAAGCGCCTTTTAGCTTTTGTGAGGAGAGGAGGGGCAAAGGAGCGCAACAGAGCGGACTTTGCCCCGACGGCAGCGCGGGTCACGAGGTGGAGCTGTGAAAGACCGGGAAAAGATTCGGATTTTTAAAAAAATCTCTTGCATTTTCCGGCGGAACATGATATCATACGATTTGCGTTTACAAGGGGCTGTTGCGCACAGCGCCAATGCCCCTGGACTTTTGATCGACAGAAAGAGGTGAATCCCCGTGAAGGAAGGCATCCATCCCAACTACAACCACACCACCATTACGTGCGCGTGCGGCAACGTGATCGAGACTGGCTCGACCAAGAAGGACATCAAGGTGGAAGTCTGCTCCAAGTGTCACCCCTTCTACACCGGTAAGCAGAAGATGGTGGATACCGGCGGACGCGTCAGCCGCTTCAACAAGAAGTTCGGCTTGGGCTAAACCAGGTTGTTTTTCAAAGACCCGCTGCCATACGCAGCGGGTCTTTCTCTTTTTCCGGCGAAAACAGGGGAATGAGGGAGCTGACAAATGGATATCACCCATTTCTATGTAGAAAAAGGGCAGGGGGAGCCACTCATCCTGCTCCACGGCAACGGGGAGGACTGCGGCTATTTCAAGCATCAGATCGCCGCGTTTTCTCAGCGTTATCATGTGTACGCTCTGGACACCAGGGGGCACGGGAAAACCCCCAGGGGGGAGCAGCCCTTTACCATCCGCCAGTTTGCCCAGGATCTGCTGGACTTTATGGACGGGCATAAAATTGAGCGCGCCCATCTGCTGGGCTTTTCCGATGGCGGCAACATCGCCATGGTGTTCGCCATGCGCCACCCGGCGCGGGTGGGCAGGCTGATCCTCAACGGGGCCAACCTGGACGCCGGGGGCGTCAAACGCGCGGTGCAGATCCCCATTGAGCTGGGTTACCGGATAGCCCGGGCCTTCGCGGGAAAAAGCGATGGCGCAAGGCAAAACGCCGAGCTGCTGGGCCTGATGGTGAATGATCCCAACGTGCCCGCCCAAGAGCTTTCCAAAATCACCGCCAAAACGCTGGTGATTGCCGGGACAAAGGACATGATCAAAGGGGAGCACACCCGGCTGATTGCCAAAAGCATCCCAGTGGCGGAGCTGATATTCCTTCCGGGGGATCATTTCATCGCCTGCAAAAAGCCGGAGGAATTCAGCAAGAAAGTACTGGAATTTTTGGGACAGTAACATATTTTTGAAATAAGAGGGAAAAAGAAACGATATGTTTGAAAAAACCGAAGTAAAAGAAATCAACCGGGCAATCCTGGTTGGCCTGAACGCCCCCAGCCTGACCCGGGAGGAAAACGCCACGGACGAATCCCTGGAGGAGCTTGCCGCCCTGCTGGACACGGCGGGGGGCGAGTGCCTGAGCACGGTGCTGCAAAACAAATCCGCCCCCGACCCCCGCACCTTCATCGGGGAGGGCAAGGTGGGGGAGGTCAAGGAGCTGGTGGAGCGCCTGGGGGCGGACATCGTCATCTTTGACAACCCCCTGTCCCCCTCCCAGCAGCGGGTGCTCACCGAGGAGCTGGGGGTCACCGTCATGGACCGCTCCGCCCTGATTCTGGACATCTTCGCCAAGCGGGCGAGGACCAGCGAGGGACGCTTGCAGGTGGCGCTGGCCCAGTACAAGTACCTGCTGCCCCGGCTGACGGGTATGTGGAAGCACCTGGAGCGGCAGGAGGGCGCCATCGGCACCCGCGGCCCCGGCGAAACCCAGATGGAAACCGACAGGCGGCTCATCCACCGGAAGATCGACAAGCTGGAGGACGAACTCAAAGACGTACGCCGGGTCCGGGCCACCCAGCGGGAGCGCCGGGAGAAAAACGAGGTGCCCGTAGTGGCCATCGTGGGCTACACCAACGCGGGCAAGTCCACGCTGTTAAATGCCCTCACCGGGTCGGACATCCCGGCCAACAACCGGCTGTTTGACACCCTGGACACCACCACCCGGACGCTGGAGATCTCGGACACCTGCACGGTGCTGATTTCCGACACCGTGGGCTTCATTTCCAAACTGCCCCACCAGCTGGTGGACGCGTTCAAGGCCACGTTGGAGGAGCTGACCTTTGCCGGCCTGCTTCTGCACGTCATCGACGCCTCCGACCCTAACTGGCGGGAACAGGCGGCGGTGGTGGACCGGCTGGTGCGGGAGCTGGGGGCGGCGGAGACGCCCCGGCTGGAGGTATTCAACAAGTGCGACAAATTCGTGGGGGACATCCTGCCCCACGGGGAGGACATGGTGTCCATCTCCGCCAAAACCGGCGCGGGGCTGGACGGCCTGTTAAAAGCCATCGGCAGGCGGCTGGACGCCGGGGTGCGCCGGGTGGAGCTGCGCCTGCCCTACGACAAGGGCGGCGTGCTGGACGCGCTGTACCGGGAGGCCAAGGTGGAGCGGGTGGACTATGGCGAGGCCATTGAAATCACCGCCGTGTGCACCCCCAAGACCCTGGGCCGCGTGGGGGAGTATATCGTGGAAGGCTGACAAAAAGGCCGCGGAGCTGTACTCCGCGGCCTTTTTGATGATTACGGTTCGTCCCAAAATCCGGGAATATACAGGCCGTACCGTTTCACCACTTCCCCCAAGCCTTCCCAAAGCTCTGTGCGTGTAAAGCCCTGCGCTTCCAGTTCCCGGTCTGAAAACGTATTTGCCTGTTTATAAAAATCAACAGCCACGGCCAATGTGCGTTCATCCCCCTTGTCCAACTCGAAAAACAGCAGGTTTTCCGCCTCGCCCAGCTGCCCTTCACGGAGCAGGGCCGTCAATTTTTGCCTCAGTTCAGAGGATTGTCCCTGATTTGAAACCTCTTTTAAATCATATGCCTCGCCGTCTTTTCCAAAGAGCAGCTTCGCAATCGCCATTGTCATCATCTCAATTTGGCGCATAAGCCAATCCTGCTGCATAAACACCTGTGTTCCCCCCTTGTTGTTATTGTAATTGTAGCAGACTTGATCTCCTGTGTCAAAGACCCCGTGTTTTCTGGGGCTGGTCAAACCGGGCTGCATCTGGTATAATACCCCCATCCCACGTTACCAAGGAAGTGACATAACATGAGCGAAATGCAGCTTGCCGCCCAGGTGGTCAACGAAGTGAAAAAGGCCGTCGTGGGCAAGGACAACGCGGTGGTGAAGGTGCTGCTGGCCATTTTGGCCCGCGGGCACATCCTGCTGGAGGACATCCCCGGCGTGGGCAAGACCACCATGGCCATCGCCTTTTCCAAAGCCCTGGGGCTGAAATACAACCGGGTGCAGTTCACCCCCGACGTGATGCCCTCCGACCTGACGGGCTTCTCCCTGTACAACAAGGCAACGGGGCAGATGGAGTACCAGCCCGGGGCGCTGCTGTGCAACCTGTTTTTGGCCGACGAGCTGAACCGGGCCACCAGCCGCACCCAGTCCGCCCTGCTGGAGGCCATGGAGGAGGGCCGGGTGACGGTGGACGGCGTGTCCCACCCGGTGCCCGACCCGTTTCTGGTCATCGCCACCCAGAACCCGGCGGGGGCCTCCGGCACCCAGCTGCTGCCCGACTCCCAGCTGGACCGCTTCGCCCTGCGCCTGACCATGGGCTACCCCGCCCCGGCGGACGAGCTGGAGCTGCTCCAGCGCAAAATGCGGGGGGCCGCCATGGAGGCGGTGTCCCAGGTGGCCGGCGCTGCCCAGCTGTCCGCTCTGCGCGATCAGGTGGACCGGATTTTCGTGGACGATGAGATTTTGAAGTACATCCTGCACCTGGTGATGGCCACCCGGAACCACCCAGGGCTTGCGCAAGGTGCCAGCCCCCGCGCCGCCATCTCCCTGTCCAGCCTGTGCCGCGCTACGGCCTTCCTTCAAGGCCGGGACTACGTGGTGCCCGAGGACGTGCGGTTTATCTGGGTGGACGCCATCGCCCACCGGCTGGTGCTCCCCGCCGGATCGGCGGACAGCGCCCGGCGGGGGGCGGAGATCGCCCAATCGGTGCTGGACTCGGTGCGCCCGCCCCGGCTGCGGTAAAGCCATGTGGTACCGTCGATTGATCTACGGCGGGCTGCTCATCGCGGTGCTGCTGTTCCAGATCACCAATGAAAATTACCTGGCCCAGTTCCTGCTGTGCCTGTGCATCGCGCTGCCGCTGCTGTCGCTGGCGCTGTCCCTGCCGGGTATGTTGAAATGCCGCCTGAACCTGTTCCCGGAACCCTCCGCCCTGAACCGGGGGGAGCAGGGCGGCTGGGCCCTGGCGGCGGAGTCTCCAGCGGGGCTGCCCCTGGCCCGGATCTCTCTGCGGCTGACGGAGGAAAACCTGCTCACCGGGCGGCGGGAGGTACTCCATGTCCGCCTCACCGGGGTGGCCCGACGCCTGCCCACGGCGCTGTCCGCCCCTACGGAGCACTGCGGCCTGCTGGAGCTGCGCGCGGACAAGGCGCGGGTTTGCGACTACCTGGGGCTATTCACCTTGAAGCTGGGCGCGCCGCCCCCGGCCCGGATGCTGTGCCGCCCCATCCCCGCCCAGTGCCCACCGGTGGAGGCGCCCGATGGGCAGGGCCTGCGGCCCTCCTCCAAAAACACCGCCAAGCGGGGGCCGGGGGAGGACTACGAGCTGCGGGAGTACCGCCCCGGCGACCCCATGCGCGCGGTGCACTGGAAGCTGTCCTCCAAGTGGGACGAGCTGATTGTTCGGGAGCGCTCGGACACCGTGACCCCCCTGCCCCTGCTGACCATGGACTACTTCGGCAAGCCGGAGGAGCTGGACCGCCTCTTGGACCGGATCACCGGCATGAGCCGCGCCCTGTTGAACGTACAGCGCCCCCACGCAGTTTTGTGGCTGGACAGCGCGGGGGAACCCCAGCTTCAGGTGGTGTCCGACGAGAAGGAGTACGGGGACTGCCTGCTGGCCCTGCTGTCCCGCCCCGTCCCCTCCACCGGCCCCAGGCTGGACGACTTTCCCGAACTGATCCGCGGCTCCGATGGGCCGGTGTTCCGCGTCCACATCACCCTGGAAGGAGGGGACGGCTATGGCGGATAAGGAACACCGCGCCCCAATCACGGTGCTGGCGGGGGATGGGCTGCTGCTGCTGTGCGCCCTGTGGGGGCTGACGGCCTCCTTCCTGTCCCTGTACAGCGGCCGGGAGGTGTGGGGCGTCTACTTCTCCCCCCTGAACCACTGCGCCGGGGACGGGGATGCCTTTCTTCTGTGCGCCGTGGTATGCGCCCTGCTGGCGCTGGCGGTGTTCTCCCTGCCCCGGCACCGGGCGCTTGCCGCGGGCGGGCTGGCCGCCCTGTGGGGGCTGGCGCTGTTCGCCTGCTGGGAGGACGCGGTGCGGGGCGCGGGCATCGCCCTGCGGGAGATCACCATCCTCTTTTCCCGGCGGGTGTTCTGGGGTTGGGAGTTTTTGTACGACCCCGGCCTGACTGGGAACCAGGAAGCCGAGGCCATCCGGCGGCTCCTGCTGCTGGCCATCCCCGGGCTGGCCCTGCTGCTGGGCTGGGCGGTGGTGCGCGCGCGGCGGTGGTGGCTGGTGCTGGCCTTTACTCTGCCCCCCCTGCTCCCCGGGCTGCTGGCGGACCTCTACCCGGACTGGCCCGCGTTTATGGCGTTGTCCGCCTGCTGGTGCGTCATGCTGCTCACCGGGCTGTGCAAGTGGGCCGCGCCCACCGGGCGGGGGAAGCTGACCCTGATTGTGTTCCCCTGCGTGGGTTTGGTGTTGCTGTTCATCACCGTCATGTTCCCCCGGGAGGGCTACACCCGCCCTGCCTGGGCGCTGAGGGCCCAGGAGGATCTGCGCGGCCTCTCCCAGCGGGCGTCGGAATTTTTCGCCCAGTGGGAGGGCCCCTTCGGCGGCTCCGTCACCTACGTGGGCGCGGCGGAGGAGGCGGATCTGTCCAACGCCGGACCGCTGCGCTTCTCCGGACGGACGGTGCTGCGCTTCATCACCGACTACGACGGGCGGCTGTACCTGCGGGGCTCCTCCCTGGCGGTGTATGAGGACGGGGTGTGGACCCCCCTGCCCGAGGGGTTGTATGAGGCGTACTACCCCTCCGACAGCCCCCCCGCCTTCCCCCTGTATTTCCCCGCCATGCAGGAGCAGGACAGCCCCACCTATACCATCACGGTGAACAACGTGGGAACGGTGGGGGCCTGCGTATACGCCCCTTATTTCCCCGTGCCCCAGGTGGCCGAGGACACCGGGGCCCTGCCGGTGGATGACGCCTATCTGGCCCGGAAGCAGGGGCAGTGGGAGCACACCCTGGACTTTGTGGAGCGGACGCCCCCGGCATTTTCCGACTGGGACGGCCCCTATGTCAGCTTTGACGGCCCCAGCGATGGGCAAATGGCGGCAAACCAATACGCCGAATACGCCTACAGCCACTACCTGGACGTGCCGGAGGAGCTGTGGGACACGCTGAACCAGCACGTCCGGATGTGGTTTTCCACCCAGTCCTCCTATCACTCCGCGCCGGGCAACGTCGCTCCGGTCCAGCTGGCCCAAGAGCTGGGCATGTTCCTCAGCACCTTCTGTGAGTACGACCCGGAAACCCCCGCCCCCCCGGAGGGGGTAGATCCGGTGGACTATTTCCTCAACGAGAGCCACCGGGGCTACTGTATGCACTACGCCTCCGCCGTGGCGCTGATGCTGCGCACCCAGGGCATCCCCGCCCGGTATGTCAGCGGCTTTACGGCGGAGAGCGTCCCCAACCGGCAGGTGGACGTGCCCGACCGGGCCGCCCACGCCTGGGTGGAGGTATGGGTGGACGGCTTCGGCTGGCATCCCGTGGAGGTCACCCCCGCCGCCGCCTTTACCTGGTATGAGCACGGGGTGGCCGGCCCCAGCGAGCTGACCTCCTATGAGCCGGTGGAGAGCCTGCCGCCGGAACCTACCCCCACGCCGGTCCCCACCCCCGCCCCCGACGCTTCGGCCCAGCCCAGCGCCGGACCCCAGCTGGGCGAGGCCGATCCCCAGGGAGGCGGGGGAGGCTTCACTCTGCCGCCCTGGCTGATCCCAGCCCTGGCGGGCACCGCCGGGGGAATCGCCCTGGTGTGGCTGATCCAGTTTGCCCTCAAGCGCATCCGGAAAAAACGCATGGCGGGGCCGGATCCCAACCGGGCCGCGCTGGTGTGCTACGGCTACCTGCTCCGGCTGGAGCGCCGGGGCGGGCGGATGGACCCCCGGGCGGTGGAGCTGGCCCAGAAGGCCCGCTTCAGCCAGCATACTCTGACGGAGGAGGAGCTGACCGTGCTGCGCCGGCTGGTGGACCGGGAACGCACCCGCCTGTGCGTGGCCCACGCCCTGCCCAAACGGCTGCTGTACCGCTACTTCTGGGGGAAGGCCAAGCCCCCCATCTCCCTGGCGGGCGACCCGATGGAAGAAGAACCGTAAAAAACAAGCTGTCCGGCATTGCCGGACAGCTTGTTTTCATCTGTTTGGAACCTGGAGCGTCAGCCGCCCTCCCGCAGGCGGCCCAGCAGCTCCCGGGTGGCGTCCATGTCGATGGGCTTGGGCAGGTGGCCGTTCATCCCCGCGTCCAGGGCGCTGCGGGCGTCCTCGGCAAAGGCGTTGGCGGTCATGGCCACGATGGGGATATCCCTGGCCCTGGGATGATCGCTGGCACGGATGCGCCGGGTGGCCTCATAGCCGTCCATCACCGGCATCTGCACATCCATGAGGATCATATCGTACTTGTCCGGGCCGGACTGGAGGAACCGCTCCACCGCCAGCTCGCCGTTGGCGGCAATCTCGCACTTGGCCCCTTCCATGGCCAGCATCTCGGACAAAATCTCGGCGTTGAGCTCGTTGTCCTCCGCTACCAGGAAGAGCAGCCCCTTCAGCACATTCTCCGGGATCTGGCCGGCGTTGTCCTGCCGGGCTTTGTCCGGCCCCTCCCCGGCGGCGCCTTCCTCCTGGCTGGGCAGGGCGAAGGACAGCTCCACCGTAAAGGTGCTGCCCACCCCTTGCTGGCTCTCCACCCGGATCACGCCGTCCATCAGCTCCACCAGGTTCCTGGTGATGGCCATGCCCAGGCCGGTGCCCTGGATGCCGCTGGTGGTGGAATTCACCTCCCGGGTGAAGGAGTCGAATACCCGCTTCACAAACTCCGGGCTCATGCCCACGCCGTTGTCCCTTACCGTGAAGCGCAGGTGGGCATACTGCGGGGTGGTGGAGGGCAGCTCCTCCACCTGGAGGCAGATTTTCCCGCCGTTGGGGGTGTACTTGATGGCGTTGGACAGCAGGTTGATCAGGATCTGGTTCAGGTGCAGCCGGTCGCCCAGGATCTGCTTCGCCGGGCAGCCCTCTACGCGCATCTCAAAGAAGTGGCCCTTGGCCTCGGCCTGGGGGAGGAGGATGGTATGCAGCTCCTCCATCAGATCGGGCAGGCTGAATGGGGCGATGGTCAGCGAAGTCTTTCCGCTCTCGATTTTGCTCATGTCCAGCACGTCGTTGATGAGGCTGAGCAGGTGGTGGCCGGAGGCGGAGATCTTCTTGGTGTACTCCCGCACCTTGTCCGGGTACTCCGCCTCATTGTTCAGCAGGGTGGTGAAGCCGATGATGGCGTTCATGGGGGTGCGGATGTCGTGGGACATATTGGACAGGAAGGCGCTTTTCGCCTCGTTGGCCTGGTTGGCCTGGGCCAGGGCCTCCCGCAGGAACTCCTTCTGCTCCAGCTCGGAGCGGGTTTCGCTGTCCACATCCTTGATGCCCAGCACCACCCCCCGGTGGCCGTCCCAGGCGCCCGCCCGCGCCGCTTTCAGCTGGTGGTATACGGTCTTTCCCCCGGAAATAATCCGGTAGTTCACATAGACACTGGTCTTTTCGGCCAGCTCCTCCCGCAGCCCCTGCTGGGAACAGGCGCGGCGGATCATATCCCGATCCTCGGGGCAGACAAATTCGTCGATGTACGCGCCCAGACTGTCCTGGAAGGACTGCCCCGGCAGGAAGGCGGCGGCAAAGGCGCCCTCCTGCCCCTCGGCCACCCGGAGGGGCATCCCCTCGCCGGTGTCCAGATCGAAGAAACACACCAGGCTGTAGTCGGTGCTCAGCGCGTGGATCAGCTCCATCTGGCGGCGCTCCTGCTCCTGGCGCTCCTGCTGCTCCAGCTCCTTCTGGGCAGTGCAGTCCAGCAGGTAGCGCTGGTAAACCAGCTCCCCTTCCTCCCGGATGAGCTTGACATTGCCCATAATGTGCAGCATCCGTCCGTTGGAGTGGCGCAGGCGGTAGGCGATGCCCTTGCTGTCCCCCTCCCCCCGCAGGGAGCGGATGCAGGCGCTCAGGCGGGGCTTATCCTCCTCCAGCACGGTGGGGGCCACGGTGTCGAAGCCCGCCGCCATCAGCTCCTCCTTGGACTCGAAGCCCAACAGCGCCAGCGCGGCCTGGTTGGCGTTGAGCACCCGCTTGCCGTCCATGGTGTGGGTAAGCACGCCGCAGTCCATGGTAGTAAACAGCGACTCCAGCATGGAGCTGCGCCGGACGATCTCCTCCTGGAAGGCCCGCTCCTGGGTGATGTCGATGGCCACCCCCACGGTGCCCATGACAGAGCCGTCCACGTCGTAGAGCGGGGACTTGTAGGTGGTGAGCAGCCGCTTGCCGTCGCCGGTCATGATAGATTCCTCGGAGATGTAGGTCTGCCGGGTTTCCATGACCTCCCGCTCGGACTCGATGCAGGCGGGGTCGTCCTGTTCCACGTCCCAGATGTAGGCGTGGCCACGGCCGGAGATCTGTTCGTGGGTCTTTTTCACCGCCCGGCAGAAGCTGTCGTTCACCTTTTCGTGGAGCCCGTTCTTATCCTTGAACCAGACCAGGTTGGGTACGCCGTTGATGGTGGCGTTTAAGTACTGTCTGGCCTCCCACAGCTCCTTGTCCTGCCGGCAGCCCTCCTGCCAGCGGCGGAAGCGGAAGGGAATCTCCTGCGCGGCTGGCTCGACCCAGAGATCCCGCACCTGGGGCAGCAGGGGGGCCAGCCCGGCGATCTGATCCCGATCCGCGATGGCGATCAGCTCCGCCTCCTCCCGCTTAACAGCCAGCAGCGCATCAAGGACGGCGGGGCCGTCCGGCCCCATCCCCCGCAGATCGGCGGCGATCACGTCCGCCCCAACGCACAGGGCGGCGTCCGGGGTATCGCTCCGGGAAAACGTATGGGAAAAGTGCTCCAGCGGGGGCATCCCGCAGATCGTGTCAAGCAGGCTCCTGTCCTGGCCCATGAGGTAGAATTGCAAGTGACAATGATACATCAGAATAATCCTCCTACGGGGAAGCGCGCCCCCCACCCGCCGAGGGACGGGCATAATACGCTACTATAATAATTTTACCAAACTGATGCTATAGATTTTATCAAGTTTATCCGCTGATGTCAATAATTTGCGGGCGTTTCTCCCCCCGATCCACAGACAGTTTATACGATGTTCCGGGGGCATGGGCAAATATTCTTCAAAAGCATTTGCATTTCTCCTTGTAAAGTGGTATGATATGGTGCTCACAAGGCGGACGCCGTCATTGGATTGGTCCGCCGGAACCCACGCGAAAAGGAGTGAACCCCATGGGAAAAACCCGCGGCCCGGGGAGGATGAGGCCCTATGAATAGCGAACTGCTGGAACTGTTCCTCGACTCGTTCCCGAGCATCCTGATCCCCGGCCTCACCTGCACCATCCCCCTTACCGCCGCCGCATTTTTCTTTGCCATGATCATCGCCGCGGCGGCGGCCATGTCACAGTATGCCCATGTGCCGGTAATTACCCAGCTCTGCCGGTTTTACATCTGGGTATTCCGGGGCACCCCGCTGCTGGTGCAGCTGTTTGTGGTGTTCTACGGCCTGCCCAAGGTGGGGCTGCGCCTGGAGGCATTTCCGGCGGCGGTGATCACCTTCTCCCTCAACGAGGGGGCCTACTGCGCCGAGACCGTCCGGGCGGCGCTGGAGGCGGTGCCCGCCGGACAGCTGGAGGCGGGGTACTGCTCCGGGATGTCCTATCTTCAGACCATGCGCCGCATCATCCTGCCCCAGGCCATGCGCACCGCCTTCCCGCCCCTGTCCAACTCCCTCATCGCCATGGTGAAGGATACCTCCCTGGTGGCCAACATCACAGTGGTGGAGATGTTCCGGGCCACCCAGCAGATCAACGCCCGGGTGTACGAGCCGCTGCTGCTGTACATGGAGGTGGGGCTGATCTACCTGCTGTTCTCCACCGTCCTCACCTGGCTCCAGCGGTGGGGGGAGAAGAAGCTGGGTGCTTATGAGAACCGGGGGGTGTGAGGCCATGCTGCTGTGTGTAAAAGACGTCCGGAAGTCCTTCGGAGCGCTGGAGGTGCTGAAGGGGGTGGACCTGTCCGTGGACAGGGGGGACGTGGTGGCCATACTTGGCCCCAGCGGCTCGGGGAAAACCACCCTGCTGCGGTGCATGAACTTCCTGGAACGGGCGGACGGGGGCGTCCTTACCTTCGATGGAGAGCAATTCCCCCTGGGCCGCGTCCCCAAGCGGGATATCGCCCGTCTGCGGAAAAAAACCGCCTTTGTGTTCCAGAGCTATAACCTGTTCCTCAACAAAACCGCCCTGCAAAACGTCACCGAGGGGCTGATCACCGCCCGGAAAATCCCCAAAGCGGAGGCGGAGGCCGCCGGCCGGCAGGCCCTGGAGAAGGTTGGCATGGCCGACCGCATGGATCACTACCCCAGCCAGCTGTCCGGCGGGCAGCAGCAGCGGGTGGCGATTGCTAGGGCAATTGCGGTGAAGCCGGAGATCATTTACTTTGACGAACCCACCTCCGCCCTGGACCCGGAGCTTACCGGGGAGGTGCTGACGGTGATGCGGCGGCTGGCGGAGGAGGGGATGACCATGCTGGTGGTCACCCACGAGCTGGGCTTTGCCCGCACCGTGTCCAGCCGCACCGTGTTTATGGAGCACGGCGTGGTGGTGGAGGCCGGACCCTCCCGGGAGATCTTCGATCACCCCAGGGAGGAACGCACCCGGACCTTCCTGCGGCTTGACAATCCGGAAAAACATCAACAAGAAAAGGAGTTTTAACCATGAATTTCAAGCGTTTTGCGGCGGCCGTTTCCGCCGCCGCCGTTGTGTGCCTGCTGGCGCTGCCGGCCTGCTCCGGCAATGGCGGAAGCGGGGACAATCCCGGCGCCTCCGGCGATTTGCTGGCGCAGATCCAGTCCAAAGGGGAGATCACCATAGCCCTGGAGGGCACCTGGGCCCCCTGGGGCTACCACGACGAAAACAACCAGCTGGTGGGCTACGATGTGGAGATCGGCCAGGCCATCGCGGACAAGCTGGGCGTGACGGCGAACTTCGTGGAGGGCGAGTGGTCCGGCCTGCTGGCGGGCCTGGAGGTTGGGCGCTACGACATCATGATCAACGGCATGGACGTGGACGAGGGCCGCAGGGAGAAGTACGACTTCTCCACCCCCTACGCCTACAACCGCACCGTGGTGATTACCCGGGCGGACGACGACTCCATCCAGGCCATGGAGGATCTGGACGGCAAAATCACCGCCAATACCCTCCAGAGCACCTATGAGGCGGTGGGCGTCAAATACGGCGCCACCGTCACCCCCGTGGACGATTTTATCCAAACCATCGAGCTGCTCACCGACCACCGCATCGACGCCACCCTCAACGCCGAGGTGAGCTACTACGACTACCTGAAGGCCCACCCCGACGCCCCCATCAAGATCGCCTGCACCGACCCGGACGTCACCCAGGTGGCCATCCCCCTGCGCAAGGGGGAGGAGACAAAGACCCTGCGGGAGGCCATTGATCAGGCCCTGGCGGAGCTGTCTCAGGACGGCGTCCTGTCCCAGCTGTCGGAAAAATACTTCGGCATGGACATTTCCCGGGAGGGGAATTGAGTCAGGCAAATTAATACGGGCCGTTCCGGCAAACGGCTTTGCGCAGGGGGACCGCCAGAGGAGCGGTCCCCCCGCCTTTTTCCGCGCCTTCAAAAAAAAGCGAGAAAATATAATTGAATTAATGACAAATCCACTCTAACATGGTAAAATATATAATTTAGAGGGGAGATGTCGTTATGACCCGGGAAGAAGATGATCGCCGCATGATTGAGGAAATCCTGCGCTTGCTCTGCCAATCCCAGGAGGGGGGCCAACCGGAGGCCTCCTCCGGACTTGCCGCCGCCTTTGTTCAGTTTATGAATGAAATGCCCGGCGGGTTTTTGATCTACTGCGCCGACAAGAGGGAGAAAATCCTCTACGCCAACCAGGCGCTGCTCCGGATTTTCCAGTGCGCCGATATGGACGAGTTCCGGGCGCATACCAATAATTCCTTCCGCGGGCTGGTCCATCCCGACGATCTGGACGAGGTGGAGGAGAGCATCCGCACCCAGATTGCCGCCAGCCAGTACGATTTGGACTACGTAGAGTACCGCATCCGCCGCAGGGACGGCGCCATCCGCTGGATTGAGGACTACGGCCATTTCGTGCGCAGCGAGGCGGCGGGGGATATCTTTTACGTGTTTTTGGGGGACGCCACCGAGAAGCGGGCCAGAAGCCTGCGGGAAAAGGCCAGCCTGGTGAGCGAGCAGCAGGAGCTGCTGGCGGACGCCCTGGCCAAGGCCAACCTGGCCATCACCAGCAAGAACACCTTCCTGTCCAATATGTCCCATGATATGCGCACCCCGCTCCACGCCATTTTCGGCTTTACCGCCCTGGCCAAGCTGAACATCGGCAGCCAGGAGGAGGCTTCCGGCTACCTGGACCGGGTGGAGGCCGCCAGCCGCCAGCTGCTGGACCTGATCGACAAGGTGCTGGAAGTTTCGTCCATGTCCGAAATCCCCAACACCCAGAACGCGGCCTGCGATCTGCGCTATATCCTGACGGATGTATACGACTTTCTCCGCCCCCAGGCCAAGGAAAAGGACATCGCCTTTACCCTGGACTGCGGCGGCCTGCGCAGTCCGGCGGTGTTCGCCGACCAGGAAAAGCTCCACCAGCTGGTGCTGTACCTGGCCAACAACGCCGTCACCTATACCAATCCCGGCGGCCACGTGTCCATCACGGCGGAGCTGGTGCGGGATCTGCCCCACGACTACGCGGTGTACCAGGTCACTGTGGCGGACAACGGCATCGGCATCAGCCCCGAATTTGTGGAAAAAATCTTTGACCCCTTCAGCCGGGAGAAAAACACCACCCTCAGCGGCGTCCACGGCATCGGCCTGGGGCTGACCATCGCCAAGAACATCGTGGACATGATGGGCGGCACTCTGGACGTGCGCAGCGAGGTGGGGGTGGGCAGCATTTTCACCGCCACCTTCACCCTGCGCTTACAGGCCCAGCCCGATAAGGGGCAGAAGAGCAATGCCGCCGCCGGAGTGCCCCAGCGCATCCTGCTGGCGGAGGACAACGACATCAACCGGGAGATTGAGATGGAGCTGCTCCAACGCATGGGCTTTACTATTGACCCCGTGGAAAACGGCAAGGAGGCGTTGGACAAGGTCACCTACGCCGTCCCCGGCTTCTATGATCTGGTCCTGATGGATCTGCAGATGCCGGTGATGGACGGCTGGACGGCGGCCAGGGCCATCCGCGCCCTGCCCGACCTGGAGCTGTCCCGCATCCCCATTGTGGCCCTGTCCGCCAACGTGCTGGAGAGCGACCAGCGGCGCTCCAAGGAGAGCGGCATCAACGCCCATCTGCTCAAACCTATGGACTTGGCCCTGCTGCTGCAAACCATCGAGGATCTGACGGGAAAGAAGCGCCCCGAGCAAGCCGCCCAGCAGGAGGAGGCATAAAGGGGATAGCCATATGGCAAAGCACGAGGTAACCATGCGGTTTTCCAACCGGGGAATCAGAAATGAGGTCAGGATGAGGGTGATCGGCGTCTTTGCCTGCGAGACGCCCGGTACCACCCTATAAGACAGGAGCTTTTCCATGGAACAATACCTGAAGGGCCGCGTGGCGCCCTATTACCGGACGGACAACGAGCTGCTGCTGCTGGGGGACACCTTTACCCTGCTGAAAAAAATCAGGCCCGGCTCGGTGGACATGATCTTCGCCGACCCGCCCTATTTTCTCAGCAGCGGCGGCGTGACCTGCCAGGGGGGAAAGATGGTGCCGGTGGACAAGGGGGAGTGGGACAAGACCCCCTCGGTCAACGACAAGCACCGCTTCAACCGCCGTTGGATCCGCCAGTGCCGGGGCGCGCTCACCCCCAACGGCGCCATCTGGATCAGCGGCACCCTCCACAACATCTACAGCATCGGCCTGGCCCTGGAGCAGGAGGGCTTTAAAATCATCAACAACATCACCTGGCAGAAAACCAACCCGCCCCCCAATCTGGCCTGCCGGTGCTTCACCCACAGCACGGAGACCATCCTGTGGGCCAGAAAAAACGACAAAAAGGCCCGGCACCTGTTCAACTACCAGCTGATGAAGGAGAAAAACGGCGGCAAGCAGATGAAGGACGTGTGGACAGGCCCCCTCACCCCGGCCAAGGAAAAGCTGCTTGGCAAGCACCCCACCCAGAAGCCGCTGTACCTGCTGGAACGGATCATTGAGGCGTCCACCAACCCCGGCGATCTGGTGCTGGATCCGTTCTGCGGCAGCTCGTCCACCGGGGTGGCCGCCAAGGCGCTGGGGCGGCGGTACATCGGCATCGACAACGTGGAGGAGCATCTGGAGCTGTCCGCCCGGCGGCTCCGGCTGTGATCACAAAAAAACGCACGGGAGGCCCCGCCGGGGCCTCCCGTTTTGATCCCAAGTGGGCGTTTACCACTTGTTTTCCACCTTTTCCGCAAAACCCATCAAATCCCGGACCTCCAGCCTCGTGCCGTCGTCCAGCACCGCCGTACCGGTAAACCGACCAAACACCTGGTGCTGATCGCTCTTGATCAGCTTCACATCGGTACAGGAGGCCCGGTCGATCACCGGCTGGAATTCCATCTCAAACCGGCCGTCGTCGCTGGTCATGTTCCAGGCCCGCATATAGCACTCCTTCCCATTGCGCATGGGGATGCCGAAATCCACCTTGGACAGCTTGTGGGCCTTTCCCTGGTAAAACAGCATATTTTCCGTGGCGGCGGAGGTGTCCCCGAAACCATAGCCGATGTTGAAGCCGAAGTCAACCCCGTCCACCAGCCCGGAGGCGGAACCCCAGTACCAGGTGTTGTGATACGTCCATACCCCCCGCCCCCAGTCCAGCACGGCGAAGGAGTCGCTCGGGCGGAATGAGTACAAATCGTCTCCAATGCGCACAGTGCCCTGAGCCCGCATACAGTTTATCTTCTGGTTATAATAGAAGTGCCCCGGCTTGGGGAAGGGGGTGCAGATCACCATGGATTCCTCCGGCTCGTCCGTCAGGGTGAGCTGAACATCAATGGGATCCTCCCCCCGGAATTTATCCATATGGGCGGTGAGCTGGCGCCTGCCGTCCGCCGCCTGGAACAGGATGGCGTGGCGCTTGCCCGAGTGTGCGGTGATCCCCGCCGCCGAGGTGGACGGCAGGCCGGTTTTGCCCATGGGAAAGGCGGACATGGGGCTTTTCGTGATCTCCCAGGGCTTGTCCTCAAAGGACAGGAAGGAGATGGAATCCAGGCCCATATAGCTGTTGTCCGCGATGGTGAGGGCCACGCCGAAGCGGTCGTTGCCGATATAGTAGTAGTCCCACTCCTTCAGGCGGGCAGCGCCGCCCTTTACCTTTTTCCGGTCGTACACGGGCAGCAGCCGCTTGGCATAGCCCGCCCGGGTCAGATCCCCCTTTTCATCCAGCAAAGGGATGGGTTCCGTGATCTCGTACTGCATTCAGAGCACCTCCTTCAAATTTGGCGGCCCTCGTGCTTGCCTTTGCTCCAGTGTACCACAATTTCCCGGAAAAGCCAAGAAAAACCGCCCCAGTATCGGGGCGGTTTTTGGGTGTTCAGGAATTGGCTGCCAGACTGGCCTCGGGAACATAGGCCCGGTAGAGGAAGGTGACGATCTCCCCGCGCTTGCACACCCTGTCAGGGCGGAAGCTGTAGGTTCCGTCGCCGTTGGCGTAGCCGTTGGTGATGCCGCGCTCCAAGGCGAAGTTGATCGCGCCGCACAGCGTTTGGCCGTTACCCTCAACGGTGATATCCGTAAAGGTTTCCCAAGCGTTCCCGCCCATTGTGTCAAAGTCAAAGGCCACCCAGATATAGATCATGGCGTCAGCCCGGGTACAGGGCGCCTTGGGGTCAAAGTCCTCATCAATCATCCCCTTTTCACGGGCCCAGTTGACGGCGGCGGCCATGTCCGCGGCGGAGGCCGTGCCGCTGCCGCCCCGCTGGGCGCGGTAGAGGAAGGTCAGAATCTGCTCATGGGTGCAGCTCTTGTCGGGGCTGAATTTGTTGTTCCCGGTGCCGGTGGTAATGCCATTGTCCACTGCCCAGCCCACCGCGTTGGCGCACCAGCCGGGGACGTCGGTGAAGGATGGGGCAGGCTTGTTCCCGGTCAGCTTCTGCTCGATTGCGGCCCTCTCGGCGGGGTCATAGCCAAAATAGAAGGGAAACCAGCGGGTTACGTCCTCCGAATCGGCCCAGTCTCCACCGTCATAGGTGATATAAATCATCAATTCATAGATTGCCTGATCCGGGGAACTGTCACCAAGGGCAGAGGCCGGGATGGTAATGGATTCCCCGGCCTTCAGGTTGACGGGGTTGGCGGGGGCATCGCCGTACAGGAAGTAGGGTCTGCCGTTCTCATCAAGGTCTAAGCTGCCGCTTCCGCCGATCTCCTCCATAACATCCGTACCGCTCCCGGGATCCCGGCCATAGGTGCAATAGCCGAAGCTGATGGTATAGTCGGTGCGCCCGTTGGCGGAAATGGCTTTGCTGCCGGTGTTGGTGATCGTCCAGCTGTCATTTTTGTCGAAAACCTCATAAGCCACATACCCCCACCCCTCCGCGTAGGAGTTCAGCGGCACCCGTTTGCCGGAAGTGTATACCCGTTTGGTCTCGTCCACCGTCCCATTGCGCACAATCGTAAAGGCATTTTTAATGTCCTCGCGGGTGGCGTCCTCGATGTCCACCGCGAAGGCCGGGACGGCCAGCCCCAGACACAGGGCCAGGGCCAGGAACACAGACAAAAACCGTTTTTTCATGTCATATTTTCTCCTTTATCTATTTTGCGGGCAGCGTTAAAACTCCGCGTTGCCCACAGTGCGGGGGTGCAGCTCCACGTCCCGGATGTTGGACACGCCGGTGAGGTACATGACCATCCGCTCGAAGCCCAGGCCGTATCCGGCGTGGCGGCAGGATCCGTAACGCCGCAGGTCCAGATACCACCAGTAGTCCTCCGGGTCCATGCCCAGCTCCCGGATACGCGCCTCCAGCAGGTCCAGGCGCTCCTCGCGCTGGCTGCCGCCGATGATCTCGCCGATCCCCGGCACCAGGCAGTCCGCCGCCGCCACCGTCCTGCCATCGTCGTTCATGCGCATATAGAACGCCTTGATCTCCTTGGGGTAGTCGGTGACGAACACCGGGCGCTTGAACACCTGCTCGGTGAGATAGCGCTCGTGCTCCGTCTGGAGATCCGCGCCCCACTCCACCTTGTAGTCAAACCTGTCGTTGTTCTTCTTCAGGATCTCCACCGCATCGGTGTAGGTGACCCGGGCGAAGTCGGAGGAGGCCACATGCTTCAGCCGTTCCACCAGCCCCTTGTCCACGAAGGAGTTGAAAAAGGCCATCTCGTCGGGGCAGCGCTCCATCACGTAGTTGATGATATACTTGATCATGGCCTCGGCGGTATCCATATAGTCGTTGAGGTCGGCAAAGGCCATTTCCGGCTCGATCATCCAGAATTCGGCGGCGTGGCGCTGGGTGTTGGAGTTCTCCGCCCGGAAGGTGGGGCCGAAGGTGTACACGCTGCCGAAGGCCATGGCGAAGTTCTCCGCGTTGAGCTGGCCGGACACGGTGAGGTTGGCGTGCTTGCCGAAGAAATCCTTGGACCAGTCGATGCTGCCGTCCTCCAAACGGGGCGGGTTGTTCACGTCCAGCGTTGTCACCTGGAACATCTCCCCCGCGCCCTCGCAGTCGGAGGCGGTGATGATGGGGGTGTGGATATACACGAAGCCCCGGTCCTGGAAGAAGCAGTGGATGGCGTGGGCGGCGACGGAGCGCACCCGGAACGCGGCGGAAAACAGGTTGGTACGGGGCCGCAGGTGCTGGATGGTGCGCAGGTACTCTACGCTGTGGCGCTTTTTTTGCAGGGGGTAGTCCGGGGAGGACGCGCCCTCCACCGCGATGGAAGCGGCTTTCACCTCCAGAGGCTGCTTGGCCTCCGGCGTGAGCACCACCGTGCCGGTGACGGCGAGGGCCGCGCCCACGTTCTGCCCGGCGATGTCCTTGTAGTTGTCCAGGGCATTGGCGTCCATGACGATTTGCAGGTTTTTGAAGCAGGAGCCGTCGTTCAGCTCGATAAAGCCGAAGGTTTTCATGTCCCGGATGGTACGGGCCCAGCCCATGACGGTGACGGTCTGGCCGTCCAGGCGCTCGCCGTCTGCAAAGACGGAGGCAATGGTGATGCGATCCATAGATAATCCCTCTATTCCTTGTATTCCTCCCGCCCCGGATGGGGCGGGGCAAAAAGCATAGGCATAGTATATCATTTTTTGCGGGGTTTGCAAGGGGTAAGGGCAGAAAAAGCGCCGCCCTGGCCGGGGCGGCGCTTTGCCGTGGCTATTTCAGGCGAACACCGGGCACATAGGCCCGGTGGAGGAAGGCGGCAATCTCGCCCCGGTTGCAGGTCT
>CAJTVM010000029.1 GCA_910579595.1 uncultured Oscillospiraceae bacterium
AAGGCCAGCAGGCCGCTCATGATGGCGCAGATCAGCACCAGCACGAGGATGGGGGCCCCGAAGTCGGTCATCACATTGGATTTTGCTTTCGTCATGCCTGCACACCTCCAAACGGCTTGGTCTTGGTCCAGCCGCTGATATACGGGTTCAAAATGTTCATCAGCAGGATGGAGAAGGACACGCCCTCGGGATAATTGCCCCACACGCGGATCAGCACCGTGATGAGGCCGCAGCCCACGCCGAAAATCAGCTTGCCGGCGGGGGTGGGGGGAGAAGTGGTGTAGTCGGTGGCCATGAAGATGGCGCCGATGAACAATCCGCCCGCCATGACCTGGTACAGCGGCTGCTGGCCCAGCAGGGCGGTGAACACCAGCACAGTGCCGATAAAGGCCACTGGGGTGTGCCAGGAAATCACCCGGCGGTAAATGAGGTAAATGCCGCCGATGAGCAGCGCCAGGCAGCTGGTCTCGCCCATGGAGCCGCCCCGGGCACCCAGGAACATCTGGGCCAGGGTGGGCAGCTCGCCGGCAGTCCCCTCCGCGCCCAGGATGGCCAGGGGCGTGGGGGAGGTGACGGCGTCCGCGGCAAACCCGGCAAAGGCAGGGTTGGTCCAGGTGGTCATGGCCCCGGAGAAGGCCACCAGCATAATGACGCGGGCGGTGATGGCGGGGTTGGCAAAGTTCTGGCCAATGCCGCCAAAGAACTGCTTCACCACCACGATGGCCACGAAGGAACCGAACACCGCCTGCCACAGGGGAATGCCCACGGGCAGATTCAAGGCCAGCAGCAGCCCGGTGACAGCGGCGGAGCAATCGGTGATGGTGATATCACGCTTGGTGATCTTTTCAAAGGCCCACTCGCAGAAAACAGCCACCACAACGCAGACAACCTCCACCAGCAGCGCCTGGATGCCGAAGAACACGATGGACGCGATCACGGCGGGGAACAGGGCGATGAGCACGTCCCGCATGATGGTCTGGGTAGTTTGGCTGGCGTAGATATGGGGGTTGACAGAGACGACCATATTCTTATTCATCTCAGACCGCCTCCTTTTCTTTGGCCTTTGCCGCCTTCTTCTCGGCCTCGGCCTTCTGCTCGGCGTTATACTTGTTCAGCATGGCCTTGGCCAGCTTGTTCACCTGCACCAGGGGCCGGCGGGCGGGGCAGCTGAAGGAACAGCAGCCGCACTCCATGCAGATGTTCACCTTCAGCGCCTTCAGCGTCTCCGGCTCGTTGTTGGTGTACGCCGTCTCAATGGCGGCGGGCATCAGGTTAAACGGACAGTGGGCCACGCAGCGCCCGCAGCGGATACAGGCGGAGGGCACGGGATCCTCGGCGTCCTTCTCGTCAAAGGCAATGATAGCGTTGGTGTTCTTCATAATGGGGGCTTCCAGGCTGGGAACGGAAATGCCCATCATAGGGCCGCCGTACAGCACCTTCTTGGGTTCGCACTTCAGGCCCACGAAGTCCAGCAGGTTCTGGATGGGGGTGCCCACAGGGACGATGACGTTCTGGGGGTTGGCGATGGCGGATCCGTCGATGGTGACCACCTTCTCCACCAGAGGCATCCCGGTGCGGATGTACTTGGCAATGACGGCCAGGGTGGTGCAGTTAATGACGATGGCGCCCACGTCGATGGGCAGCTTGCCCTCCGGAACCACCTCGCCGGTGGTGTTGTAGATCAGCACTTTTTCGCCGCCCTGGGGGTACAGCGCGGGCAGGGAGGCCACCTCGAACCCGGGCACGCCCTTGCCCGCCTCCTGCATAATCTTCACGCACTGGGGCTTGTTGTCTTCAATGCCGATGACGATGCGGTCGGCGGTGTAGTACTTTTGCAGCAGCTGCGCGCCGTAGATCACGTCGTCGGCGTTGTCGATCATGGTGCGGGTATCCGACGTTATGTACGGCTCGCACTCCGCGCCGTTGATGATGATGGCGTGCACCCGATCCGGATCCACGTTCAGCTTCACCGACGTGGGGAAGCCCGCGCCGCCCAGGCCCACGCAGCCGCACTGGCGCACCGCCTCCACAAAGCTGTCCTTGTCAGTGACCACGGGGGGCTTGACACCCTCCCACACTGTCTGCTCGCCGTCGCTCTCAATGACGATGACGGTGTCAAACCGGCCGTTAGAGCCAACGATCTCATCCAAACGCTTCACCTTGCCGGACACTCCGGAATAGATGGGCGCGGACATAAAACCGCCCGCCTCAGCGATCATCTGCCCCACCTTGACCACATCGCCCGGCTTCACCACCGGCTTGGCCGGCGCGCCGATGTTCATGGACATGGGGACGGTGATCATCGCGGGCACCGGCATACGCGTCGGTGCGCATTCCACAGTGTTTTTCCTGTGGGGCGCATGGATGCCATGCAATTTGCCCTTAAACACAGTTTTTCCTCCTCAATCTGTAGTTTCTCCTACCGCGTCTGCCCCCCGCCGCATGGCAGACGGCAAACGGCGTCCCCCGCTTCAGCGGACAAGCCTTGTGAAAACAGGGGACGCCAACTCAGGTACCCTTCATTATATCACGGTTTTCTTGAAAGGCAAGGGATAATTGATTCCTTTTCCCGGATGAGGATGATTCTTTTTCATGCCGTCATGCCTCCCTGTTGTAGATAGCGGCCACCTCTTTCCGCCGCCGGAAGATGAACCCCCACGCCGCCGCCAGCCCCACGGCGCCGAACAGCAAAATCACCGCCCGCTCGGGCAGGATCTCCGCCATGGTGCCCGCCAGCAGGGTGCCGCACAGCGAGCCCACCGAGGTGAGCATCTGGTACGCACCGTTGAACCTGGCCCGCCTGCTGTCGGGCAGATAGGACTGGGTGGCGGCAATGCGGATGTTGTAGGAGGTCACCCCCAGCATCCCGTCCACAAAAAAGACGAGCGCCATGACGGGGATGGGCAGGAACAGCAGGGTGCATTCTATCAGGTTAATCAGGACATAGATGGTCATGGCAATCGCGAATTTCTGACCGGTGGGCAGCTTGATTTTGTAATGAATAAGCCCGCCCGCCACACGGCCCGCCTCCGAGAAGGTGGATACGATGGTATACAGCGTCACCGCCGCCACCGGCCACATGGCAAACTGGGCGGCGTGGCTGCGGAAAAAGGGCAGGTAGAGCCCTCCGGCTCCGGCCCCGGCAAAGTTGGAGAACATGAAATACAGGGTAATGGCCAGCAGGCCCTTTTCCCCGGCGATGTAGCTCACCCCGTCCCGGAGATCCTGCCGGAAGCGCTTGATCGCCCCCGCCCCATCAGCGGGCAGGGCGTTGTCCATGTGGGTCTCCACATGGCGGATGCACCGTTCGAAGCAGGCGGCGGCAAAGAAGCACACCGCATTGACGGCAAACAGAGGCTCCACGCCGCCCAGCAGGTCATAGGCCAGCGCCCCCAGAGGGTAGGCCACCATCATAATAGATTGCAGCATCCCCGAAATGGAGTAGGCTTTAGACAGATTGTTTCCCTCCACCAGATTGGGGTACAGGCTGTCGTATGCCACCATGTACACGCTGTCGATGCTCCCCCGGATCAGAGAGAAGCACAGCAGGACGGGGAAGCTGAACCAGCCGCTTTTCAGCAGGAGGAACAGTCCGGCGAACAGCACGGCGGACAGGAAATCCAGCCGGTAGATCACTTTTTTCCGGCTCATGCGGTCCAGGTACGGCCCCGCCAAAATGGGGCATACCAGCATGGGGATCTGATACGAAGCGTTATACAAGGCGTAGAGGAACACCGAGCCGGTGTAGTCCAGCACCATCATGCTCATGGCGAAGCTGGACAGCACGCCTCCGATCAGGGAGATGACGCTGCCGGCGGTGATGATCGTGAAATCCCAGGTCCAAAGCCCTTGGGGTGGTTTATTTTGTTTCATGTTTATTTCCTTTCTCGCAGATCATGCGCATCACAAATGAAAGGGGCCGCACCCCATCCGGGGTGCGGCCCGCAAAAAAGCGCAGTGCATGACACAACCTCCCGCCGGTGCACGGCAGGGGCTGGAGGTTCACAGGAGCACGTTCAGCTGATTTGCGGGCCATTTTTGCGTACAGAAAACCAAGCCCGCCTATGGCGTGCCCCGTTTTGCCTGTACGCTCCAATGAACCTAATTCCGCAAACCATAAAGCAACATTGCTCCGATATCCTCCTTTTGAGAAAGTGGATTTAGAACCTGTATTCACAGCCGAAACCGCCGGATGGGCAAGGGATTTTCCCGTCAGGCAAGGCAAATTTTCGCAGGAATCATTGCGTTTATTTCCAGAAAATTTAACGCGGCATGGCGGGAAAAGACCCGGCCTGACGGTGAATCGAGGTTGTGAATACAGGTTCTTAGTATACCACCCCTCGTTCCCAGCTGTCAAGCCCCTTCCCTTTTCCCCCTTTATATGATATACTTCCCTATGACAGCAACAACCCGGAAGGAGGCCCCGCTGTGAAAGCAAAAGCCATTCCCCCCGCTGTGACGGTGGGGTTCCTCGCCGCAGAAGTCGTCACGTATTTTGCCTTTCTCACCCTGGATCTCACCGGCCGGGGCGGGGATACCATCCCCATCAAATACTTCGGCGTCCTGCTGTGCCTGGGCTTTGACCTGCTGGCCTGTGTCAGATGGGGCGGGGATTGGCTTGTCCCCCCCGCCCTGGCCCTCACCGCCGGGGCGGACTGGTTCCTGCTGGTGCGCAATGACCACTACGCCGTGGGCATCATCCTGTTCCTGTGTGTCCAGACGGTGTATTTCCTCCGCCTGCGCCGCGCCGGGGCCCCCGCCGCCTACCCCCTCCGGGCGGGGCTGGCCCTGGCGGCGGGGCTGGGGCTGTACCTCTTAAATATGGCCTCCCCGGTGAACCTGCTGGCTGGGCTGTACTTTTCCCAGCTTCTCTCCAACACCATCCCGGCTTGGACGCGGCGGGGCAGACAGCGCCGCATTTTCGCCGCAGGCCTGACCCTGTTCGCGGGATGCGACCTTTGCGTGGGGCTGTTCAACGTCCTGCCCCCCTCCGCCCCGCTGTATCCCGTCTCGTCGGTGGGGATGTGGTTCTTTTACCTCCCCTCCCAAGTGCTCATTGCCCTGTCCGCCCTGCCCGAAAAGGAGGAAACCCCATGAAAACCAGCAAAATCCTGTGCGCATCGCTGTCGGTGCTCACGGCGCTGGCCCTGCTCACCGCCGCCATCGCCGCCCCCATCCTGTGCCGCCCCTTTTACTACGCCCACATCGGCCCCATGAAGCTGGAGGAGCGCACCGGCCTCACTGGGGACGAGATCAAGACCGCTTTCAACGAGATGCTGGACTACTGCCTGGGGGCGGAGGAGTTCTCCACCGGCGTGCTGAAATGGTCGGAAAGCGGCAAAAGCCACTTCACCGATGTGCGGGCGCTGTTCCTGCTGGATCTGCGGGTGCTGGCCGTCTCCCTCCTCCTGCTGGCGGCGCTGGCCCTGATCGCCTGGCGCACCCGGATCAGGCCCGCCCGCCTGCTGGGCCGGGGGTTTGGCTTCTGGGCGGGCGCTGGGTTAGGGGCCGTGTTCCTGCTGGTGGGGGCGCTGGCGGCGCTGGACTTCGACCGGGCCTTCGTGGTGTTCCACGCCCTGTTCTTCCCCGGCAAGGACAACTGGCTCTTTGACCCCAGCGCGGATCAGATCATCAACATCCTGCCCCAGGATTTTTTCCGCAACTGCGCCATTTTGATCTTGGCGCTGCTCGTCACCAGCTGCGCCGCCCTGATCCTCTGGGATTTCCGGCGTGGGCGCAGGCGGGCGGCGCCAATATCAACAGACTTTTGACAAAGAGTATCCCAAATGGCAAAGAAAAAGGTTGAGCGCAAGGTGACGGAGGATCCCCGTTACCACAACACCTGGAAGCTGCTCAAAAAGTACCGGGATGTGGTCTGGAGCCTGGAGCTGTCCATCCAGCAGGTCAGGACGCAGTTTCAGATCGAGTATGATACCAGTATCGAGGACTTCCCGGAGTCCATCTATCTGGCCGGCGCGGGGGCCAAGCAGATGGCGCTGGCAGACTGGAAGAAGGCAAGAGGGTCAGGACATCAAAATAACGTGAAATTTGTCTTGGTAATATGCTGTGATTTTTTGAAAAAAGTAAAGGACGTAAGACTGGATTACGCCGCTGTCCAGTATTTCGCTGCTGAGTGTGGACGCTTGTGTGCCGAGCTGTGCCTGATATTGTTCCAGGACGTCTTCCCGCGTATAGGCCACACCGTCATGTGCAGCGTACGCCCTCCCAATCGCCGCTCGTTTTGTCTGCATCTCACATTGCCGGTGCAGCTCCTCGTAACAGTCATGTGACGATGTGCTGTCCAGGTTCAGGGAATGGGCCAGAAGATCCTCAACAGGTTTTCCTTCTTTTTCCGCCAAAGCGCCCACCTGGGCCAGCGTTCCGTGGTAGATGCACTGAAAATCCGGGGCGTCTGTGATGAAGTCGGAAAATACGGATTTCTCAACCACCGTCTTGGCCACATATTCGCATAGCGCCTGTTCCTTGCCCTGCCGGATCCGCTGTGCCATCTGGTTTTGGGAATATGCCCGGTATTCCTCCACGGTGGACACGCCATCGAGATTCAGACGGAGAACAAGCTCATCCGACAGCGTGCTGTGCATCCAAACCCGCAGCATATAATTGCATTTTTATAAAAATGTGGTATACTAAAACTTATCTACTACACTGTGCAGGGCAAGGGGGCGGTGTGGATGCCGCTTACGGATGTATTTTTTTGCGCGGCGGCTGCCTGGTATACCGCCGGACTCTTTATCCGCCTGCCGCCAAAGAACGCGGCGGGCAACGCGGCCGTTGTTGGACTGCTGTGCGCTTTGCCGGCGGCCCTGCTTCCCATGGCCGGGCTGACCGGAGCCTGGATCCTGGCCGTCTTTCTGCTGCTGGCCTTGATCGTACCGGCGCAGAAAACGGCGGGCTGGACAGACCGTGCGCTGGCTTTTCCGCTGGCAATAGGCTGTTATGCCGTGCTATCCTTCCTGTGCCTGTCCGCGCGGACATTTTTCCCTGCTGCAGGCGCTTTGGGTGCTGTCTGCGCTCTGACGGCGGGCTTCTGCGCCGCAGGCAGTGCGATGCGCGGGCTTTTCCCGCCGGAGAACTGGGGAGAATTTTTCAGCAGGACAAGCCAGGAGCAGTTTCCGGTACGCCGGTGGCTGATCTGGCTGGCCCTGTGGCTGATGGCGGGGCTGGAACTGATGCTTACATTGACGGCGGGACGGCCGGAAAGCGCCCTCCGGGCCGCCGTGCTGGGCGCGGCCAACCTGTTCCTCTACTGGGGGACGGTATACGCCGTCTGCCTCATGACCGCTTACCGGCGGGAGCGGCTGACGGCCCTGATCGACCAGGACTACCGCAGCGAAATGCAAACGTTCATGAGCGTGATCCGCTCCCAGCGCCACGACTATAATTTCCATGTGCAGGCCCTCTCCGGTCTGGTCAGTACCGGGGATCTGGACGCCTGCCGGAAGTATCTGGACAATCTGGTGCGGGATTCTGCGGCGATGAATATTCTCTTACCCGTCAAGGACCCCGCCATTGCGGCTTTGATCCACAGCTTCCGCGTCATGGGCCAGGAGAACGGCATCGAGCTTCACCTGGATATCCAGAACGATCTCTCCTGTGTGGTCACCAGCGTTTATGAGACCAACAAGATCATTGGAAACCTCCTGCAAAACGCCATCGACGAAGTCCGCGGACACACCGACAAGTCCTTCGGCATCCACCTGTACATCCTCAAACGAGGGGAAAACTGTATCATCCGCGTGACCAATAAGATCGTCTCCGACGCCAATGCCCGGACCTATCTGGAGGATGTCTACAAGCCCGGCCTGTCCACAAAAACCGGTCATGAAGGCATCGGCCTGAGCAGTGTCCGCCAGCTGCTGGGCCGTTACCGGGGCGTGGTGTACTCCCGCCTGGAGGATGACACCATCCATTTTATCGTGAAAATCCCCCTGCGTATGGAAGGAGCGGCGCCATGAACCCCAATATCCTGATTGTAGACGACGACGAAAACTCCCTCCGGATGTCCCGCACGGCCATGGAGGCCCTGGTAGATCCCGGCAATATCCACTGTGCGCAGACCGCCGCTGAAACCATGGCGATCCTGTCCGCGGAGAGAATCCACCTGGCCTTCCTGGACATTGATATGCCGGATACCAGCGGCTTTTCCATTGCGGACTACCTGCGCCAGAACCATCCGCAAGTCAAATATGTATTCCTGACCGGGTACGTGGATTTCGCCGCCCGGAGCTACGACTATGAGCCCATGGACTTCCTCACCAAGCCCATCGACCTGATGCGGCTGAAGAAGACGCTGGAGCGCTATGAATCCCGTTTCCAACCGGCGGCGGATTACTCCCACGAACGCATCGCGGTGGACACCAGCGTGGGCTTCGTCCTGCTGGCCCCATCGGAGATCTCCTACATCGGCAAGGAGCGCCGGGTGGTGAAGCTCCACTGCGCCAGCGGGGAGGAATATGTGGTGCGCCACTCGCTGGATGAGCTGGAGTCCATTTTTTCCGATTTTGGCTTTTTCCGCATCCATCAATCCTGCCTTGTGCCCCTGCCCAATATCATCTCCGTGCAGCCCGTCCGGTTTGGCAATACCTACGAGGCCGTGCTGGGCGACCAGACCCGGCTGCCGGTGAGCCGGGACAAGTATCAGAAGCTCCGCAGCTTCCTGGTCAGCCGGGGCATCCCATTCATCTGACGGCTCAAATATTGGACAGCTCAAAGGTCCGGCGCACGTTTTGCACGCCGGACTTTTCGTTTATTTCTCCTTATAATACAGCAGACAGTGGCAGTAGCCCTCGAACTCCGGATCCTCGCACTGGCGTCGGAACTCCTGGCATACGCACTTGTATTCCTCCGTCCGCTCCGTACGGCAGGGGCAGTAGCCGCCGGTCTGCGCCAGGCCCTCCCGAACGGTGCGTACCACCTCGGCGTTCTCGTTGAGACGAATTTTCCCCATAGCGTTTCCTCCTCAGTTATACAGCAGCTTGGCAATCTCGCCGTCCATCACAGCCCGGTCGCCGTGGGTTTTGCCCTCGTAGAACAGCTTCCCGTCCCGGAAATACTTCAGTGTGGGGACGGCGACGATGTGGAACCGCTCCTTCAGTTCCGGGCAGTGGTCCACATTCACCTTCACAAAGCGGAGCATGGCGTAGTCGTTGCTCATCTCGTTGTAGACAGGCTCCAAAATCTTGCAGGGGCCGCAGTGGGTGCCGTAGAAGTCCACGGCGGCGTAATCGGCCTGGATCAGCTCGTCAAAGGTCGTATCAGTTGCTTCGTATACCATTACTCATGCCTCCAGAAATTGTTCCACATACGGCTCCAGCAGCTCCATGGCCCTTTCCATGGCAAACTTTCCATAGATCATGGCCTCGCTGCTGGTGGCGCGCAGCTGCTCCACGGTCATGCCGTGCTCCTCCGCCAGCTTTTCCAGCCCCTCCTGGCAGATGTCGTCCATGGTCTGGCCGGACAGCTTCTCCGCCATGTAGGCCTGGACCACATAGGCGTCAAAAAAGGGCTCGCTCTCCTTGTACATCTTTTCCTTAGCCTGCTCCTCGGTGAGGAAATCAAAACCCTCCTGCGGGATTTTCGGATCGAGTCCGGCGGCCATCAGCGCGTCGTACAGGCCGTTTACCCGGTCCCAAAGCCATTGCGCCTTTTCATTTTCATCAATGGCGAGGGTAGAATTTTTCTGGATTTCCTCCAGCAGGAAGTGGGCGCACTGGTAGCTGGCCCGCTGCCGGTAAAACGCGCCCTTATCCTCGCGGTACCAGCGGTCGTAGTCCTCCACCGTCTCCACGCCGTCGATGCCCTCTAATGTTACTAATTCATCCCCGATGGGCATATTGCTGCGGCGTACAATGCGCTTGACGGTCAGCTTCACCTGGCCCTCCGCCGTGTCCGCGGTGCGGGTATCCCCCACCTTCGCGCCCACACAGGCGTCCTCCAGCTCCGGCGGGCACAGGCCGCGGCCCGGATAGAACAGCAGGGTTTCCCGGTTCCACCGCGCCGCGCCGCTCTCCCCCCGGCAGGCCACGCTGTCGCCGGGCTGGACCTGCTCAACGTCCGCCTCGAAGGCGTGGTTGCGGGAGAGGGTTTCCAGCCGTTCCCGGACCTCCTGGTCCTTCACCCGCCATAGGCGCAGTTCCTCCGGGATGACGGACTGCTTGTAGTCATACAAGTGGGTAATCGTTGATTTCATCGGCTTTCATGCACTCCTTCCATTATTCGGTCTTGTTGACAAAGTCGCGGTAAAACGCGCTGGTTTGCAGCAGCTGCTCCGGCGTACCCTCCGCCTCCACCTGGCCGTTGCGCAGCACGATGACGTGGCTGGCGCTCCTGGTGGCGGAGTAGTTGTGGGCAATCATCACCGTAGTGCGGCCCCGCATGAGGTTGGCCAGGGCCTTGCTCACCAGCTGCTCGCTTTTGGCGTCCAGGTTGCTGGTGGCCTCGTCCAGCAGCAGGTAATCCGGATTGCGCATCATGGCCCGGGCGATGGCGATGCACTGGCGCTGGCCGCCGGAGAAATTGCCGCCGTCCATGCCCACCGGGGCGTCGAAGCCGCCGGGAGTGGCCATGACGAAGTCATAGATGTTGGCCAGCTTGGCGATCCGCACCAACTCATCCCTGTCCACCTTGCGGCGCACGCCGTATAGGATGTTGTCCTTGATGGAACCGGACAGCAGGGGCTTATCCTGGCTGACGATGGCCAGGGACTGCCGCCAGGAGGTGAGCTCAAAGGTACGCACGTCGCTTTTGCCGAAGTAAATCGCGCCGCTGTCCGGATCATACATCCGCTCCAGCAGTTTAAAGAGGGTGGATTTGCCCGCGCCGTTGTCGCCGATGATGGCGGTGACCTCCCCCTTGGGGATGCGGCAGGTGAGCTTTTTCAGCACCGGGGCATCCCGGTAAGAGAAGTCCACGTTCTGAATCACAATGTCCTCGTCGGCCACGTCCATCTCGATGCCGTCCGTTTTTTCGTCAGGGGTTTCCAGCAGCTCGGCGATCTTCTGCATCCGGCCATTGACGGCCTTGATGTCCCCGTACAGCTGCAGCACCTGCATCAGGCGGATGCCCAGCATAGTGGCAAGGCTGTAAAAGCCCACCAGACGGCCTGTGGTAATCTCCCCGGCCTGGACCAACTGCCCGCCCATGACGAAGGCGATCACAATGATGACGCAGGCCAGCACCTCCATCAGCATGACGCTGGCGCTACTGGCGGTAGAGGTCAGGTAGCCCACCCGGAACTGGCGGTGGAAGCGCTTGCGGCCTTCCTGCTGTTCATCATACTCGGTGCGGGCGGCTTTGATGAGCCGCAGGTTGCGGGTGCGCTCCACCAAGTAGCCCAGGGCGCTGGAAAAGGCCAGCTGGTATTTATTTTGCGCAAAGAAATTCAGCTTGCCGAAGGCCCAGCTCAGCAGCAGTACCGCTGGCACAACCAGCAGGGTGTATTTCGTCAGCTGGGGGCTGTACTCATACATACGGCGCACCGAGACAATGGCGGCGTATATCGCGGTAATCAGGGTGATGGAAATATCGAAATACCGGGCGCTCTGTTCGCTGTCGGTGGTGACGCGGCTGACCAGGCTGTTTCCGTTTTCGCTGTCGTAGTAGCGGGTGGGCAGGCGCATGAGCTTATTCCACAGCTTGGTGCGCACGCCCAGGATGATTTTCTGGGACATCCAGCCGCTGCCGTAGCTGCTGACAATGGACGTGATTGCCCCCAGTACCAGAACCACAATAAATTCCACCAGCATGGCGCCGTTGATGGCCTTCTGGCTGGCATCGATGATGTCCGCCGTCAGGGTAGCCTGCTTCAGAAACAGATAGGATTCCCCAATTCCAATAGCCAGCATCAGCAGATACACCAGCCAGGGAATCTTCACGTCCTTGAAGATGTTGAGATAACGTTTGAGGTGCTTCATCCCGGCATCACCTCCAATTTCTGGGTTTGTACCATGTCCAGGAACAGGGGACAGCTGTCCAGCAGGGCCTGGTAACGTCCGGCGCCCTGGACCGTGCCCTCCTCCATAACTACAATCTGATCCACGTTTTTAAGCAGGGACATATCATGGGTGACCATAAGGATAGTCTTGCCCTTAAATATGCGGAAGATGGTTTCCTCCACCGCCCGGGCTGTCTGGGCGTCCAGAGCGGAGGTGGGTTCGTCCAGCAACAGGACGTCCGCGTTGCGCAGCAGCTCCCGGGCCAGCACCAGCCGCTGCCGCTGCCCGCCGGAGAGGGACGCGCCGTTGGAGGCCACACGGGCATCAAGCCCGCCGGGCAGAGCCTGAATGGCTTCCCAGGCCCCGGCGTTTTTCGCACACTCGATCAGCTCCCGGTCTGTGACCTCCCGGTGGATGCCGTAGGTAAGGACCTCCCGGACGGTGCCGCTGAACACGCCTGCGTCCTGCTGGACATAGGAGAACCGTCCCCGGAGGCTGGAAAGGCTTTCGCCCCCCACATCGCGGCCGCCCAGCCGGATAGACCCGTCTGTGGTTTCGTAAAACCGTTCCAGCAGGTTGAGCAAGGTGGTCTTGCCGCTGCCGCACAGGCCGACAATGGCGGTGGTCGCGCCGGCAGGGACGGTGAAGGAGACATTTTTCAGCGCCTGCTTCTCCCCGTAGGCGAAGGAGACGTTGCGGAACTCCACGCTGGAGGTCCCCTGGGAGGGGGTTGGCGCAGAGGCGGCGTCCTTGGTTTCCTGCTCGGACTGTTCCTTGGGGGCCTCCATGATGTCTACCACCCGGGCGGCCATGCCCTGGGCGGATTTCAGGGACTGCCAGTAGCCAATCATTTCGGTGAAACGGGCATTGATCTGAGTGGCAAAGAGGAAAAAGGCCACCCACTGGGCCACGTCAATGCGTCCGCTCTGGAGCAGCAGAACGCCGAAGACCACCGTCACCAGGCTTTGGAGCAGGGTGATTCCGGTGGAGATTCCGGTGTTGGCGCAGTTCACCTTGGTCTTCTTCATGTTGGCCTGGAACAGGTCCTGGCAGGCGGCGGCGCCGTTTTCCAGCTCCTCCCCCTCGTTGGTGTAGTGCTTGATGAGGGCCAGGTTCTTTACCCGCTCCGCCAGGTAGCCGGTGAGCACGCCGATCCGTCCGTAGACCCCGGCCTCCGCCCGGTACATCCAGCGGCTGACCACAACCATGTAGAGCCATTTCACCGGCAGCAGCACCAGCACAGACAGGGTCAGCAGGAAGTCGTACTTGCCGATGGTACCCATGGCGGCCACGATGTAGTAGCAGGCGGGGATAATGCTGATGATGAACTGTACCAAGCTGGTGACTGCGGCCTCCAAGTCATTGGTGATGGCGGAGGACAGCTGCGACGGGGCGTGCTGGTCGTAGTATCCGGCCTGGATGCGGGTCATACCGCCCCAGGCCTTGCCGCGGGCATTGCGAATGGCCATGTTCCGGGCCACCCCCATGCACCAGAAGTCTACAAACAGCACTGCTCCATAGGATATGTAGTAGATCACCGCATCCTGGAGGGCCTGGGGATCCAGGCTGCCGCTCATCAGGGCGGTGGTAGTGGTGGGCAGGGCCAGCAGCAGGTAGTTATAACCCATCTCACCAGCAAAAGCCAGGGCGATCATCGGCCAGGGCAGGTCGATTTGCCGGATCATCCGGAAAAACGCGCCCCAGCTGCCGTAGTTCGGCTTCTCTTTTGCCCTCTCCTTCGTTTTTCCTTTCATGGTTTCGTTCCCCCGTTCGATCGGGTCAGTCCAGGATGGTGCCGCCGGAGTTGGTCTGCATGAACTCCACGTAGGCGGAGACGGTGGCCTCGCTGATGATGCCGTAGCTTTGGAAAGTAACCAGGCTGGCCTCAAAGGTGTCGGCGCCGGCAAAGCTGTAGAGTACGCAGGGGTCGCCCTCCGCTGCGGTCAGGCTCTGCCCCTGGGACGCGTAGAGATCCGCGGCGGCCTGCGCATGTTCGGCGCTGTCGCAGACAAAGAACTCATAGTCGGCCACGGGGGCGTTGTCTTTGGCATAAATGATGGAGTATCCAGCCTTGACACCGTACTCGGCGGGCACCTGGGAGATCATCTTGGTGTTTTCATCGCAGTAAAGCACATACCGGGTGTCGAAATCCAGCTCCGCCGGATCCTCAAAGGTATAGCTGTCGGTCATTTTCACCGCATCGGAGCTGCCGCCATTTTTGCTCCCATCAGAATCACCGGGAGCGGCAAACAGCGAACAGCCGGACAGCAGGAGCGAAACCGTCAGGGTCAGCACAGCAGCAGACAGAATTTTCTTTTTCATCATAAGTGCCTCCTATTCAAACGCTTTTATTGAGATACAACCAATTCTTTGGCAGTATCCACTATACCTGATTTCACCTGAACCATGCAAGGCTCTTGGGCTATTTCGCTCATTCCCGTGTCAATTTCGAATGATTACGTGCTTATTATGCAATTGTCATCCTGCCGGCCTGCATTGTAATGCGCCGGAATTTCCTGTGTGCCAGATGCGGAATAAACACAAAAAGCATCGAATCAGACGCGCTTCAAAACACTTCGCGCAGCTTAGGTTGCGCTGATTGATGGCAGCGGTTATAATACAGCTATCATATATCATGATTCCATGTGACGGTACCTGAGGGATACCGATGCCTGGGGCTATCACCGCGGCATATTCAGCAGACACAAAAAAGGAGACATGACCAATGGAAACCGGCCAGAATTTACAGGGATTTATCGTCAAAGACTGCACCGATCTGCCCGAGCTGCCTGGGAAGCTGTGGCAGCTGGAACATGAGAGATCAGGGGCGCGGCTGGTGTGGCTGGAGCGGGAGGAGGAAAACAAGACCTTCGGCATCGCCTTCCAGACCCAGCCCTGGGACGACACCGGCGTGTTCCACATCCTGGAGCACTCGGTGCTGTGCGGCTCGGAGCGCTACCCGGTAAAGGAACCGTTCGTGGAGCTGATGAAAAGCTCACTGAACACCTTCCTCAACGCCATGACCTTCCCGGACAAGACCTTCTACCCCGTGTCCAGCCGGAACGGCCAGGACTTCATCAACCTGATGCGGGTGTATATGGACGCGGTGCTCCACCCGCTGATCCACTCCAAGCCGGAGATCTTCGGCCAGGAGGGCTGGCACTACGAGCTGGCCGAGGACGGCACGGCAAGCTATAAGGGCGTGGTGTTCAACGAGATGAAGGGGGCCTTCGCCTCGCCGGACACCCTGCTGGAGGGCGAGATGAACCGGCGCCTGTTCCCGGACACCTGCTACCGCTATGACTCCGGCGGCGACCCCGCCCACATCCCGGAGCTGACCTATGAGAGCTTTGCCGCCGCCCACAAGCGGCTGTACCACCCCTCCAATTCCTATATCTTCCTGGACGGACGGGTGGACATCGGACAGGTGCTGTCCATCCTGGACGGCGAGTTCCTGTCCGCCTATGACCGCACCCCCATCCCCGGCCCCATTGCCATGCAGCGGCCCGTGGACGGCGGTACGGCGGAGATCAGCTACGAGCTGTCCCCCCAGGAGGGGCTGGAGGGCCGCGCCCGGCTGGCCCAGGGCTTTGTGGCCTGCACCTTCCGGGACCGGGCGGAGCAGGTTGCCCTGCGGGCGCTGGCCGACGCGCTGTGCGGGGACAACTGCGCGCCGCTGAAGCGCCGCCTGCTGGAAGCCGGACTGGCCAAGGATGTGCTACTGTCCCTGCGGGACGGGGTGCGGCAGCCCTGGGTGATGCTGGAGGCCCGGGACGTGGACGAGGGACGGCTGGACGCGGTATCCGCCGCCCTCCGGGATGAACTGGAGAAGCTGGTGCGGGGCGGGCTGGACCACCAGCGCATCCTGGCCACCCTGGACAACCTGGAATTCCAGATGCGGGAGCGGGACTACGGCTCCATGCCCCAGGGTCTGGCGTTCGGCCTCAACGTGCTGGAGAGCTGGCTGTACGGCGGCGACCCCGCCGCCAACCTGACGGTGGGCACTCTGTTTGACGATTTGCGCCAAAAGTGCGGAGAGGGCTGGTTTGAGGCCCTGCTGGAGCGCACCCTGTTAAAAAACCCCCACACCTGCCGGGTGGTGATGCGGCCCTCCCACACCATCGGCCGGGAGCGGCAAGCTCAGGAAGCCGTCCGCCTCCAGGCCGCCCAGTCCGCCTGGAGCGAGACGGAAACCGCGCAAATTCGGACAGCCCAGGCCAACATCGAGGTCTGGCAGAACACCCCCGACACCCCGGAGCAGCTGGCGTCCATCCCCATGCTGCGGCTGGACCAGATCCCCGCCGAGCCGGAGGAACTGCCGATGCGGGAGGAGCGGATGTCCGGACTGACGGTACTGCGCCACGAGGTCCCCTCTGGCGGCATCACCTACCTGAATCTCTATTTTGCCCTGGACGATATGACACCGGAGCAGCTGTCCAAGACATCCTTCCTCTGCCGTCTGCTGGGTTCGCTGGACACCGCGGGCCATGGCCTGGAGGAGCTCCAGCGGGAGATCCGCTCCCGGTTCGGCAATCTGAATTTTTCTGTGGAGTCCTACGGCGGCTTCGGCCGGCCGGAGCAGTGCCGGACGTTCCTGACGGTTTCGTGCAGTGTTCTGGACGGGAAGGTCTCCCAGGCGGTAGCGCTGCTGGCGGAGATCGTCACCGGCACGGTGCTGGACGGCAGAGACAAGGTATACGCCCTGCTGTGCCAGCTTCGGGCGGGGCTGACGGAGCAGGCGGCCATGGCGGGCCATATGTTCGCCATGAACCGGGTGCTGGCCTGCGATGCGGCGGAGGGCGTGGTGCGGGAGCACACCGGCGGCATCGCCTGCCTCCAGTGGCTGAAGATACTGGAGAGCGGCTTCCAAGACGCGTTCCCGGCCCTGGCCGGGGAGCTGGCCGCGCTGGCCAGGACGATTTTCACCCGCAGCCGCCTGACCCTCAGCGTTACCGGAATGGACGAAGGGGCGGCGGGGCAGGCCGCGGCGCTCTTGGCGGACCGCCTGCCGGCAGGCAGCTTTGTCCTGCCGGATACCCCCTCCGTCCGTCCCTGGGGGAAGCGGAAGGAGGGCATTGTGATTCCGGTGGACGTATCCTTTGCCGCCATGGGCGGGGCCTTCCCCATGGACGGGCTGGGTGCGGCCAAGGTGATGGGACGCATGGTGTCCCTGGCCTACCTGTGGAACGCCGTTCGGGTGCAGGGCGGCGCCTACGGCGTGGGCATGGGCGTACGGGACAACGGCACGGTGGGGTTTTACTCCTACCGGGATCCCAGTGCGGACCGGACGCTGGGCTGCTACCGGCAGAGCGCGGACTTCCTGGAGGGCGCCCGGGATATGGACCTGACCGGCTTCATCCTGGGGGCCATCGCGGAGTCCGACCCGCTGCTCACCCCCAAGATGAAGGGCAGGACCGCCGATGCCCGCTGGTGGCGGGGAATCACCCGGGAGGACCTGTGCCGCATCCGCCGGGAAATGCTGGACGCGGAGCTGTCGGCGGTGGATGGGGTTGCCGCGGCGCTGCGCAGGGCGGCGGCGGACGGCTCCGTCTGTATCCTGGGCTCCCAGCGTCAGGTGGACGCCTGCGCCGGGGAGCTGGACAGTGTATTCATCCTGTGAGGAGGCGAGGCATCATGGATAAGCCGCTGTATGACGCCTACGTCAGCATTCTGAAGGAGGAGCTGGTCCCCGCCATGGGCTGTACGGAGCCCATCGCTTTGGCCTACGCAGCGGCGCTGGCCCGGAAAACCCTGGGGGCGCTGCCGGAAGCGGTGGACGTGCGTGCCAGCGCCAACATCATCAAGAACGTAAAAAGCGTGGTGGTGCCCCACACCGGCGGACTGCGGGGCATCGCCGCCGCCGTAGCCGCCGGAATCGCCGCCGGGGACGCGGAGCGGAAGCTGGAAGTGCTGTCCGGGGTCAGTGGGGCGCAGATCGCCGGCATAAAGGCGTACCTGGAGGGCACGCCGGTGGCTGTCGCGCCCTCGGAAAGCGGGTACATTTTCGACATCCAGATCACGGCGCGGGCCGGGGATCACACCGCCTTCGTCCAGATTGCCGGGGGCCACACCAATGTGGTGCGGGTTGAGCGGGACGGAACGGTACTGCTCCATCGGGATTACAGTGAGGACGGGCGGGTGGAGGGAACCGGCCGCGGCCTGCTGACGGTGGAGCGCATTGTGGACTTCGCGGACCACGTAAAAATGGAGGACATCCAGGACGTGCTGGACCGGCAGATCCGGCTCAATACCGCCATTGCGGAGGAAGGGCTGCGGGGCGGCTGGGGGGCTGACGTAGGGAAGGTACTGCTGGGGGCCTACGGGGACAGCGTTCACAACCGGGCCAAGGCCACCGCCGCCGCAGGATCCGACGCCCGGATGAGCGGCTGTGAGCTGCCGGTGGTCATCAACTCAGGCAGCGGTAACCAGGGCATGACCGCCTCCCTGCCGGTGATTGTCTATGCGGAAGAAATGGGGGCAGACCGGGAAGCGCTCTACCGGGCGCTGGTGGTGTCCAACCTGGTGACTATCCACTTGAAAACGGGCATCGGGCGGCTGTCCGCCTACTGCGGGGCCACCAGTGCCGGGTGCGGGGCCGGGGCCGGCATTGCCTACCTCCACGGAGGCAAAACCTACGAAGTGGCCCACACCATCGTCAACGCGGTGGCCATCAACTCCGGGATGATCTGCGATGGGGCCAAGGCCAGCTGCGCGGCCAAAATCGCCTCCGCCGTGGAGGCGGGGCTGCTGGGCTGGCAGATGCAGGAGCAGGGCACCCAGTTCTACGGCGGTGACGGCATCGTCACCAAAGGCGTGGAAAACACCATCCGCAACGTGGGCCGTCTGGCCCGGAAGGGCATGGCCCAGACCGACCGGGAGATCATCAGTATCATGGTGGAGGGGGGATGATGTGCCATAGCCCAAGGCGGGCCAGTGTGTGGTAAGAGTAGAGAAACACTGCGATTTCCACAGCGGAGCACTTTGCGTAAGAACCTGTATTCACAACCTCAATTCACCGTTTGGCCGGGTCTGTTCCCGCCATGCCGCGTTAAATTTTCTTGAAATAAACACAATGATTCCTGCGAAAATTTGCCTTGCCTGACGGGAAAATCCCTCGCCCATCCGCCGGTTTCGGCTGTGAATGCAGGTTCTAACAGAGGTCAGATTGAACAAAAGGGGCACGCCAACACAGCTTTGGTGCGCCCTTTTTGTTTACGGATAAATATACAGTCCGCTTTTTGAGCCAAGGTGATACTGGGGCAATGTCAGAAAACCGTGGATTTTAAATTGAGGCCATAGTATAATGTCTGAAAATGCATCATGCAGAAAGCTGGTGGCAGCGTGACCCTATCTAATGAAATCAAAGCCGTTTTCCAATCTATGCGGGAGGGTGTGCTGATAATCGACATCCACACAAGAATCCTGTTTGCCAACCGCTCCTATTTGGACTTCCTGGACAAGACGGAAGAGGAAATCGTGAACAAGCCCCTGCGGGAGATCCGCCCGGGGGCCCGGCTGCCGGAGGTGCTGGCTACCGGAAAGGCGATCCTCCACGCGCCCCGTATGGAGGAGAACGACGACGTCTATTTCGTGAATATGTACCCCATCCTCACGGATGGAGCCATCACCGGCGGAATATCCGTGGTGACCTTTATGCGGGATGCCCACGACTTCCGCTCCGAGCTGGACGCCTACGAAAAACGCAGCAGGCAGGTGCTCCAGAGGGTAAACAAGGCCAACTCCACCCGGTACACCTTTGATTCCATTGTGGCGGTGGGGGAGAATGTCCAGGCAGTGAAGGCACTGGCCCAAAAGGCGGCCGCTACCGACGCGGCGGTGCTGCTGGCCTCGGAGAGCGGCACCGGCAAGGAGCTGTACGCCCAGGCCATTCACAACGCCAGCCCCCGGCGGGGGGAGGTATTTGTGGCCATCAACTGCGCCAACTTCAACGCCAATACCTTGGAATCCGAGCTGTTCGGCTATGTGGAAGGGGCGTTCACCGGGGCGCGCCGGGGCGGTAAGATGGGGCTGTTTGAGGCGGCTGACGGCGGCACCCTGTTTTTGGACGAGGTATCTGAGATGGACATGGGCCTTCAGGCCAAGCTGCTGCGGGCAATCCAAGAGGGCCGTTTCCGCCCGGTGGGGGGTGTGCATGAGGTGGAGGCGGATGTGCGCATCATCTCCGCTTCCAATGCGGATTTGCAGGACTACATCAGTGCGGGGCGGTTCCGCCGGGACTTATTCTACCGCCTGTCCACCTTCCAAATCCGCGTGCCGCCCCTGCGGGAGCGCCGGGGAGATATCCCGGTGCTGGCCCAGACCATCCTGTCCAGCCTGGCCGTCAAGCTCAAGCGCCGGGCGGAGATCAGCCCCGAGGCCCTGGACAGCCTGATGGGCCATGACTGGCCGGGCAATGTGCGGGAACTGCGCAATGTGCTGGAGGCGTCCGTCTATCTCTCCGCCGATGGGCTGATTACCCCGGACTCCCTGCCGGAGCACATCCTCCGCCGCCCGGGCCGGGAGCAGAGGCTTCCCCTGGCCCAGCGGGTATGGGACTTTGAGCGCGCCGAGATTCAAAAGCTGCTCCAGCAGTACGGAAATACGCTGGAAGGCAAGAAAAAGGCGGCGGCAGAGCTGGGCATTTCCCTGGCCACACTGTACAATAAACTGGGACGCGCTTGATTCTAAGAGCCTGTATTCACAGCCGAAACCGCTGGATGACCGAGGGATTTTCCCATCAGGCAAGGCAAATGTTCGCAGGAATCATCGTGTTTATTTCAAGAAAATTTAACGCGGCATGGCGGGAACAGACCCGGCCAAACGGTGAATTGAGGTTGTGAATACAGGTTCTAATTATTTAGAAATTCATTCTAAATAATTAGAATTGCTGGAATGCCGCGGCATAAGGGGCCCAATTTTAAAGAAAACCACCGCCCGATATTCTAAATTTTTAGAATATCGGGCGGCAATCCATCCCCTTCCCTTTACAGGCGCTGTCATTGCTTTCCCTTGCACCCCAAGGTTTTCCAAAGATTTTTTCAATCTCCTTTGATTTGGCACACGCCTTGCGTTATTTAGGCAGTGTAGCTACAAGCGCGGCCGCGCTCAAAAGAAAAAGAGGAGGTTTATCCATGTTAGCGTTTCTCGGCTTTCTGACTGTGGTGCTTATGCTGGTCTTGATCATGACCAAAAAAGCATCCCCCCTGGTGGCCCTTATCGCCGTGCCCGTGGTCACCGGCATTATTTCCTGTTTCTTCTTCGTAACCGACCCAGAAAACGCCCCCGGCGTGATCAATTTCTTTGCCAACTTCAAGAAGCTGGGCGGCTTCATCACTGGCAGCTCCGGCATCGGCTCCGTGGCCGCCACCGGCGTGATGTTCATCTTCTCCATTTTGTTTTTCGGCATCCTCACCGACGCGGGCACTTTCCGCCCCATCATCAAGAAGGTGCTGCACCTGGTGGGCACTGACCCCGTCAAAATCGCCATCGGCACGGCGGTGCTGGCCGCCATCGTCCACCTGGACGGGTCCGGCGCGGTCACCTTCCTGATCTGCGTCCCCGCCCTTCTGCCGCTGTATGACGCGCTGGGCATGAGGCGCACCACCCTGGCCTCCATCGTGGCCCTGTCTGCGGGCACCATGAACATCCTGCCCTGGGGCGGCCCCACCATCCGCGCCGCCACCGTCCTCACTCCGGAGGGGCAGCAGACCGATGCCGTGGCCTTCTTTATGCCTGTCCTCCCCGCTGTCCTGGCGGGCCTGGTGTGCGTCATCGTCATCGCCGTATTCCTGGGCCGCGCCGAAAAATCCCGCCTGGGTTCCGTGGCCCTGCAGGGCAGTGAATACGTGGAACCCGAGCTGTCCGCCGAGGAGAAGGCCCTGCTGCGTCCCCACCTGTTCTGGGTGAACATTGTCCTGATTGTGGCCGCCATTGCCTGCCTGCTGAAGTCCGGCTTCGCCCCCGCGGTGATCTTCATGGTATTCTATGTGCTGGCCACCCTCATCAACTACCCCAAGGTGGCCGATTCCAAGGCCCGGGTGGACGCCCACGCCAAGAGCTGCCTGATGATGTGCTCCGTGCTGTTTGCCGCCGGCTGCTTCACCGGCATCATGAAGGGCACCGGCATGATCACCGCTATGGCCGACGCCCTGGTGTCTATTATCCCCGATGCCCTGGGCCGCTTCTTCCCGGTCATCACCGGCGTGATCGGTATGCCCGCCTCCCTGCTGTTTGACCCGGACTCCTTCTACTACGGTGTGCTGCCCGTGCTGGCCCAGACCGCCGAGGGCTTCGGCGTCGCCGCACAGGATGTGGGCCGCGCCGCCATCCTGGGCCAGATGACCACCGGCTTCCCCGTCTCCCCGCTGACCGCCTCCACCTTCCTGCTGATCGGCCTGGCCGGCGTGGATTTCGGTGAGCACCAGAAAAAGACCATTCCTCTGGCGTTCCTTGTCACCATTGTCATGCTTGTCATTGCCGTCCTCACCGGCGGCGTGTCCATTTGAGGAAAACCGCTGAATCACGACATCATTTTGAAAGGAAGCGACTGCGCATGAAATCCATCCGCATCGGCTCCGGCGCCGGGTACGCCGGCGACCGCCTGGAGCCTTCCCTGGAACTCATCGAAAAGGGCAATCTGGACTACATCAGCTACGAGTGCCTGGCCGAGCGCACCATTGCCATCGGCCAGCAGGCCAAGCTCAAGGACCCCGGCAAAGGCTATAACGGCCTGCTGGAGTACCGCATGGAGAAGGCCCTGCCCCTGTGCTGGGAGCACAAGGTGAAGCTCATCACCAACATGGGCTCCGCCAACCCCCAGGCCGCCGCCGCCAAGTGCGTGGAAATTGCCCGCAAGCACGGCCTCACCGGCATGAAGATCGCCTGCGTCACCGGCGACGACCTGCTGCCCGTGATTGATAAGTACATGGACACCGAGGTGTGGGAGACCCACGAGCCCCTGTCCAAGCTCCCTGGCGAGATCGTGTCCGCCAACGCCTATATGGGCGTGGAGGGCATCCTCAAGGCGCTGGAGCAGGGTGCGGACGTGGTGATTACCGGTCGCGTGGCCGACCCGGCCATCTTCATGGCCCCCGCCATCCATGAGTTCGGCTGGTCCCTGGAGGACTGGGATAAGCTGGGCAAGGGTACCATCATGGGCCATCTGCTGGAGTGCGGCGGACAGGTCACCGGCGGCTATTTCGCCGAACCGGGCAAGAAGGACGTGCCCGGTGTGGGCCACTTGGGCTTCCCCATCATCGAGATTGCCGAGGACGGCTCCTTCTTTGTCACCAAGGTGCCCGAGGCGGGCGGCCTGGTGACAGTGGAAACCTGCTCCGAGCAGATCTGCTACGAGATCCACGACCCCGAGAACTATTTCACCCCCGATGTGGTGGCCGACTGCAAGCAGATCGCCTTCACTGAGGTGGAGAAGGACAAGGTTGTTGTCACTGGCGTCACCGGCAAGCCCAAGACTGAGACGTTCAAGTGCTCCATCGGCTACCGGGACTGCTTCATCGGCGACGGCGAAATCAGCTACGGCGGCCCCGGCTGCCTGGAGCGGGCCAAGCTGGCGCTGGAGATCATGAAGGAGCGGCTGGAACTGGTGGCCCCCGGCCAGTTCGACGAGCTGAAGTTCGATATCATCGGCTGCAACAGCCTGTACTGGAACCCGGACTACAAATACAATGACGAACCCTCCGAGGTCCGCGTCCGGGTGGCGGGCCGGGCCAAGACGAAGGCCATCGCCGACCTGGTGCCCAATGAGGTGGAGGCGCTGTACACCAACGGCCCCGCCGGCGGCTGCGGCGCGGTGAAGCGCACCCGGGATATCGTGTCTGTGGCCTCCATCCTGGTGAGCCGCTATGATGTGAAGCCCGAAGTGGAAGTATTTGAGGTCTAAGGGACAGAAAGGAGAAACGTCACTATGAAACTCTGGGAAATTGCGCACTCCCGCACCGGCGACAAGGGCAACATCTCCAACGTGTCTCTCATCGCCTACGACGCCAAGGATTTTGAAACGATCCGGGAAAAGGTCACCCCCGAGCGGGTGAAGGAGCACTTCAAAGGCATGGTCCACGGCGAGGTGGTCCGCTATGAGCTGCCCAATATCCACGCGCTGAACTTCGTGATGTACGCCGCCCTGGGCGGCGGCGTCACCCGCTCCCTGTCCGTGGATATGCACGGCAAGGGCCTGTCCTCCTATCTGTTGGATATGGAGATCTGATTTTTACTGTCTGCGCCGCCCCCGGCGGCCTGAAAAAGCATCCGAATCCCACCTTTTGGCAAACACCAAAAGGTGGGATTTTCTTTAGGGAAGCGGCCCGAAGCACAGTGGCATATCATCCGGCAGGCAAGCTGGGGCAAACCTCTTGCCGCGCCCCTCCCTTGACCGGCTCTGGTTTCCTTGCGGCCAGCCGTAAAAGGGGCCAATGGCATGGGCTTATTGCTGGTATATGCCTTCTGTCATTCCCCCGCAGCCATGCTCTGGAAAAAGGCCCGGTTGTGCAGAACCGGGGCGGCGTCTGGCTTGAAGGACGCCGCCAGCTCGTTCATCCGCTCTGCCCGCTCCAGATCGCCCAGGCGGCTGTAGCATACGCACAGCTGGATGCAGGGCAGATAGCCGTAGCAGTCGGGAGAGACGAAGCCGCCGCGGCGGTCGTCCCGGGCGCAGGTCAGGGCCAGCGAGTACCAGTAGGCAGCCAGGGGGATCTGCTCCCGCTGGAAGAACCAGCGGCCCAGCTCACAGCACACCTCGGCCCTGGGGCGGTCGTAGGCGAGGCTGCGCAGCAGGGATTGCAGCGCCCGCTCCGGCCGGTCCGTGCGCTCATAGCAGTAGGCGCAGTGGCAGCAGGCGTCGATGTTGTTTTCTATCCAGCCCTGGCCCCCGTCCAGGAAACGCTCAAAGACCTGGATGGCCTCCTCATAGCGCTGGTGGTAGTACAGCTCCCGCCCGTAATAAAACTGCTGGCGGGGATCCAGCTCCACCCCCCGCGCCAGCTGGCTTTCATAGATACGCAGATTTCTGTCCGGATCGGAAGGGCGCAGCTTGCGGTGGGTGACGGCGAACCCGCCGTATGCCACCCGGCCCACCGGGGTGACCGCCTCGTGCACGGCCCCCTCCCAACGCATACCGGCGTGGTTTTTGATGAGCCGCTCCCGGAAATAGGAAAACGTCACGTTTCCTTCCCCGTCAAAGCCCGTGTTGTATTTGGCCATGACCACAGTGACATCCGGATCCAGCGTCTCTTTCTGCGCCGCAAAGGCCGCTCGGTCCGCGTCCAGAAGCACATCGTCCGCGTCCAGCCACATACAATAGTCCTTCCCCGCCAGGAAGAAGGAATAATTCCGAGCCGCCGCGAAATCGTCTGCCCAGGTAAAATCATACACCCGGTTGGTAAACTGTTCCGCAATCTCCCTTGTCCGGTCGGTGGAACCGGTGTCTACGATGACAATCTCGTCCACCAGGTCCGACACGCTCTCCAGGCAGCGGGCCAGCACGTCCTCCTCATCTTTTACAATCATGCACAGGCTGACTGTGATCATGAACATCCTCCTCAACGATTCAAAGCTGCGGGGGCGGCGCCTTAGAGAAAGCGCCGCCCCACAAACGGAGCTGAGGGCGTTCCGGTCAGCTCAGCCGGACGATCATCAGGGACGCGCCCGCGCCGCCGCTGATCAGCACCGCCACCCCGGCCAGCACAATGGGGTAGAGCTGGAGGGAGATGGTGGCGTTGGCGGGCAGGTTCACCTCGATCTCATTTTCGTAGTTGGAGACGGACAGCGCCGGCGCGATGGTAGACGCCGTGTTGTTCACCCCGTTGATGACCAGGCGGCTGCCCATCAGCAGGGCCACCGTGGTATTCACATGGTAGGAGATGCGGTAGCGCCCCGCTGTGGCCACGGTAAAGACCGTGTTCCCCGCGTTGGGGGCGATGTCCGCCGAAAACACCTGGGCGCTGGGCAGCGGGATGGGCGTGCCGCCCAGGGCTACGGACAGGCTTGCGCCCGCCGTGTTGGCGGCGAAACCCGCCGTCGCCGTGGGGTTGGGGCCGTCAGGGCCGGTAGGGCCAGTGGCGCCCGTAGCTCCGATTGCGCCAATGGGGCCGGTGGCGCCAATGGGGCCGTCGGCCCCGGTGGCGCCCGCCGCACCCGCCGCGCCGTCAGGGCCGGTGGGACCGGTGGCGCCTGTGGCGCCGGTTTCACCGGTGGGACCCGTGGATCCGGTGACGCCTGTGGGGCCGGTAGGGCCAACCGCGCCGTCCGCGCCTGTGGGACCGTCCGCGCCGGGCAGGCCGTCCGCGCCGGTAGGTCCGACAGGACCCGCAGCGCCGTCAGGGCCGTCCGCGCCGTCCGCACCGACAGGGCCATCCGCACCGGTGGGGCCGGTGGGGCCGGTCACGCCCGTGGCGGGCCCGGTGGGGCCGGTAGGGCCGGTGGGGCCAATGGGTCCGGTGAACACCGGCGCGTCCAGCGCCGCGCTCAGCTTCGCACCCAGAAGCAGCTGCTGCTGGGTGATCTCGTCCAGCGTCCGCTGGACGCTTCTGTTGACGTCCAAAACGTCCTCGATGCCCGCGCCGCCGCTGAGTCCGGGCAGCGTGCCCAGGACAAATTGCAGCTTTTCGCCTTCGGCATTCAAAATATGGCTCAGGCTCAGCTCCTCTGCGGCAATGGAGGCAATGATCTCATTGACGCTTCCGTCCCGGGTGAGAGGGGGATCGATGATAGGAAAATTGGGCTGCGACATACCGTTGCACCTCCTCAGCTCAGACGGGTGATCATCAGGGAAGCGCCCGCAGAGCCGGGAAGCAGCGTCGCGGCGGACACGATCCCGAACATACGCAGGGATACGGTGGTGCCGGCAGCCAGATCCAGCATGATCTCATTGGAAAAATGGCTGAGGGACACCAGCGGCGCAATGGTGGAGGCCGTATTCGCGGTCCCGTTGATGACCAGGGCAGTCCCGCTGGCCAGGGCGGCGGTGGTATTCACCTCGTAGGACAGGCGGTAGCGCCCGGCGGTGTTGACGGTAAACACCGTATTGGCGGCGTTGACCGTGATGTCGGCGGGAAGCACCTGGGCGTCCGGCAGCGGAACCAGGACCCCGCCCAATACCACCGCCAGCACAGTCCCGCTGGTGTTGGCCGCAAAGCTGGAGGTGGCCGTGACGTTGATGCCGGTGGGGCCGGTGGCACCTGTGGCGCCCGTGGCGCCTGTGGCCCCGGTCGCGCCTGTAGCCCCGGTGGCGCCTGTCGCGCCCGCAGCCCCGGTGGCGCCTGTCGCGCCCGCCGCGCCCGTGGCCCCCGTGGGGCCGGTGGGACCGGCGGCGCCCGCAGCGCCCGTCGCGCCTGTCGCGCCCGCAGCACCCGCCGCACCTGTGGCACCGGTGGGGCCGGTAACTCCAGTGGCGCCAATGGCACCGTCAGCGCCGGTAGGTCCAGTGGGGCCGGTAGCGCCCGTAGCCCCGGTGGCGCCCGTCGCGCCCGTAGCCCCGGTGGCACCGGTGGGACCAGCAGGACCGGTGGGACCGCCGGCAGGGCCGGTGGCGCCGGTGGGGCCGGTAGGACCGGTGGCCCCCTGCATCTGGGACGCCTCCAAAGCGCCCTGCATCTTCGCCCTCAGAAAGAGCTGGTTCTGGACGGTGGCCTCCAACAGATCGCGTACGCTTTCGTTGGCGGCCAGCACGTCGCTGACAGTGGCCGGGGGGCCGCTGAGACCGGGCAGAGTGCCCAGGATATATTGAAGCTTTTCGCCTTCGGCATTCAAAATGTGGCTGAGACCCAGTTCCTCCATGGCGATGGAGGACAGGATCTGATTGACTGCGTCTTCCCGGTCAATCGGGGGATCGACAACGGGAAAGCTGGGCATAGACATGGACAAAACTCCTTTCCATTCCATACGGCGCCAGACCGCTCGTCTGGCCGGACGTCCCGGCCCCGGCAGGCGCCTGGCATATCATATGTGCCCGCAGCCCGACAGGTTCCGGCCTTCGACATTCTCCAACAGGACGCTGGGCGCATAAAATAGACTGGCGGCGCGGAGGGCGCGCCGTACATCTGCCGCTTCCCGTCCCAAAGGAACGTCTTGGAACGGCAATTGATTGGAGCAGTAAGCTATGTCTATGCCTTCTTTTCCCCCCTGCGGGGCCGATATGACAAAAGATGAGGCGCTTACAATGATCATTGCCTCCATTGCCATGGAGGAGCTGGCTCTCAGCCACATCGTCAACGCTGAGGGTGAAAAGCTGCAATATATTTTGGGCACGCTCCCGGGGAGCCGCAAGCCCTGCGCCAGCACCCAGGAGATTCTGGCGGTCAACCAGAGTGCGGCAGCTCTGCTGGACACCGTGATGCAAAGTCAGATGCTGCTGAAAGGAAAGCTGGAAAAAGCATTAGAGGCCGGTGGCCGCAAGCCCGCGCCGGAGCCGCCCTGTCCCCCGGGCCGTCCGTGTGAGCCGCCCTGCCCGCCGGACCGCCTGTGTGAACCGCCTTGCGGCGGCGCGTCCTGCTGCCGGGCAAACGCCCTGCGTCTGATCAGCCCGTGTGAGGGGTTCTCCTGGAACAACGGCTTTTTGCTGTCCTGGAAGTGCCAGGGGCAGCAGGGAGGCGGCATTCGCTTGAACGGGGAAAATCCCGCGCTGGTGGAGCTGGATCCCGGAAGGATCTATGTGCTGGATTATACCATCAACGTCCGCGGCCCCTATTGCGGTGACAGCGCGGGGGCCGTCTTTGTCCGGTTCACACCTTGCGATGCCTTTCAGGAGATCCTGCCCCTCTATTTTTCTGTAAAATACCTGGGGGGCGCCCCCTTGACGCTGCACTACTCCACCATGCTTTTCCCGCAGGCCCATCCCGCGCCCTGTGCCGACCTCTCCCTGCTTCTGAATTATGAGGGCGGCCTTTTCGTTGAGCAGGCGTCTCTCGGCATCTATGAGATTTAGGGATCGGTTTGCCCCGTTTGATTTTGCTCCAGGCGTATGGCGTTCAAACTCGAAAAGCCGGTAACCCTTGAAGTGTAAGGGCTACAGGCAAAAAACAACCCTGCCCCATCCGAACAACTGGCGGCAATTTGTTCAGATGGGGCAGGCTGTCTGGCAAATGGACAAAAGATACTTGACAAGCAGGGGGGCTTTGGATATAATAAATGCCAGTAAAAGGCGCGGATGGGAAGAAGACATGAGGTTTTCCCCCTCAGAGAGCCGGTGGTTGGTGCAAACCGGTGGGGGATCCTGTGTGCATACTGGCCCCGGAGCCGCCGGCTTGAACCGTAAACGGTAGGGCCGGACGGGTGGCCCCGTTACAGGTCGTGGCCTTGTTGGAGGCCGGGAGCGCGTACCGGGCAACCGTGCGCGGAATTAGGGTGGTACCGCGTAGTGTTTTATTACGCCCCTGACTGAACGTCGGGGGCGTTTTGTTATCCCCCGCACATTCCAAAGGAGGAAGCAGCCATGAATTTGAAGCCCAGATTTGAAAAGTATATCCCCTTTACACCACAGCCCATTGAGGGCCGTACCTGGCCGGATAAGGTGATTACCCAGGCCCCGGTGTGGTGCTCGGTGGATCTGCGGGACGGCAACCAGGCCCTGATCGACCCCATGAACCTGGAGGAAAAGCTGGAATACTTCCACACCCTGGTGGACATCGGCGTGAAGGAAATTGAGATTGGCTTTCCCTCCGCCAGCGAGACAGAGTATGAGATTTGCCGGGAGCTGATTGAGGGCAATCACATCCCCGATGACGTGACCATCCAGGTGCTGGTCCAGGCCCGGGAGCACCTGATCCGCAAGACCT
>CAJTVM010000030.1 GCA_910579595.1 uncultured Oscillospiraceae bacterium
CGTGTCAAGCGCCCATTGCTGTAAACTCTATCCGGAGCAACGCCGTGGGAACACATACAGGCCGGCCCGGCCGTGTTCAGGAGGCGGCTGGAGCGTACCGGCGACGGTACGTCGAGATAGATGGCTGTCTTAAATGACAGAACCCGGCTTACAGGCTTACTTGCACCACACACGGGGCTCCGAAAGGGGCCCTGTGTTTTCTTGTCCATCCTGTCCCGCCTCCGGCGGATCCTTTCCACAATTTTTTTCATTTGTCCGTTGCGCTTGTCCCTTATCTACTATATAATAAATAAAATGTCTATAATACATCCATTTACGATGGGAGGAATCAGCCTTTGCAGCTTCTGATCAAGGGCGGGCGGGTCATTGACCCCGCCCATAGCATTGATGGTCATTTGGACGTCTATATTGAAGATGGAACCATCGCACGGCTGGGAACGGATCTCCATGTCCCCGGCGCACAGATTCTGGACGCGTCCGGGCTGATTGCCGCCCCGGGGTTGGTGGATATACACGTCCATCTCCGGGAACCGGGGTTTGAGGCCAAGGAAACTGTGGCCACCGGCTGTGCCGCCGCGGCCAAGGGCGGCGTGACCACCCTGGTGGCCATGCCCAACACCCGCCCCGCTACGGACTGTCCGGAAATTGTGGCTCTGGTGCGGGACAAGGCCGCCCCCACCGGGGTAAATGTCCTCCCCGCCGGGGCGGTGACCGTGGGTCAAAAGGGGCAGGAACTCACCGATTTTGCCGCGCTGAAAGCGGCTGGCGTCCCCGCCCTCACCGATGACGGCGTACCCATCCAAAACCTTGCCCTGCTCCGGCAGGCCATGCGAGGGGCCAAAAAGCTGGGCCTTCCCCTGCTGGATCACTGTGAGGACCGGGACATGGTGCAGAACTACGCCGTCAATGAGGGGGAGGCGTCCCGTAAGCTGGGCCTCCCTGGCCGCCCCGCCATTGCGGAGGAGCTGCAAATCATGCGAGACGTGATGCTGGCGGAGGAAACCGGGGCCCACGTCCACATCTGCCACATCTCCACCGGCAAAGGGGTGGATATCGTCCGGCAGGCCAAGGCCAGGAGCGTCCGCGTCACCTGTGAAACCTGCCCCCAGTATTTCACCCTCACCGAGGACGAAGTGTTCCGCCAGGGCGCCATGGCACGGGTCAACCCGCCCCTGCGCACCCAGGCGGACGTGGAGGCAATTCGGGCTGGGCTGGCGGACGGTGCCATCGACGCCATTGTTACCGACCACGCCCCACACACCGCCGGGGAAAAGTCAAAGCCCCTCCCTGACGCCCCCAGCGGCATGGTTGGGTTGGAGACCTCCCTGGCCCTGTCCCTCACCGGGCTGTACCACAGCGGATTGCTGCCCCTGAGCCGGGTGGTATCCCTCATGTCCGCCTCCCCCGCCGCCCTATTGGGGCTGGACAAGGGAACCTTGGGCATGGGCCGGGACGCCGACCTGATTCTGTTTGATCCGAATCTGGAATGGACCATCGACAAAGAAAAATTTGTCTCCAAGGGCCGCAACACCCCCTTTCACGCCCGCACCGTGCGGGGTAAAGTCAAATATACCATTTCCCAGGGAAATATCATCTATCAGGAGGACTGAACCATGTCATTCGACGTATTGCAGAGCAAAATCAAGGCAAAAAGGAATCCAACCGTGGCCGGACTGGACGCCCGTGTGGAGTATATCCCCCCGTTTATTCTGAAAAAACACACCGGCAAGCACGGCGAAACCCTGGAGGCCGCCGCCCGGGCGGTGCTGGAATTCGACTGCGGCCTCATTGACGCGCTGGCGGACGTGGTACCCGCCGTGAAGCCCCAGTCCGCCTATTTTGAAATGCTGGGTTGGCAGGGCATGAAAGCGCTGGAGGAAGTGATTGCCTATGCCAAAGAAAAGGATCTGTTCGTCATCGCCGACATCAAGCGGGGCGACATCGGCACCACTGCCGCCGCGTACAGCGAGGCGTGGCTGGGGGTAACTCAGGTAGGCAGTACCGCCTGCCCCGTGTTCGACGCCGACTGCGTCACCCTCAACGGCTACATGGGATCCGACGCCATCAACCCCTTTTTGAAGGACTGCACCAGCAGGGATAAATGTGCGTTTGTGCTGGCTAAGACCTCCAACCCCTCCTCTGTGGAGCTTCAGGACATCGTGGCGGGGGATCGGTTGGTGTACACCGCCATGGGCGACCTCATCCAGCGTTTGGGCCAGGGCACCGCAGGCAAATGCGGCTACCAGGCTCTGGGGGCGGTAGTGGGTGCCACCCACCCCTCCGTCCTGAAGGAGTTGCGCTACCGCCTGGACAAGGTGTTTTTCCTGGTACCCGGCTACGGGGCCCAGGGCGGCACTGCCGCCGACGTACGGTTTGCCTTTGACGAGCTGGGCCGGGGAGCCATTGTCAACGCCTCCCGCTCCATCATGTGCGCATGGCAGAAAACCGGAAAAGACGGCGCGGACTACCAGGAAGCCGCCCGCACCGCCGCAGAAAAGATGCGGGATGAAATTAAAGAATACGTCACTATCCTATAATGGGACACAATTGGGGGTATATTATGCCGATTCAGCAAATTTGTACGGTCATCTCGATGGATCAGCTTGATGGCAACACCTGGTGGATGGTGCTGGAGGCGGGCAAACTGGTGGAAAAACACGGCCTGCGGGGCGGGCAGTTTTTACATATCAAATGTGGGGATGATCAGCTTCTCCGCCGCCCCATCTCAGTGGCCATCACAGGGTGGGACGAGCCGGAGGATCTGGTGACGCTGATTTTTGAGGTTCGGGGCGAAGGCACAAAATGGCTGTCCCAGCGGAAGATTGGAGACAAGCTGGACATTTTGGGTCCCTTGGGCAACGGCTTTGATGTATCAAAGGAAGGCCGCTACCTTTTGGTGGGGGGCGGCATCGGCGTGCCACCGCTGATTGAATACGGAGAACACATGAAATGGCCTCGGGTGGCTGTGCTGGGTTTTCGTACCAAGGACAAGGCGTTCCCCGCCGTCACCAGCCGCTTTGAGGAAAACTGCGCAAAGACTTATATCTGCACCGATGATGGAACGCTGGGCCGTCACGGCTTTGTGGCCGGCCAGATGCGGGATATCCTTGCCAAGGATAAGGACTTTACAGCAATTCTGGCCTGCGGCCCCAAGCCCATGCTGAAAAATGTGGCAACGGTGGCGGCAGAGTTTGGCATCCCCTGCCAGGTATCCATGGAGGAGCGCATGGGATGCGGCGTGGGGGCCTGCCTGGTGTGCGCCACCCCCATGAAGGACGGCACCATGAAGCACGTCTGCAAGGACGGTCCGGTATTCGACGCGGAGGAGGTGGACTGGGATGCTTGAGCGGGAAAAGTTTCATTTTCAGCCTGAAATTGTTGTCGGGCAAAGGGAAAACGGTCAAAAAATGGAACAAACCTTCCCTGTCCCCGAGCCACCGGACACCTCCCACATTGACATGACCGTTGACCTGGCAGGTGTCACCTTGAAAAATCCAGTGGTGGTGGCCTCCGGCACCTTCGGCTTTGGGCGGGAGTACAGCCAGTTCTTCGACCTGTCTGAGCTGGGCGCCATCTGCTGTAAAGGTTTAACCCTATATCCCCGGGAGGGCAACCCCTCCCCCCGGATTGCCGAAACTCCCATGGGCATTCTCAACTCCGTGGGCCTGCAAAACCCCGGCGTGGATACCTTTATCCAACACGAGCTTCCCTTCCTGCGCCAGCATGACGTAAAAGTCATTGCCAACATTTCCGGAAACACCCCGGAGGAGTACGGCGTCATGTGCGAAAAACTGTCCCAGGCCAGAGTTGACATGATCGAGGTTAACATCTCCTGCCCCAACGTTAAAGCGGGCGGTTTGGCCTATGGCACCCGCCCAGAGCTGGCGGCGGAGGTCACAAAAGTGGCCAAGGCCCATGCCGCCGCCCCAGTAATGGTAAAGCTCTCCCCCAACGTCACCGACATCACCGAAATCGCAAAGGCCGTGGCGGATGCGGGGGCGGATGCCCTGTCCCTCATCAACACCCTGCGGGGGATGCGCATCGATGTGAATACACGCCGCCCCATTTTGAAAATGAACACCGGGGGCCTGTCCGGCCCCGCCGTCCTCCCTGTGGCGGTGCGCATGGTGTGGGAGGTGGCCCGCGCCGTGAATCTGCCCATTTTAGGCATGGGCGGGGTATCCAGGGGCGAGGACGCCGCCCAACTCATGCTGGCGGGGGCGTCCTCCGTGGCAGTGGGCACCGCCCTGTTCGCCGACCCCTACGCCCCGATCAAGGTACGGGACGGACTGGCGGAAATCGCCGCAAAACAGAGCCTGTCCGCTGTACGGGCGCTCACCGGCGGCGTACAGCCTTGGTAATAGAGAAAGAAGGCATAGCAAATGACTACGATTTATCTCATTCGCCACGCCCAGGCGGAGGGCAACCTCTACCGCCGGTGCCACAGCTGGCACAACGGGCTGATCACCGTCAAGGGCCGCGCCCAGATCGAGGCACTGGAGCGGCGGTTTGAGGGCGTCCATTTTGACGCGGTGTACTCCAGCGACCTCTACCGCACCATGACTACAGCCCGGGCCATCTACCGCACCCGCGACCTCCATCTGCACATCGATCCCGATCTGCGGGAGATTGGCGCTGGAGTGTGGGAGGATGTACCCTGGGGCCAGCTGCTCCACGACCACAGGGGTAGCCTTACCGCCTTTCTCCGCTGCGATCCCAACTGGCAGGTGGAGGGCAGCGAAACCTTCCCCGCTGTCCGCCGGCGGATGGCCCGGGCCATCCGCCGCATCGCCGCCGCCCACCCGGGGCAGACGGTGGCGGTGGTGTCCCACGGCTGCGCCATCCGGGCGGGACTGTCCGCTTTCCTGGGACTGGAGTCTGCGCAGATGTGCCAGATCCCGTTGGGCGACAACACCAGCGTAGCCCGGCTGGAGGCAGAAAACGGGCAGATCCGGGTATATCGATACAACGATGAAAGTCACCTTCCCAACTCCGACATCCCCAAGGCCAGCATCTCCTATGGCATTGCGGGTATGGAGCGTAACGCCCTGCGCTTCCAGTCTCTTCTTCTGCCTCAGGAGCGAGAGCAGTACCTTGCCGCCCGCCGGGACGGCTGGCAGGCCAGCCACGGGACAATGGACAGCTTTGATGGAGAGGCGTTCCTGCGCACAGCGGAGCAAAACAGTGCCCACGCCCCGGAAAGCGTCCTGCTCGCCCTGCTGGGGGACACCCCGGTCGGGGTGCTCCAGATGGATTGGGAACAGGAGGCAGACCTGCGGGTAGGCCGTGTGCCGTTCTTCTATATGAATCCGGATTTCCGCTCCAAGGGGCTGGGGGTTCAACTCCTTGGCCACGCGGTGTGCACCTACCGGGCCATGGGGCGGCAGTTCCTCCGTCTGCGGTGCGCGCCGGAAAATGAGAGGGCAAAAAAGTTTTACCTTTCCCACGGCTTTTATAAGGTAGGGGAAGAACCCGGCGGCATCGGCCACCTGGACACCATGGAGAAGTATATCGGGCTGGAGCTTTGAGAAGGGACGTGTGCCTGTTGGATATTTTCTGGAAATTGCTGATCATCGCCTGTATCCTGCTGCCCTTGTTCTATGCCCTCTACTATTTTGGTATCATGACCACCAGGGCTGGGGCAAGCTGGCTCCATACCGGCATCAGCTTGCCCACCCGCTGGGAGGGCTGCACCGCCGGAACCACTGGCTTTATGCGCAGAAACTTTGTAATTTTCAAAAAATACCGGAAGCTCTCCATCGAAACCGAGACAAATTCAGGCGCTATCGAATGTGAGGTCAGGGGAGCGGACGGCTCCCCCCTCTCCCCCGCTTCTGGCTCCTATGGCCGGGACGCCTCTTTTCTGATTGATGTCAGTCCCTGCAAACGCTGCATGGTCACGCTGAAAATGACGCAGTTCCATGGGCGGTTTCGCATTACACTTCAATAAGAGCCGCAGGGCGGCCGGGATTTCCCGGCCGCCCTGCTTCTTATTACCGCATGGCTCGGCCAACATCGTTCGCCGCATCACCGATGGCATCGCCCGCGTCCCGGACGGCATTGCCCGCGCCCCGGGCCAGATCCCCGGCAGCGTCGCCGATGTCGTCCATCACGTTGCCGCCATTGTTGGAACGGCTCTGGCTGTCGCCGCTGCCTTCGGGCAGGCCGTCGTTGTCCAGATCGTTGGTGCCGCCCGCGCCGCCGCCCATCATGGCGTCGTTGCCGTTGGCGCCGCCCGCGTCAGGGCTACTAGTGGAGCCGATCCCATTGTTGGCGGATTCCGCCGGGTTCACATCACCATCCCGGTTGGCGGAGCAGCCTGTCAGGGCCAGGGCCAGCACAAATGCAATCGCCAAAGCAAAACGTCTCTTTTTCATTTTCATGCCTCCTACAGATTCATCGCTTTCCCGCCACTCATTATGTGCCGAACTGGGCAAATTACAAGCTGAAAAATTTTGTGGTTTTTCCAGCAAACCATTTTTTCGTTTTTAACCGCTCACGCCGCACACTTTTTCCCTTTGGTGCATAAGCTGATACGAGGAAGCCCGGGAGGTTTCCCGAAACCTGATAAGGAGGAGTTGTCTATGCCTCAGACCGGCTCTTTGATCGTCCGCGTATTTACCTCTCAGGCACAACTGCCTATCTCCGGCGCTACGGTGATCATCTCCAGCAGGGCGGAGGACAACCGGCACGATGTCTATTCCATCCAAACTACTGACAGCAGCGGATCCACCAAGGCATTCCAGCTGGAGGCCCCCGAACTTGCCCTCAGCGAGTCCCCTGGTGGCGGCATCCCGTTTTCTAATTATTCCCTGGTAGTGGAACACCCGGAGTATTATCTGGCAACGTTTGAAAAATTGCAGATATTCCCCGGCGTGGAGACGGTGCAAAACGTACCCCTCACCCCCCTGCCCCAGCCCACCGCCGGACAGGACTCCGCCGAGCCGGTGGTAGTCACCCCCCAGCCGCTGTAACGGCCGTGCGTTTTTGAAAGGAGGCTCCCATGCCTGTTACCGTTACACCCTACATACCCCGGACCATTACCGTCCACACCGGCCCGGCCAACCAGTGGGCGGAAAATGTCACTGTCTCTTTTCCAGACTACATCAAAAACGTGGCCTCCAGCGAGATCTACCCCACCTGGCCGGAGGCCGCCCTGCGGGCTAATATTTTAGCCCAGATTTCCTTCGCCCTCAACCGGGTTTACACCGAATACTACCCCAGCCGGGGTTACGACTTCGACATCACTGGCTCCACTATGAACGACCAAAAGTTCATCAAAGGCCGCAGCACCTTTGAAAATGTGGATAATCTGGTGGATGAGCTGTTCACCACCTACATCCGCCGTTCCGGCTTTGTGGAGCCTCTGTCCGCCCGGTTCTGCAATGGCACCACCGTCACCTGTGACGGCCTGTCTCAGTGGGGCAGCGAAGCGCTGGCCCGCCAGGGCAGCAACACAATGGATATCCTGCGCCACTATTATGGCGACAATATCGAGCTGGTGTCCAACGCCCCCATCCGGGATATCGCTTACTCCTACCCCGGCTATCCCCTGCAAAACGGCTCCTCCGGCAACTATGTCACCGTTTTGCAGGTCATGCTCAACCGCATTGCCAAAAACTACCCCGCCATCCCCCGCATTTACCCCGTGGACGGCATTTTCGGCGCCCAGACGGAGGTAGCGGTGAAGAACTTCCAGTCCATTTTTAACCTGACCTCCGACGGTATTGTGGGTCAGGCCACCTGGTATAAGCTGGTGTTCCTCTACGTGGGCGTTGCCAACCTGTCCGAACTGGTAAGCGAGGGCCAGCCCTTCACCCAGGTGCAGGGGCCCTCCGCTGGGATCACACTCCGGGAGGGCAGCACTGGAATCGCCGTGTCTGCGCTGCAATATTTCATCTCCATCATTGGCCAGTTTTCCTCCACCATCCCGGGCCTGTCCATCGATGGCATCTTCGGCCCCAAGACACGGGAGGCAGTGGAAGCAGCCCAAACCCGATTTGGGCTGCCGGTCACCGGCACGGTGGACCGGGCCACCTGGCAGCGGCTGTACGACGAGTATCTGGGCATCGCCCGAACCGCCCTGGCCGGGGCCAATCTGCCCACCAACTCCCAGGAAATCCAAAATGCTGTGACTGCAGGCCAATTCCCGGGCTATAACCTTACCTACGGACAATCCAATACATGAAAGGAAGGTTTTGATGAATCATAATAGTGATGCGCAGGAAGCCGAGATGACCGGCCAGCCCGTCCGTTCCCTGCAATATATGCTTGATCAGCTGGCCATCCACAATCCCAAGCTGGTGCGCCTTGCGGTGGATGGCGTATTTGGAGAGCGTACCCTGGAAGCCGTCATGATATTCCAGCGGGAATACCATGAGCCGGTCAATGGTGTAGTGAATCTGGATACCTGGGATGCCATCCAGGAAGCCTATTTCCGGGTGGAGCTGCTCTACGGCACCCCTCCCCCGCTGAATGTGCTGCCTGATGGCGGCTACACTGCCGACGAAGGGGCAGAAAGCGAACCCATGCTCATTGTACAGGCCATGTTTGTCTCCCTGTCCAAGAAAATGACCAATTTCCAACCCTGCCAGATGAACAGCTGCAACAGTGGCGAAACCCACGCCAATATCCGCGTGATCCAGGGCTTAGCGGGCCTGCCCGTCACCGGCGTGATGGACCGGGCCACCTGGTCGTTCCTGGTACAGCTCTATCAGGCCCTTATCACGCGGGGCTGACTGACAGACAATTTCCGCTTGTCATTGGTGCCGTAATCCGTTATAATGGTATGGTACAATCAAGCACTTAAGGAAGGGGCTGGGCAGCAATGGCCAAGTTCGGATTTATCCATGACAAGCTGGATATCAAGCTGCTGGTGCTCTATCTCATGGATCGCGTGGCCGCCCCCATCGATTTTTCAACCTTGACGGATCTGTCCATGTGCGACAGCGGCGTAGACTACTTCCAGTTTGCCGAGGCGGTATCCGAGCTGGTGGACAGCGGGCACATCACCCAGGATGGGGAGTTTTACGCCGTCACTGGCAAAGGCCGCCGCGCCTGTGCCGCCGGGGAGAGCAGCCTTTCCTCCGTTATACGCAGCCGCTGTGATCACCGGCTGGCTCCGCTGAACCAGGCGCTGAAGCGCAAGGCCCAGGTCCGGGCAGAGCTGCGACCCCAACCCCTGGGATATGACGTGTGTCTGGCCATGGACGATGATCAGGGCAGCCTGTTTTCCCTGACTCTGCTGGCCCCGTCCCAGGAGGACGGCCAGCGCATCGCCGACCAGTTTCTCCAACACCCGGACCGGATTTACAATGGGATTCTCGGCGTCCTGCTGTCCCAGCAAGAGAAGGAGTGAATGCCTTGACCATCCTCGGCTATCCAATTGAAGATCTGTTCCTCTACTTTGTTTTTTACTCCTTCCTGGGATGGGTTGTGGAAACCTGCTACTGCTCTATCTGCGAGCGCCGGCTGGTTCCCCGGGGCTTCCTGTACGGTCCCATCTGCCCCATTTACGGCGCGGGCGTGTTGCTGATGATCCTGTTTTTTACCCCACTGAAGCACCATTTAGTGCTGTTCTACGTGGTGGCGGTGGTTGTGATGAGTTCCTGGGAGTATTTCGTGGCATGGCTGCTGGAAACTGCCACCCATGTGAAATACTGGGATTACTCCCAATTTAAATTCAATTTGAAGGGCCGAATCTGCCTGTGGGTGGCGCTGGTGTGGGGTGTGCTGTCCTACATCGTCATCTTTTATATCCACCCTCCCATTGAGGCAAAATTCGCGGAGATCCCCTTGGTGCTGAAATATGCCCTGGGCAGTGTCCTGCTGGCGGTGCTGCTGGTAGACGCGGCCTTTACTATCCGGCATCTGGCGCTGGTGTCGAAGCTGGTGGTGGGCATCACCACCCTCAGCGAGGAACTCCAGCTCCAGCTCTCCCTGGGCAAGGCTGAGTTCGCCGACAAACTGGAGCCAAAAGCGGAAGCCGTCCGGCAAAAGTATTATGCTGAAATCGCCAAGCTGGAACGAAACAGCCGCCGCTTCCGCAGCCGCTACAGCAGGATGACAGTCAACCGCCATTATGTCGTCCATCATAAGGATATCCTGGCCGCCGCCCAGCTGGCCCGCGAGGAACTCCTGCGCAAAAAACAGGAAAAACGGGCCAGGAAGTAAGCCGGTTCCCTGCTCCCAGGGGAAAACCGACTGCTCAGTGTCCACCCACCCTGTAATCTATAAATTTCAGCCAGCCTGTACAGGACTCCATGCGACTCCTGTACAGGCCGGCTTTTCTCATGCTTCCGCCTTCAAATACAGCTGGAGGGATTGGTAATCCCCCCACAGCTGGGGCAGCGGGTAGCCCGCCGCCATCAGTGTGCTGCCGGAGTAACACTCCTCCCCGCCATTCACCCGGTAGACAGCATCGGGCTCCAGCCCTTTCAGCCGCAGGGTCAGGAAGGAGGGGGCAGCGTGGGTGCCGCCGGTGACCAGGGACACCAGGGCCTCCCGCCTGTTGGCGGAGACGTGCTCCCAGGCGGTATACGGGCCGTCCTGGAAGGGATCGCTGAGGCGGTAGTAGTCCCCCTGCTGGATCAAATCGTAGCGCGCTTTGAAAAAGGCCGTCTGACGCTGGATGATCTTCTTATCTGTCTCGGACGCCGCGCTCAAATCCATCTCATAGCCAAAGGTGCCCGCCATTGCTACCACCCCCCGGGTTTCCATGGGGGTAATACGCCCGTTCCCCTCATTGGGAACCACAGAAACGTGGGCGCCCATGGTACTCACCGGGTAACAGAAAGAGGTGCCGTACTGGATGCGCAGGCGGTCAATGGCATCGGTGTTGTCGCTGCACCAGATCTGGGGGGTGTAATAGAGCATACCCGCGTCGAACCGCCCGCCGCCTCCGGCACAGCCCTCGATCAGGATATGGGGGAAGTCCTGCCGCAGCCATTCCAGCATCTCATACACCCCCAGGACATAACGATGATACACCTCACCCTGGCGCTCCGGAGGCAGGACGGCGGAGCACACGTCCGTCAGGCTGCGGTTCATGTCCCACTTCACATAGGACACATCGGCGCCGGACAGCACAGACTTGATCTGCCCATAAATATACTGCCGCACCTCGGGCCGGGAAAAGTCCAGCACCAGCTGGTTCCGGCACCGGGCGGGGGCGCGCTCCGGGATTTTCAGCGCCCAGTCGGGATGCTCCCGGTAGAGTGAGCTGTTTTCGTTCACCATTTCCGGCTCAATCCAGATGCCGAAGCGCATCCCCAACGCCTGCAAGCGGGGCACCAAGGCATCCAGGCCGCCGGGCAGCTTGTCTGTGTTCACCTGCCAGTCGCCAAGGCCCTGGTTGTCGTCATCCCGCATGCCAAACCAACCGTCGTCCATGACAAACAGCTCGATGCCCAACGGGGCGGCGGTTTCGGCAATCTCCACCAGCTTGTCCGCGTTAAATTTGAAATAGGTGGCCTCCCAGTTGTTGATGAGCACCGGCCGGCGCTGCCCCTGGAGGGGATCCCGGATCAGGTGCTCCCGGATGGCCCGGTGGAATTGACGGCTCATCTGCCCCAAGCCGCAGGGAGCGCACACCAGCGCCGCCTCCGGGGCGTTGAACACTTCCCCCGGCTCCAGCGTCCAGCGGAACTGGTAGGGGTTGACACCCATCACCAGCCTGGAATTGTCATACTGGCTGCGCTCCGCCACGGCCTGGAAGTTGCCGCTGTAAAGCAGCACCGCGCCATAGCAGACACCGTAATCCTCATTGGCGCCACGATCGCACAGCACTACAAAGGGGTTATGCTGATGGCTGGAAGTCCCGCGGACGCTGCCCACCCCCTGAACGCCGGAGCGCAGGGGCGCGCGATCCGGGCAGCGCTCCATCATATGACAGCCGTTAAAGGTAATCAGATCCAGATCAGAGCGCAGAAAGTCCAGGCACATAGAGGCACATTGCAGCAGATGAACCGGCGCACTGCTTTGGTTCACCACCCGCACCGCCCGGGTAATCAGGTCATACCTTTCGAACACGCCATAGTACAGCTCTACACAAACCTGGGCGGCGGCATCCTCCAAAAACAGCACCAATGTCTGGGCGTCCTCAGCCGTACCCCGGAAAGCGGGCAGGCCGTCCAACCCATATTTCCCCTCCCGCAGCTCATAGCCCGTATAGCGTAAACTGGCGCTGTGACTGCCGCTGGGCAGCTCAAATTCAATGGAGGGCAGGCGGAAGTCCCCCACCCCGCAGGAGGAATACTCCTGGGGCAGCGTATCCAGCGAATAGGTGCGGTCCAGCCCTGCCTCGTCGGGGTTGGGGGCGCAGGCCCTATCGGCGTACCTGATAAGATAGGATAGATCCCCATCGGCCCTTGGGCCATAATAGGTATGGAGCAGCACATTGTGCCGATCCGCCTTCATCTGATAGGTCGTGCCTTGTGTGTGCAGGGAAAAAACCCGGTTTTGTTTATCGACAGTAATCATATGATAATCCCCTTATGTCAAATGCGGATAACCCGCTTCCCCGGCGGGGCGGTGTTTATCTTAGATATTGTATGCGATTTTACAGCGGGATTCAAGAGCAAAATTGAAAAAGGCGAAACCTTTTTTCATCGCCTGAAAAACAGCGTCCAGCACATTTGGGGTGCGGCTGAGAAGCACGAAAAAACTTTTGATTGAATCATTCCTCCTCCTGTGATATCATGCTTAAAAAGGCCAAATACCACATCACGAGAGGAGCATTTGCTGTGTTTATCAACAAAAGCCAGTTCGAGCCTGGTCCCGACTCCGATTTAGAACTTCCAGAGGCCACCGGGGCAAAACGCTTCATGCAGATCATCCAAGAGGAATTTCTCAATTTGATCAAGCTCAACCTGCTCCTCCTGGCCAGTTGCCTCCCTGTGATCACCATTCCCCCCGCCCTGTTCGCCGCCCACCAGGTGGTGCGTAAAATGGTGCGGGACGAGGCGGTGTCGTGCTGGCGTGACTACAAAACGGCGCTTAAAACCGGCTGGAAGCGGGCCTATGGCGCGTTTTTCCTGATCGCCTTTCCCGTTTCCATAGGCGGGTATGGGGCCATATTCTATCTCAGCCATGTGGAGCAGTCCCCGCTTCTGATCCTCCCCTTTGCTTTCTGCATCTTTATCGCGGTGGTGGCTATGCTGTCCTCTACTTATTTTTATGGCCTTTTATGCACCGGAACGTCTTTGAAGGAAGCTGTCAAGCCCGCCCTGCTGCTGGGCGTAGCCCGGCCCCTGCGGGCAATTCTGGCGGTTCTGTGCTGGTACGGCCTGCCGCTGCTGGCCATTCTTTTCTTCCCCCTGAGCGGGGCCTATCTGGCGCTGATCGGCTTTACCTTCCCCTTCCTGCTGGGCAGCTTCTACACCCGAACAGTGCTGAAGCGATTTTGCGAAGGACAGGGGAAGAATACAGAGAAATAAATGTTCTCTAATTTTCGCAAAAAGGGGTGTGAATGTGTTTTTCACGCCCCTTGACAGTTTGCCCATTTCAAGGTATGATAAGTATCAAACGCAACAGTTGCATTTGATACAAACGACACGGAGGCATATCAGAAATGGCAAGCTCAGACAAAGAGAGACAGCAGCAGCGGGAGGATATGATGCTCCGGGGTTCCCTGCCCCGGGTCATCTCCAAGATGGCGCTCCCCTCCATCATCTCCTTCCTCATCACTTCTATCTATAATTTAGCAGATACCTATTTTGTCAGCGATTTGGGCGAAAGCGCCCAGGCCGCCATCAGCGTCAACGCATCTTTGGATCAGATCATCATGATGGCCGGTTCCATGCTTGCGGTGGGGGCGGCAAGCTACATCTCCCGCCTGCTGGGTGCCCGCGAAAAAAAACAGGCCGACAGGGTACTGTCCACCGCATTTTTTTTGGCGGCGATTTTCGGCGCGGCGGTCACCATACTGGGGGTATCCTTTATGCACCCCATGGTGCGTATGCTGGGTGCCACTGACACTTGTGAGCAGTTCGCTGTGGAGTATGCCACCTATGTGGTGCTGGTAGCCCCTTTCATGGCGGCCAGCTTTGTCATGAACCAGTGCCTCCGGGCGGAGGGCAACGCTATGCTGTCCATGTTCGGCATGGGCTTTGGCGGTATTCTCAACTGCTTCCTTGATCCCATTTTTATCTTTGAGCTGAATATGGGCGTGTCTGGCGCTTCGCTGGCCACCGCCATCTCCAAGCTGGTGAGCTTTGCCATCCTGGTGTTCCCCTATGTCACCCGGCGCAGCATCCTCCATTTAACCATCCGCAAGTTCCGCCCCTCCAGGGACATTCTCACGCAGGTGTTTACCGTGGGTTCATCTTCCATGTTCCGCTCCGGGCTGGCGGTAGTGTCCGCCATCGTGCTCAACAACATCGCCGGCGGCATTTCCGATGCGGTGCTGGCAGGCATCGGCGTATCCACCAAGGTGATGATGTTCCCCTTTGGTGTGATCCTGGGCTTCGGCACCGGCTTTCAGCCCGTGGCTGGCTTCAACTGGGGCGCCAAGCAGTATGACCGGGTGAAGGAGAGCTACCGCTTCGCTGCCCGAACCGCTATTGCCGGGGCGCTGCTGATGGGGATCACCCTGGCCCTGTTTGCCGAGCCGCTCATCGGCGTGTTTGCAAAATCCGACCAGTCGGCGGAAATGCAGAACATTGGCGCGCTGTGCATCCGGCTTCAATGCCTGGTGCTGCCCATCCATGGCTGGGTGGCGGTGGTAAATATGTTCTGCGCGGGGCTTGGCAACGCCAGGGGTGCGCTGCTGCTGTCCACCTCCCGGCAGGGCACCTGTTTCCTGCCCATCGTATACCCCATGGCCTGGACCTGGGGGGCCTATGGTGTGGCCGCCGTCCAGGCGGTGGCTGACCTGCTGACGCTGGCGCTGGCCATTCCCCTCGTCCGCCGGGTCAAGCGGCAGATCCAAGCGGCCGCCAACGCCCAGGCTATGGAGACACCCCCCGGAGGTAAGGCCGCATGAAGGATCCCGTTCTATCCAGCCTGCTGCGCATCAACCGCCAGCGAATCCGGGCGCTCCGGAATGATGTCCTCACCCCAAACCAATACGTGGGAATTATGCACCTGATCGTGCTCTATACCGGAAACCATCCAGGGGCCAGCCAGGAGGAAATCGTCAACTTTTTTGCCCTGGACAAAACCAGCGTGGCCAGAGGGGCCCGGCGGCTGGAGGAAATGAACCACCTCCGCCGGACGCAGGATCCCAGCAACCGCCGGCAATACCAGCTTTTCCTCACTCCGGCTGGGGAAAAAATGCGGGAGATCATTGAGTGCGCCCACAATAGCTTTCAGCAGCAGCTTGCCGGTGGGATTTCCGACGAGGACTGGGCTCTGCTGGCCTCCCTGCTCCAGCGGCTGGAGAAAAATATATGTCCTGACCCACCGCCTGAACAGCCATAGTTGACATCGGCCCGACGTTCTGCTATACTGAATTCTACAAAACTGAAAAGGGTGAAAAGATGCGCGAGTAAGTTAAACTTCAAGCTATGAACAATGAATTGAGGCCCATATCTTATGGGTCTGGATTTTCATGGCGTGAAGGGCGGCTTGCTTGACTGGGGAGTGTGTCTTTTAGACACACTATGTCCCTGCCTTTTTGTCATGGTAACCGCCTTTCTGTCATGAAAGGCGGTTTTTGTGCGAAAGGAGCGGATTTATATGTTTCAGGTCAAAAATATGACCATTACCCATAAAAAGGATCTAACCACCCTGGTGGAAGGGCTATCCTTTACCCTCTCCCCTGGCGACCGCGCCGCCCTCATCGGCGAGGAGGGCAACGGAAAGTCCACTGTGCTGAAGCTGTTATCTGACCCCACCCTGGTGGAGCCCTACGCAGAGTGGACAGGGGAAATCGTGGACAAGGACGTGCGGCGCGGCTATCTGGCCCAGGAGCTGACACCGGGCGAGCTGGCCCTGCCCGTGTGGGAATTCTGTCAGGCTTCCCCGGCCTTTCCGGACGCCGACCCCAAGGCCCTGGACCGGGCCGCCCGGCAGGTGGGGCTGGATGCCGGACTGTTCTGGGATGACCGGCCCATGGCCACCCTGTCCGGCGGGGAGCGGGTCAAGCTACGGCTGGCCCTGCTGCTGTCGGACGGCCCGGATATACTGCTACTGGACGAGCCGTCCAACGATTTGGATTTAGCCACACTGGAGTGGCTGGAGGGTTTCCTGCTGGGCTGTAACGTGCCAGTGCTGTATATCTCCCATGACGAGCCCCTTTTGGAGCGCACCGCCAACATGGTCATCCACCTGGAGCGGCTGCGACGGCGCTCTGTCCCCAGGTGTACCGTGGCCCGGATGGGGTACGCCCAGTACGTGGAGGATCGCGCATCCGGCTTCCAGCACCAGGGACAGGTGGCCCGGAAAGAGCGGGCGGAATTCGATGCCAAAATGGAAAAATTCCGCCAGATCCGGGACTCGGTGGACCACCAGCTGAACACCGTCAGCCGCCAAAATCCTGGCAAGGGACGGCTGCTGAAAAAGAAAATGCACACAGTTCTGTCCATGGGCCGGCGGTTTGAGCGGGAAAAGGAACACATGACCGCCCTGCCTGAGTGGGAGGAGGCCATCCTCACCGCTTTTGATAAGGGAAAATCCGCCTTCCCGGCGGGGAAAACGGTGCTGCGGCTGGATCTGCCCCAGCTCACCGCTGGGGAGCGGGTGCTGGCCCGGGATGTACATCTGTGGGTCACTGGGCCGGAAAAAATCGGCATCATCGGCCCCAACGGCGCGGGTAAGTCCACCCTGCTGAAGCTGGTGGCGGACGAGCTGCTGCCCCGCACCGACCTGCGTGCGGCCTATATGCCCCAGGACTACGGCGACCTGCTGCTGGGGGCAAAAACCCCGGTGGAGCTGCTGGCCCCCTCGGGGCACAAGGACGACATCACAAAGGCCCGCACCCTGCTGGGCAACATGAAATACAAGGCGGAGGAAATGGAGCACCCAGTGTCAGGGCTGTCCGGGGGCCAACGGGCCAAGCTGCTGTTTCTGGCCATGGTGCTGGGCGGGGCCAATGTGCTGGTGCTGGACGAACCCACCCGGAACTTCTCCCCCCTGTCCGCGCCGGTGATCCGTGGGGTGCTGGCGGATTTCCCCGGGGCCGTCATCAGCGTATCCCATGACCGGCTGTACCTGGAGCAGGTATGCACCCGGGTGCTGGATCTGACAGAACACGGGCTGGCAGAGCACCATACGAGCCGATCATGACAAACAAGCCGCTGTCCACACCGGATAGCGGCTTGTTTGTTAGCTATTGCACGGCTTCCCGTGTCTCCCTGACGCCGTTTTGAAGACAGTAGTATGGCCCTGTGCCCATTACGTTCATTTCATCGCCGTTTATGGCGATTGTGTCCTCCTCCGGCAGGGCAAGCGCCGGGAGCTGTTTCGACAGTTCAGTCAAATATATCGTGCTTGCCCTGTCTTTTTTCTCTGTGTGCTTTGTGTAATGGCAGAGCAGGGATACGCCATTCAAAACGTCGAACCCTGACAAACCTTTCATCCCCACGTCATTTTTGTCGTCCTGCGCACAGGATTCCAGACTCCGCCCGAAGATGATGGCCCCCGCGCTTCCGCCGCCGGCAAAGGCGGCGCAGTACCCGTCTAAATCCTTGCGGGCCAGTTCCCCGGCCGACGTCACCATTTCGATTCGCGGCACATCGACCTCCCGCAGTTCGTCCTGTATCCATTCATAGCAGCCCGGATACCGTTCCCGCTCCATGGCAAGGGGGATATATAAAAGCGGTTTCGTGCGGTCAATCATTTCGTTGAACCGTTTCAGCACAGCGTCGGTCTGTGGGCCGCAGCCGCCACCGTTCAGGAAAATTTTCATATATTCCATCTTTTTGAACAATTTTCCCGATTTTATCACGGTGCAGCCCAAAAGTCAATCATTTCCCGACCCTTCCCTGCCCAGGCGGACGGCCCTGCGGCCCTCCAACCAGGTGCGCAGCAGGTGCACCGCCTCCGGCGACAGCAGCAGCAGCGCGGGCAGGTTGACCAGGAGCAGCAGGCCGTTGAACACGTCCACCAGCTGCCACACCGCCGTAATGTCCCCCACCGCGCCGAAGATGATGCAGGCCGGAAAAACGAGCAGGTACAGCCCCATCACCCACTGGGATCCAGTCAGGGTCTCCACACCCCGCCGCCCATAGTACCCCGAGCCAATCAGGGAGGTAAACGCAAACAGGATCAGGCTCACCGCCACGATCCACTCCCCTGCCTCGCCAAACAGGGTGGCAAACCCCGCCGCCGTCATCGGCGCGCCCAGCATCCTCTGGGGCAGCGTCCCCGCTTCCGCCAGCGCCAGGGTCTGGCTAGGGTCGTACACCCCGGAGGTGAGGATCACCAGGGCGGTGACGGTGCAGATGACAACGGTGGCGAAAAACACCTCAAAAATGCCCCACATCCCCTGCTCCGCCGGCTCATCCACGTCGGCACAGGCGTGGGCGATGGCGGACATCCCAATCCCCGCCTCATTAGTGAACACCCCACGGGCCACGCCGTAACGCAGGGCCGTCCCCATGGCATACCCCCCGGCAATGGCGCGGGGCGCAAAGGCATAGGTGAAGATCTGCTGAAACGCGGTGGGCACCGCCTGCCAGTGGACGGCCACCACCGCCAGCCCCGCCCCTACAAACAGCAGGGCCATGGCGGGCACCAGCAGCTCACACAGCTTCCCGATCCGCTTGATCCCCCCAGCCAGCACGATTGCGGTAATGATAGCCAGCACCACCCCTACCACCAAGGGACGCGCCCCCCCGGCAGCGGACAGAGCAGTAGCAATGGAGTTGGCCTGGGCCAGATTGCCCCCTGCCAATGTCTCCGCCACGCAGAGTAGGGCGAACAGCTTCCCCAGCCCCGGCAGGTGCAGGCCGTTTTTCATGTACTCCATGGGCCCACCCCGCCAGTGGCCGTCAGGGCCTTTCTCCCGGTGGCGCACCGCCAGGATCTTTTCCCCGCAGCTCACCGCCATGCCCAGCAGGGCGGACATCCACATCCAGAACACCGCCCCCGGCCCGCCGTACGCGATGGCGGTGGCCACCCCGGCAATGGAGCCGGTGCCCACCGTGGCGGCCAGGGCGGTGGACAGGGCCTGGAGCTGGGTCACCCCCCGCCCCCCCTTTTTCTCCTTGCCCCGCCGGAACAAGGAACCTATTGTGGTTTTCCACCACACCGGAAGCCCAAAAATAGGGAAAAATCCGGTGGCGAAGGAATACCACAGCCCCACCACTAGAAACGCCCCCAGCAGCGGCCCGCCCCACAGAAAATCGCCCAGTTCCTTGAAAAAAACCATGTCCGCATTCCCCCTCATGGGAAGGTATGCGGACATGGTGTTGGTTATGCGGTTTGGCGGCGGTCAGCCCTCCCAAGGCGCCGCCTTTCCTTCTTTCTGCGTCTTTTTCCTCCTGAACCATTCCGGCCGCTTCCACAGCTTCAGGCGGCTGGCCTGGTTAGGCAGGAAGCCCATGCGGTGGAGGATGGGCAGCAGCGCTCCGAACAGGAGCACAAGCATGATGGTCTGCACTGGGAGCATGATGGCGTTTTTCACCGCGCTCCCGGCCACGATGACCCCATAGCCCTTGCCGCCGGAGTACCACAGGTAGGTGCCCAGCCCACCGAGGAACACGTTTTGCAGGTTGGTGGCCAGCTTGGCCAGAAACACCCGCAGCACCGTCACCTCGGCGCGGTAGAGGAACAGCGCATAGGTAAACACCCCCAGCATGGTGGTGAAAATGTAAAAGGGGTTGTAGCCCTCGGTGGGATCCATGAGATATCCCACCGTATCCTCCACAGCGCCAAATACCAGGGCGTTCACCGGCCCCCCCACCAGGGCGCACAGCGCCCTGGCCAGAAAGCCCCAGCTCACCCGGATGTTGTTCACCACCGGGACGGACTTGAGGTAGCCCAGCGCCACGCATGCGGCCACCATCAGTGCGGAGAACACCAGCGTGCGCAGCTTTCTGGAGTCCGCCGCGGCACACCTCCAGTATGCTCGGGAAAAGGGCGATTTGTACAGGGTTTGGGACATGAAAAAGACCTCCTTTGTTTTTCTCGGCAGCCCCAAAAGGGTATGCCGCACAAAGGAAGCCATAAGGGCGCAATCCCACTATGCGGCAGCGGGATGCGGGGCGCGCACTGCAAACGTGACCGTTTTTCGTCCGGCGGACAACTCCCCGTCCCGCCAGCACTTACACACGCACGCCCCTACTCTGCCTATTGGGGATAGTGTACTCCATATCGCCGCAAATTGCAAGCGGCTTTTTTGCGTTTTCTACATCAGCCGTTTCCTACAGCTCTTTTCGGATTCGATTCAGCGCATTCTTTTCCAGCCGGGACACCTGGGCCTGGGATATGCCCACCTCAGCGGACACCTCCATTTGGGTTTTCCCCTGAAAAAAGCGCAGGGCCAGAATGCGCTGCTCACGCTCATCCAGCTTGTTGATGGCGTCCCCCAGGGCGATGTGATCCAACCATGCCTCATCCGTGTTTTTCCGATCCTTCACCTGATCCATTACGCACACGGTATCCCCGCTGTCGGAATACACCGGATCAAACAGGGACACGGGATCCAGCACCGCATCCAGCGCCATCACCACGTCCTCCCGGCGCAGCTCCAGTATTTTGGCAATCTCGTCCACGGTAGGCTCCTTCTGGTGCTCCGCCATATACTTTTCCTTGGCCTGGAGCACCCGGTAAGCGGTATCCCGCACCGATCGAGACACCCGGATGGCGCTGTTGTCCCGGAGGTAGCGCCGGATCTCCCCCACGATCATGGGTACGCCGTACGTGCTGAACCGCACGTCCATCTCTATGTTGAAGTTATCAATGGCCTTGATAAGGCCGATGCACCCCACCTGGAACAGATCATCCACGTTTTCCCCCCTGCCGGAAAACTTCTGGATCACGGACAGCACCAGCCGGAGGTTGCCGGAGATCAGCTCCTCCCTGGCCTGGGTGTCCCCCGCCCTGGCCCGACGGAGCAGCTCCAGGCTCTCCTCGCTTTTCAGCACCTTCAGCTTGGCCGTATTGACCCCGCATATCTCCACCTTTCCCTGCACCGCGCAGCACCTCACTCGGAATGGATTCCAAATCAGTATTTCCGATAGGCGCGCTTTCATACGACAGAGAGGCGGGCTATATTTTTTATCGTCAGACCGCTTTCGATTGATTTTTTGCGTTCGGCTTTTCTGACTCACGTCATGCGCAGGATTTCCTTCTTCAGCCTGTCAATAATGCGCTTTTCCAGCCGGGATATGTAGGACTGGCTGATGCCAAGCTGGTCGGCCACCTCCTTCTGGGTACGCTCCTTCCGGCCATCCAGGCCAAACCGCATTGTAATGATCGTCCTCTCCCGTTCTGACAGCCGGCTGACGGCGGTGAACAGCAGATCCCGATCCACGTCGTCCTCAATGGGTTTTTCAATGCTGTCGCTGTCAGTGCCCAGCACATCGGACAGCAGCAGCTCATTGCCATCCCAGTCGGTGTTCAGCGGCTCGTCCAGCGAAACCTCCCCCCGGCGGTTGGCATTCTTCCGCAGATGCATCAGGATTTCGTTTTCAATACACCGGGAGGCATAGGTGGCCAGCTTGATGTTTTTGGCGGGCTTGTAGGTCTCCACAGCTTTGATTAATCCAATCGTACCGATGGAGATCAGATCCTCAATGCCCACCCCGGTGTTTTCAAACCGCCGGGCAATGTATACCACCAGACGCAGGTTATGCTCAATGAGCCGGGCCCGTGCCTCCTGCCGGGTGTCCTCCCCCTCCAGTTCCGTCAGCAAGCGGCTCTCCTCCTCCCTGGTTAAAGGGGCCGGCAGGGTGTCGCTGCCGCCGATGTAGTGGACTGAGCCGTAAAGCGGAATCCCCAGCCGCTCTAACAGCCGGCACAGGGAAATGTATGTACCCATCCAAAGCATTTCAAATTCCTCCTAATAACGCTTGATACCCGCTGCCATCGCCCACAGCAGTGGGGGACAGTGCCACCAGCAGCCGCCCCAGGGGTTTTCCGTTGACCGTCACCCCCTGGGTGCGCAGAGCCAGCAGCATCCCGCATTCCACCCCTACCGCCCGGTAAGGCACCAGGCGGGCCTGCCGGGAACCGGCGGCGTGGCAGCGTTCTACCGATTGAATGGGGGCGGCAGCGTCCGCCCAGTCCGGCAGTAAACCTGCCAGCGCTTGGGCCTCGGCTACCACCACCGGGCGGTTGGTGGCTGAGTCAACCAGAGAGTGCCCGGTGTCCACCAGCGCGGTTATCGATGCGGCGCCCCCCTCCAGCACTACTTCCAAGCGCACCAGCTCCCGATCCTTCTGTCCAGTCCGGCGAAAGAACAGGGAAAGCACAAAATAACACGCCACAAACAGCAGCAAAAGCAGCCGGATATCGATCCGGGAATAAAAAACCCCATGCTCCAGCGTCAGCGACACGCTGCCCAGCAGCTCCAGCCCCAGCACCGCCCCCGCCAAAGCGGCGGACGCACCGAAAAAAATCACCGCCACCCGCAGAAGATGATACTCCCCGCCGTAGGCTATAAGGGCCATCAGCACTCCGCAGGCCAGCTTACATGGCCAAAAGGCCAGCCATTCCATTCCCGGCAGAAACACCAGCACTGCGTACAGCGCCCCCGCAGCGCCCCCCAATCCAATGCGCCATCGCAACAGCACTGCCCCCGCAATCCGTCCCGCCGCCAGCAACAGCAGGTAGTTGGCGATCAGATTCAGCAAAAAGAGCAAATCTATGTATACCACCGTCACAGGCGCCCGCTCCTCTCCCCAGTCTGTCCCAAATTATACGCCGCGCAGACATCAAAAAAGGACGAAGCAAGTCCAAGCACAAATAAAAAGCGGCCCGCCGGATTTCCGGCGGGCCGTGGTTCCATTCATATCAATTCGTCCAGCGCTTTGACCAGCGCCTCCATCTCCTCATCGGTGCCAATACTGATGCGCAGCCAGTCCCGAATCTCCGGCTTGTCCCACCAGCGTACCAGAATGCCCTTATTCCGTAGACCGTCCAGCAGCTCCCGTCCGGTGTGCTTTGGATGGCTGACAAACACAAAATTTGTTTGGGAAGAAAGCACTGTAAAGCCTTTTCCCTTTAATGTCTTTTCTGCCCAGATTCGGGTGTCCATTATCCGGCGGCGGATGGACTGAAAGTATTCCTCGTCCTCAATAGCGGCCGCCGCCCCTGCCTGGGCCAAACGATCCACGGTATAGGAATTGATGGAGTCCCGTACGCACCGCATGGCAGAAATGAGGTTCTCGTTCCCCATAGCCCAGCCCACCCGAAGCCCTGCCAGGGCACGGGATTTCGATGCCGTCTGCACCACCAGCAGATTTGGGTAATGGTCGATGAGCTTCACCGCACTGTCCGCGCCAAAGTCGATGTATGCCTCGTCTACAATAACCACCACGTCCGGGTTGGCGTTCAGCAGCTTCTCTACCGCCCCCAGCCCCACGGCAATTCCCGTGGGGGCGTTGGGATTGGCCAGCACCACGCCGCCATTTTTCCCGCACAGCAGGTCAATGGGGTCGGAAAAATCCGGATTCATGGGCACTTCCCTGCGCTTTAGGCCGAAAAAGTCAGTATAAACAGGATAAAAGCTATAAGTGATTTTGGGGAACACCACTTCCCTGTCCGAATCGAAAAAAGCCTGAAACGCAAAGGCCAGAATCTCGTCTGACCCATTTCCGCAGAACACCTGCCCCATGTCCAGCCCTTCCCGCTTGGCAATGGCAGCGCGCAGCTCCGTGCACTCCGGGTCGGGGTAAAGCCGCAGGGTATCCCCCGCCGCCGCACGGATGGCCTCAATAACCTTGTGCGAGGGCGGATAGGGGCACTCGTTGGTGTTCAACTTAATAAATTTCCGCTCCTTCGGCTGTTCGCCGGGGGTGTAGGGTACGATATTTTGTATTCGCCTGCTCCAATATTGGTTCATGAGGGTTTGCCCTCCCGCTTTACTTTCTTGATGGATTTTTCCGCACGGCTCCGGGGCGTCATCACCTCGTGACCACAACCCAGGCATTTCAGCTTGAAGTCCATCCCCACCCGGAGCACTTTCCACTCCTTGCTGCCACAGGGATGGCCCTTTTTCAGCTCCAGCACATCGCCGACTTGTATATCCATGGGCACGTCACTCGCCCTCCTTTGCCGGACCCTTGATTTTATCCCAGTACGCTTTGGCTGTCTGCTCCGTCTTGTTGAGGCCATACTCATAGTACGCATGATCCTTGATCGCGTCGGGAAGATATTGTTGCGCCACCCAATGGCCGGGAAAACTGTGGGGATAAAGGTAGCCCTGCTCCCGTTCAAAGCCCGCGCCATCGGCGTGGACGTTCTGCAAATGCCGGGGATAGTCCCCCGTCCGTCCGGCACGCACATCCGCCATGGCTGCGTCGATGGCCATGAGCACGCTGTTGGACTTGGGAGCGGTGGCCAGCAAAATCACCGCCTGGGCCAAGGGCAGCCGCGCCTCAGGCAGACCTAACTGCAGTGCGCTGTCCACGCAGGATTTCACGATAGACGCCGCCTGGGGGTAGGCCATGCCGATATCCTCGCTGGCCGAACACAGGATCCGCCGGATGGCCGTGAGCATATCCCCGGCCTCTAACAACCGGGCCAAGTAGTGGAGCGCCGCATCCGGGTCGGAACCCCGTAGGGACTTCATCAGCGCGGAGGCAATATCAAAGTGGTCATCCCCGTCCCTGTCGTAGCGCATGGCAGATCGCTGGGCTACCAGCTTGGCATCATCCAAGGTGATGGTGAGCACACCGTCCTGAATGCGGCTGGCGGTCATCAGCAGCTCCACGGCGTTGAGGGCCTTGCGCACATCCCCGCCGCAGGATGCGGCCAAGTGTTCCCGCACACCGGACTCGCAAACCGCCTCCACCCCCAGCTCGGACGCCTGGAGGGAAATCCCCCGATCCACGGCAGGCATGATATCCTCCGCCGTAAGCATTTTGAACTCAAACACGGTAGAACGGGATAGGATAGCGTTAAAAATTGTGAAGTAAGGGTTCTCTGTTGTGGACGCAACAAGAGTGATCTTGCCGTTCTCGATAAACTCCAGCAAAGACTGCTGCTGCTTCTTATTAAAATACTGGATTTCGTCCAGATACAGCAAAACACCATTGGGGGCCAGCAGGGTACCCACCTGCTCCATCACGTCACGGATATCCGCCAGCGACGCGGTGGTAGCGTTGAGCCGCCGCAGGGTACGGCCGGAACGCTGGGCAATAATATTGGCCACGGTGGTTTTGCCCGTACCGGAGGGGCCGTAAAACACCATGTTGGGGATTTTCCCACTGTCAATCACCCGGCGCAGCAGGCCGTCCTGGCCCAAAATATGTCCCTGCCCCAGAACCTCGTCCAGGCTTTGCGGGCGGATGCGGTCCGCCAGCGGCTGGTACATATGCAGCCCCCCTTTCTTGCGTACAGCAGTACAGCAGATTATATCACATTATACAGGCCGCCGCAAGCCAAGTTCTCCTGCGGGAAACCGATACTCCACCACCTACCCGTTGTCCGGGTGGGGAATTTCCAGCACATACTGCATCAGCATCCCATGGCAACACACAATCACATGGTCAAGCCCCTTGTATTTTTCCAGCACCGCAAAAACCCTCTTTTCCATCTGATCTTCTGATCTTTCCCCTGTTCGGATAGGGTAAGCAGATTGAAGCCGCGCCCTTGGTAGATTTTAATACCCGCCTCCGAAAAGTCTGCCTGTCCATGCCGGACAAAATAAAATGTGGCCATGTCCTCCCTCCAAGCTTTCATGATTTTAAGCAGACGCCCCGGCAAAACCCTGCCGGGGCGTCTGCTGTCCACTCCCTGCGCTGCCCTGGGCCGCAAGCCGTCAGCCTCGGGAGCACTTCTCCGCGTCGATGGCCAGCGCCACCAGCAACACACCCAGCGCGTCCCTGGAGTCGGCTATATCCAGGATATACATATCCGTCCAGTGGAACAGCTCCTTGTAGATGGCAGCCACCTGCCGCTGCCCGTCCCAGATGGTGTAGTCCCACTCCATCCACTTGCCGTCCACCCGCCAGCCGTTGAAGTCGATGTTGAACAGCGGCTTGAAAAAGGTGAACTCTTTTTTGATGCAGCCAATATAGTTATCTTTGATATAGATCTCAAACTGGGGCAGGAACGTGAAAATTTTCTCCTGCAAGGTGCCGATATGGTTCCCGCAGGCGTCCATAATATGCAAGCAATGGCCCCAACTCAGCCGGCCCTCCACCGTGAACACGGTGCTGCCCTCCTCGTCATAGATATCATAGCTGTCCAACCAGGAGAAAAAGCGCTGCTTAAAATTCAGTCTCATCCCAACCCCTCCTTCTATCCCAGGCTTTTTATAAAAACCTCATCGTGATTCTTTGCCCTGCACCCGGCCGCCTTCCTATAGCCGTGCCGCTCATAAAAGCGTCCGGCTGTGTCCGTTGTCAGGATGCTGGTGTAAATGCCGTGCTCCAGGAAATGCCGCTCCGCCAGGGCGAGCAGCCCCGATCCGTGTCCCTGGTTCCTGAACTCGTCCGCCACCCAGAACTCGCGGATCAAGCCGCAGGTCCCCTCAAAAAACCAACTGGAAAACCGGATGGGGATGAATTGGATGAAGCCGGCCGCGCCACCATCCGCCAACCTTCTGACATAGGCCGAATTTTTCTGGCCCTCGTTTTCCTCGTTCATCTCCCGGAACAGCCCGTCCCAGTCCTTCACCGCAATCCCCAGTTCCCCAAAATACTGCTGGAACGCTCTTTGGAACAGCGGATCGGTAAAGTCCGAGATTAAGGCGTCGGTGTACTCCTTACGCATATCAGATTGTTTGACCATTTTTGTCTGCCTCCATTTTATATTGGAGGGTCAGAATCTGCGGGCCCTCCATACGCATTTTATTTTCATTTTGGATCACCCTTTCTGTTCAAAATCTGCGGGAAGCAACTCAGCGGTAAATGGGGTATTTTGCCGTCAGCTCCGCCACACCCGCGCGGATATCATCCGACTTGGCATCAAAGTCGGTAGCCGCCAGTGTAATATATTCCGCCACCCGGTCCATGTCCGCCTCCACGAAGCCGCGGCTGGTGACGGCGGGACTGCCCACCCGCAGCCCGCTGGTCTGGAAGGGGGAGCGGGGGTCGCCGGGCACCTTGTTCTTGTTGGCGGTGATGCGCACTTCGTCCAGCCGGCGCTCCAGCTCTTTGCCGGTGAGTTCGCCCATATCCCGCAGGTCAATGAGGGACAGATGGTTGTCCGTGCCGCCGGACACCAGCTTCATGCCACGCTTCACCAGGCCGTCGGCCAGGGCGGCGGAGTTCTTCACGACCTGCTGCTGGTAAGCCTTGAACTCGGGGGTGAGCGCCTCACCCAAGGCCACCGCCTTGGCGGCAATGACGTGCATCAGCGGGCCGCCCTGGGAGCCGGGGAAGATGGCGGAGTTCAACTTCTTGGCCAGATCCTCGTCGTTGGTAAGCAGCAGCCCGCCCCGGGGCCCCCGGAGGGTTTTGTGGGTGGTGGTGGAGGTGACATGGGCATGGGGGATGGGAGACGGATGCAGGCCCGCCGCCACCAGTCCCGCGATGTGGGCCATGTCCACCCAGAGGTAGGCCCCCACCTCGTCGGCGATGGCGCGGAAGCGCTGGAAGTCGATGCCCCGGGGGTAGGCGGACGCCCCCGCGATGATCATTTTGGGCTTGCACTCTTTAGCGATGCGCTCCACCTCATCATAGTCGATGACGCCGGTCTTCTCGTTTACGCCGTAGGACACCATGTTAAAATATTTGCCGGAGTAGTTCACCGGGCTGCCGTGGGTCAGGTGCCCACCGTGGTCCAGGTTCATGCCCAGCACCGTGTCCCCGGGCTGGCACAGGGCCATGTAGACGGCGTAGTTGGCCTGGGCCCCGGAGTGGGGCTGGACGTTGGCGAATTGGGCTCCGAACAGCTTGCAGGCCCTATCAATGGCCAGGTTTTCCGCTATGTCCACGCACTGGCAGCCGCCGTAGTACCGCTTGCCGGGATACCCTTCCGCGTACTTATTGGTGAGTACGCTGCCCATGGCGGCAAGCACCGCCTCGCTCACGATGTTCTCCGACGCGATCAGCTCTATGTTGTCGCACTGGCGCTGATACTCCGCGCGGATGGCCGCGCCTACCTCGGGGTCGTGCTGGGCTACGAAGTCGATATATTCCAAAACCATTTTTGTTTCCGCCTTTCAAAATTTTGTCTCCTTTATTATACATTGTTTTCCTCAAAAGCACAACTGTCACCAACTGAAAAAACAGTCTCGCTTTTTGACGGATTTTGTGTTATCCTGTTCATTGAGGTGAGCTTGATGGGAAAAGAAAATGTGACCGCCATTGTAAACGCGCTGAAGGAGCTATACCCGGACGGGATCTGCTCCCTGCAATACAAAAAGGACTACGAGCTGCTGTTCGCCGTGCGGCTGTCCGCCCAGTGCACTGACGAGCGGGTGAATATGGTCACCCCCGCCCTGTTCCAGCGCTTCCCTACCCTGGAAAGCTTCGCGGAGGCGGATATGGAAGAAGTGGGCGAATACATCCATTCCTGCGGCTTCTTCCGTGCCAAAAGCAAGGATATGGTGCTGTGCGCACAAATGTTGCTCAGCGAATATGGCGGCAAGGTTCCCGACACCATGGAGGCCCTGCTCCGCCTGCCCGGCGTGGGCCGCAAGACAGCCAACCTGATTTTAGGGGATGTGCACAACATCCCCGGCGTAGTGGTGGCGGACACCCACTGCATCCGTATCTCCGGGCGCATGGGCCTTACCGACGGCACCAAAGACCCAGGCAAGGTGGAACAGCAGCTCCGGGCCGTGCTGCCGCCGGAGGAATCCAACAACTTCTGCCACCGGCTGGTGCTCCACGGAAGGGCGGTGTGCACCGCCCGGAAAGCCAAGTGCGGGGAGTGCGTGTGCGCCCCATGGTGCAAATTTGCCCAGATGGAATTCAGCAAATTATAATCCCATCTTCCCTTTTTCTTAAAAAACCTCTGGTATGCTTTGGGAAAATAGGAGGTATCCGCCATGCTGTCCATGCTGTTTGACTACGCGCTTTCTTTTATCCAAAATAAGCTTCCTGCCATGCTGGCTGGAACAGCTGTATTTCTGCTCCTGCGGTTCCTGCTGTGCCGCGCTGGGCGGATCACCCGGCGCTCCCTGCCCCACGAGATTGGCTTGGCCCTGTTCGCGCTGTACCTCTGCGCGGTGCTGTCCCTGACCTTCCTCCCCTTCCGTTTTGCCCCGGACGCAGGCGCTTATACCTTCAATTCCACCTTATTGGAGATCGTCCAAGGCACCTATACCGCCGGAAATTGGGTGTGGGCCATGATGCTTGGCAATGTGCTCATGCTGATCCCCTTCGGATTTCTGGCCCCCCTGCTCTGGGAACGGCTGCGCGGGTGGCAGGTGCTCCCCGTTGGTCTGGGCTTCATCCTGGTCATTGAGCTGCTCCAACCCCTCACCGGGCGCAGCTTCGACATTGATGATATCCTGCTCAACTTCCTGGGCGTGCTGGCCGGGGCGCTGCTGTCCGCCCTGGTCCAGGCGGCGCTGCCGCGGCAGACCGCGGCGCTGCGCAAATAAGAACAAGCCCCGCCCCGGTCAAACTGAACTGCACCCCATTTGTTAGACAGTGTGGTATACTATCTAACAAGTG
>CAJTVM010000031.1 GCA_910579595.1 uncultured Oscillospiraceae bacterium
ACGGCTGCCGGTTATTTTGTGGCCTGTGTGAGTTCAGCTCTATTTGACGCTTACGACCACCGCGGTCTATGAGAGCCAGCAGGATCCGCATATCAAGCCCGTGCTGGTGCCGGCCACCCTCTGGGTCAATGGCGACATTGATGAGTGCGGCTTCCTGCCCATGTATGTCTTTACCAACTGCGATTACGTGGAATTTTCCTTCGGGGATCGGCTGGCCCGCCGCCTGCACCCTCAGCGCCGGTGGTTTGCGGGGCTGGAGCACGCTCCCATGTATATGGATCGCATCCCCGAGGGCATTTGGGATGAGTGGGGCTGGGAGGATGCCGTTTTTACTGGCTATGTGGACGGAGAGCCGGTTATCACAAAGAAATTTGTTAAAAATCCTGTCCCCACTACGCTCACCGCGGCTGCCGATGACGCCGTTCTGCGGGCGCAGACCCCCGAGGAACCCTACGATGTAACCAGAATTGTCTTTGAAGCGGTGGATCAGTATGGAAACAGCCTGGACTACCTGATGGACAGCATTGAGTTTGCGGTTGAGGGACCGGCGGAGCTGATCGGGCCCGCCTCCACAACCTTGCTGGGCGGCTGCATCGCCGCATGGATCCGTACCACCGGGGAAAAGGGCGTCGTTCGGATCAGCGCCCGTACCTCCCGGCTCCGCTCTGAGAACGTGGAGGTTATAGTAGAATAGACCGATTGAAAGGAGGAACAGAAGTTCCCTCGGCACGATGGCGTTTTGATAGGGAGCGGCCGGCAGCGCTTCATCTGGCTGCCGGCCGCATTTTTTCACAGCTGATGAACAGGAGAGCAAAACATGAAACGGATGATTTACAGGCAGAGTGAATTTTGCTCGATCTACGATATGCAGTGTCTGTGCAGCTTCGATAATGAAGTGATCAACGGGGAAACGCAGCCGATCATCCACCAAACGGCGCGCATCCTGTTTATCCGCAGCGGCAAGGCGACACTGCGGATGCAGGGCCGGGATCACGCTTTAAGCGAAGGCAGCATCGCTATGATCTTTCCATGGGAGATTACAGAGGTGGTAGCGCTGAAGCAGACGCTATCTTATTCGGTGGTTCGATATAACTTTGACATTCTCAACTATTTTATCAAGGCTCAGCTGCCTGCGGAGGCCGACGACAACCGGCTGTTGGAGACGCTGGAGCAGCGCCATGTGATTCAATGCTCCGCACAGGGATGGGAACGGGTTGCCACGCTTCTGAAGCAGCTGGAGGACGAGGTCGGCATGGAATCGGTGAGCATTTCTGTATCGTCGCGTCCGTTCACAAATATTTTCTGCTGTAACCTGCTGGTGGAACTGGTGGTGCTCTTGTATCGGTTCTGCCAGGAGGATCGGGAGATGACACAGGCGGAGCACGAGAAAATTGAAATGCTGCGGTATATGTATCTGCATCTGGAGGCCAAGATCACGGTGGAAAAGCTGGCGCAGATCTTCTACATCAGCCAGTCCAGTGTGCGGCGGTACGTTCACAGCCTGACCGGGTTGACGTTCAACGAGCTTCTCAATGTGATGCGGATCGCCAAAACCGCTAACTATTTGCTGTATACAGACCTGACGCTGGAGGAATTGGCGGAGCTTTTTGGCTTTGTGGACGCCTCCCATATCTCAAAGGTTTTCCAGGCCCGGGTGGGGATGAAGGTAAACGAGTACCGTAGAACGTATCAAAGCGTTCAGAAGCTGTGCCAGATAAACGAATCCAGGACAGACTATTCAATCGTCAACTATATTTTGCGCAACTGCACCCAGAACTTGAAGGTGCAGGATGTGGCGGAACAGTACAACATCACCCCACAGGAGCTGAACCGGAAGCTGGTATACCAGGTGGGGAACAACTTTACGGACTTTCTCAACAGGACAAGGATCAACAATGCCTGCAAGCTGCTGCTGGAGAGTGACTACAGCATTGCTGATATTGCGCTGCGGGTCGGCTACAACAACATTAAGACGTTCAACCGCAATTTTGTCAACGCCACGCTGATGACGCCATCCGCATTCCGGCGCAACGTGAGACTGGAAAAGGAAAATATTTTGGAGTGAGGTATGATGAAGCGGTATGGGTTTTTGTTTGACACGGCGGTGTGCGTAGGCTGTAGGGCCTGTCAATTTGCCTGCCGTGAGGAAAATGGACTGATACCGGGAAGCTATTTCCGCCGGGTGCTTCTTCTGGAGCCGGAGCATCGGTTGGGATATACAGGTTTTTATTCCGCTGGCTGCGCCCACTGTCAGGAGCCCGCCTGCGTAAAGGCTTGCCCCAACGGGGCGATGTACCGGGATGAGGAGCAGGGGGTGGTTCTCCACAATGACGGACGCTGTATCGGATGCGGCGCGTGCGTCTGGGCTTGCCCCTACGGGGCGGTGTCTGTGGATTGCGAGAAAGGGAAAGCCCATAAATGCTCAAGCTGCCTGTCGCGGCGGGAGCAGGGCCGTTCTCCGGCCTGCACGGCGGCGTGTCCCACAGGGGCTTTGCGCTTTGGACCCGTGGAGGATCTGGAGAAGGCGGGCGGGCGCCTGCCCCCGGCAGAGTATCTTCCGGATGGGGGTAGGACAAATCCGTCCTTCCGCGTCAGGGATCATGCGGGTAAAGGAGGGGAACCATGAGGAATGAGCGCGTGGATGTGCTGATACTGGGCGGCGGAGCTGCCGGACACAGCGCCGCCCAGGCCGTGCGTGAGTGTGGAGAGGACACCTCGATTTTGATGATCTCACAGGAGGAGGCTATTCTGCGGCCCCTTCTGACGAAAGCCAGCCTTCGCCAGGCGGGCGGAGTCCCGCTGCGAATGGCGGAGGAGGCGTGGTATCGCGATCGGAGAATTGAGTGGCGCAAAGAAACTGTCAAAGGCATTTTTCCGGAACGGCACTGTGCTGAGACAGAGACGGCACGGATTTTTTACCACAAGTGTATTTATGCCCTGGGCAGCGAGCCTTTTCTGCCATCCTTTCCGGGAAACGGTTTGGACGGCGTTTTTACGCTCCGCTCCGCTGATGACATAGCGGCCGTCAAGCGCCGGCTCCTGTGTACAAAGGATGCCGTTGTAATTGGCGGCGGCGTTGTCGGCGTCGAGGCGGGAGAGCTGTTGGCTGAATACGGAGTGGGGGTCACAATCCTGGAGTCCCAGCGGTGGATGATGCCCCGCGTATTGGATCGGGCGACGGCGGAGGAGTACCGGCGGCGGCTGGGCATCCGTGTGGAGACCGGGGTGACCATAGAGCGGCTGACCGGGGATCGTTCCGTTACAGGGGCTGCGCTGGCGGATGGGCGGACCATTCCGTGTCAGATGGTTATTATATCCTGCGGTGTCAGGGCCAATACGGAGCTTGCGTTGTCGTCCGGGTTGGATGTCCGGCGGGGGGTTGTCGTGTCTGAACGGATGGAGACCAGTGCCCCGGGCGTATACGCGTGCGGAGATTGCACCGAGTATCAGGGAGAGTGTCCCGCGCTGTGGCGTACGGCGCGGGAGCAGGGACGCGTGGCGGGTCTGAACGCCTGCGGACGGAACGGCAGTTACAAGGCGGTCCCCTCGCCGATCTTATTTTATTCTAAGGACGCCCCGCTGTTTGCGCTGGGCGATCTGTCGGAGGGGAAGGGGCGCCGGATTGAAACCGCCCGAACATCATTGGAGCGCCCTTTTCTGGTAGCGCCCCGGCAAGGGGAGGCATACAGCCGTATGGTTTACAGCGGCGAAAGGCTAATCGGCGCGGCGCTGGTGGGAGATCTGTCCGCGATGTCCGAGCTTCAGCAGCAGATCACAGGGGAGGCGGAGTAAATGGCACAGCTTTGGCAGGAATATGTCCGCTGGCACGTTCTGCGCGTGTTTTTCGAGGACTACAGGGCATGGATTGGGCTCTGTCAAACGATGGGCCTTCCCGGGGTGCTTGACATTCAGGAGTATGAGGCGGTTCTTTACGGAACAAGGGCGGATGTTTACATTCCGCTTTGGGCCTCTGTATGCAAGCGGCCGGGCGCGGCGCTGCTGGATGCTACGACCCGGGATGTGATTGCGTGCTATAAAAAAATGGGTTATCAGCCCATCCGGATGGACGGGAACCCGCCGGATTACGTAGGGGAGCAGTGCCGGTTTCTGGAGTATCTGTCGGTGTGTGCGCTGAAGGGCCGGGACACGGCGGGAGAGGCGTCCGCGTTTGTCACAGAGTATTTGTCGGAGACGGTTCATGAGATGCGGAAGGCGGCGGGGGGATGCGAGGCGCCGGAAGCGTTTTGCTGGGTTTTGCGTCAGGCCGCGGACGGAGTCTGCGGAAAGCCCTGGCCTTACGGCGAGCCGGCGTGGCGGGAATTTGACAGCTTTTCGTGGGAGCCGCTGCCGCCCATTCCGCTGGAGAAGCCGTACACCACGACTCGGGCCAGCTTCTGCGACTGTGGCCGGAAGTGCAAAATGATCGCGGTGATCCAAGAGGGCTGCGTATTGTCCATCGGCCCGGATGAGCAGTTCCCGCACAAGAAATTCACCGGCTGCGCCCGGGGACGGCAGTACCGGCAGACTTTTTTGTCGCCCCATCGTCTCCGGTATCCCATGCTCCGGGCCGGTGAGCGGGGAGAGGGACGTTTCCGCCGCATCAGCTGGGAGGAGGCGGAAGCATGGACGGCGCGGGCCATCCGGGCCACACAGCGGACCTGGGGGCCTGGCTCCCGGTATGTGATGCCGGGTTCGGGTGTGGGGGCGCTGGTTCGTGGCGACCGTTTTATGAAGGATCTGCTTGCCCTGACCGGCGGCTATCTCAACTATTATAACTATTACAGCGCGGCCTGTGCGGAGCACGCGCTGCCCTATGTATATGGCACCGATGTTTGCGGAAGCTCCGAGGAGGAGTTGTGGAAGACAAAGCTGCTGATCCTTTGGGGGCATAATCCGGCGAACACCATCTGGGGTGATGCCTTCCTGCCAAATTTGGCAAAAGCGAAGGCAAAGGGGGTTCGGATTGTGGTCATCGACCCCCGGCAGAGCGAGACAGCCCTGCAATATGCCGATCAGTGGATTGGCATCCGACCCTCAACCGACGGCGCATTGTGTGATGCGATGGCCTATGAGATATGGAGCCGCGGTCTACAGGATCAGGTCTTTATGGACCGCTTCTGTATAGGGTTTGACGAAGATCATATGCCGGAAGGCGTGGCTGGCGGGGAAAGTTACCAGGAATATCTCTTTGGACGAAAGGATGGCGTCATCAAAAACGCGGAGTGGGCGCAGGAAATCACCGGAATTCCCGCGGAAACAATCCGGCAGCTGGCCATTGAGTACGCGGTGACGAAACCGGCTTGGCTGCTGCCAGGGCTGGGGCCCCAACGTACGATGAACGGGGAACAGAACTGCCGCGGCTTTGCCATGCTGGCCGCGCTGACTGGAAATGTGGGCAAGTCCGGCGGCGGAAGCGGCGGATATCTGAACCGGCACGGCCACCAGGTTCCCGGCTACAAATTGGCCGAAAATCCCTACCCAGGCCAGATTCCCTCCTTCCTTTGGCCAAGGGCGGCGGACGGCTGGGAGACGTTTCAGGCGTCCGACGGCCTGCGCGGCGTCCCTAAGCTGGACACTGGGATCAAGATGATCTTCAGTCTGGCCAGCGGTATGCTGGCCGGACAGCACTCTAACATCAACGAGACTGTCCGGCTCCTAACTGCCCCGGATAAAGTGGAATATCTGATTGTCTCCGATCTGTTTATGACGCCCGGCGCCCGATACGCGGATTTGCTGCTGCCCGGTGTTTCCTTCTTTGAGACGGAAAATGTGGTGCCGCCATGGAACGCGTCGGACTATCTGTTGTTTAATCAGCAGGCCATAGCGCCGCTGTTTGGCGGACGCTTTGAGTATGAGTGGGCGCGGGGGACCGCAGCGCTGCTGGGACAGGCTGATGCGCTGTGCAAAGGCCGCGACATCCGGCAGTGGCTGGAGGCGCTGTACAACGCGCACCGGGCACTGGAACCGGAGCTGCCGGATTACGGCACATTCCGGCGCTTGGGCTGCTATGTCTATCGGGACAGCCCTTATGAGATTGCCTTTCAAGAGCAAATTGAAAAAGGGGTGCCCTTTGCCACACCCTCCGGCAAAATTGAGATTTTCTCCAAGCGGTTATTTGACCGCCAACAGCCGGATCTGCCGGGAATCCCTTGTTATACTCCCTGCGCTGAAGGTGCGCAGGATCCCTTGCGGGAAAAATACCCGCTGCAGCTTATCGGCTATCATACCAACCGCCGCTGCCACTCCATTCACGATAACAATCCCCAGCTGGACGAGCTGGAGGGTCCGGCGCTGTGGCTTAATCCAGAGGACGCCGCCCCGCGGGGGATTCAAAGCGGGGCGCTGGTAGACGTATTTAACGATCGGGGCTGTATCCGTATCCCGGCGAAGGTGACGCGGCGGATCGTCCCCGGCTGCGTGGCGCTGAGCGAGGGCGGCTGGTATACCCCCGATAAAAACGGCGTGGACCGGCGCGGCAGCATCAATGTCCTGACCATGACACACAAAGCGACGCCTCTGGCGAAGGCCAACCCTCAGCACACAAATCTGGTGCAGGCAGCGCGTTCCAGCGCCTGCATTGGCAGTGATGATGGCCCCGGCGCCAATCAGAATTCATCAAAAAGCCAGCACTTCTTTGGTCACCCAGCTCAGTAACTATTTGGCCGGGAAGAAGTGCGAGGTCTGCCACGCCCCCTCCAAGCTGGATGACATCGGCTGCATGGTAAAATTTTGGGGTGAAAATATGCCGGTTAGAACCTGTAAGCCCCGGACGGAACGCAAAAAACAGCGGACGCGCAGCCTGGAACAACTGCGCGTCCGCTGTTCTTTTGTGACTGGGCCTGCGGGGGCCGCGCCTTACAGCGCCGCCTTGATGGCGTCCACCATGTCCAGCTTCTCCCAGGGCAGATCCAGATCCAGACGGCCAAAGTGGCCGTAGGCGGCGATCTGCCGGTAGATGGGACGGCGCAGATCCAGCCGGTTGATAATCGCGGTGGGACGCAGGTCGAATACATTGTCCACCGCCGCCTCCAGCGCCTCGTCGGACACGGTGCCTGTGCCGAAGGTGTCCACCCGCACGGACACAGGCCGGGCCACGCCGATGGCGTAGGCCAGCTGCACCTGGCACTTGTCCGCCAGCCCCGCGGCCACGATATTCTTGGCCGCCCAGCGGGCGGCGTAGGCGGCGGATCGGTCCACCTTGGTGGGGTCCTTGCCGGAGAACGCGCCGCCGCCGTGGGGGGCGCTGCCGCCGTATGTATCCACGATGATCTTCCGTCCGGTGAGACCGGAGTCCCCCTGGGGCCCGCCCACCACGAAGCGGCCGGTGGGGTTGACCAGGATGCGGGTGTTTGCGTCCAGCAGATTGGCGGGGATGGTGGGCTTGACAACCAGCTCGATCATGTCGGCCCGGATCTGCTCCAGGCTTGCCTCGGGGGCGTGCTGGGTGGAGAGCACCACCGTATCCACCCGGACGGGCTTGCCGTTTTCATCGTATTCCACCGTAACCTGGCTCTTGCCGTCGGGCCGCAGGTAGTCCACCTTGCCCTTGCGGCGCACCTGGGCCAGCTTCAGTGCCAGCTTGTGGGACAGGGAGATGGCCAGGGGCATCAGCTCCTCCGTCTCGGTGCAGGCGTAGCCGAACATCATGCCCTGGTCGCCCGCGCCGTTGTCCAGCCCGTCGTCCAGCCCGCCCTCCTTGGCCTCCAGGGCCTTGTCCACGCCCAGGGCGATGTCGGGGGACTGCTCGTCGATATTGGTGATGACGGCGCAGCTGTCGGCGTCAAAGCCGCCCTGGCCGTTGGCGTAGCCAATGTCCCGCACCACCTGGCGGGCGATCTTAGGGATGTCCACGTAGCAGGAGGTGGTGATCTCGCCCATGATGTGAACCATGCCGGTGGAGACGGTGGTCTCGCAGGCCACCCGGGCGTTGGGATCCTTCTCGATGATGGCGTCCAGAACGGCGTCGGAGATCTGGTCGCACACCTTGTCGGGGTGGCCCTCGGTGACGGATTCAGAGGTGAATAAACGTTTTGCCATGGTTAAGTTCTCCTTTCTTTCATTGGGCCGGAAAGATGCTGAAAAAAGCCCCGCCGGAGACTCGGCGGGGCTTAGATGGATCAGGTCTTTCCTCATCTCGCGTTTCCGCCGGATTTGGCACCTTGCATGACCGTGCAGGTTGCCGTGGCTTCATCGGGCCGGTCCCTCCACCACTCTTGATAAGGGTCATTCAGTTGTCATTTTCATTATAGCACAGGATTGCGCCGTGTCAATGACACAAATAAAAAATCGCAAAAATTTCCGCGTCTATCCCTTTGGTTTTGGCTTAAAGATAAACGCCACCACAACGCCCAGGAAAATGGCGGCGGCAATCCCGCCGGCGGTGGAGGTGACGCCGCCGGTGAGGGCGCCCAGCAGGCCCTTTTCCGCCACAGCCTCCTTCACGCCCTTGGCCAGGCTGTACCCGAAGCCGGTGAGGGGCACCGTAGCCCCCGCCCCGGCCCACTCCGCCAGGGGCTTGTACACCCCGACGGCCCCCAGCACCACGCCAGACACCACGTAGGCCACCAGAATCCGGGCGGGGGTGAGCTTGGTCTTGTCAATAAGGATCTGCCCGATGATGCAGAACAGGCCCCCCACCACGAACGCCTTCACATACTCCATGTCAATTCCCCCCTTCCAGCGACAGGGCGTGGCAGATGCCGGGGATAGATTCCCCCTGCATGGTGGCGGTGGGGGAGTGGAGCGCCCCGGTGGGGCAGAACAGAATCCGCTTCCACCACCCCGCCAGCAGACCCGGCAGCAGATAGCCGCACAGCACCGACGCCGAGCATCCGCACCCCGACGCCCCGGCGTGGACGTCCTGGGCCTCCCGATCGAACAGCAGCAGTCCGCAGTCGTTGTAGTTATTTAGCTTTACCCCGTCCCGATCGAACAAATCGGTGACGATCTCGTGGCCCAAACTGCCCAAATCGCCGGTAACGATGAGATCGTAGTAGTCCGGGGACAGCCCCGTGTCCTCAAAATGGGCCTTCAGCGTCTCATAGGCCGCGGGGGCCATGGCCGCGCCCATATTGTTGGCGTCGGTGATGCCCTTGTCCTTCACCCGGCCCACCGTTACCCGGACCACCCTGGGACCGGGGCGGGCTTCGCTTGTGACCACCACCGCCCCGGCGGCGGTGGCCGTCCACTGGGCGGTGGGGGTGCGCTGGGAGCCATACTCCAGGGGGGTGCGGTACTGCCGCTCCGCCGAACAGAAGTGGGAGGAGGTTGCGGCGGCGGCGTAAGTCCCGTACCCGCCGCTGAGCAGAAGGGTGGCCAGGGCCAGGCTCTCCCCCATGGTGGAGCAGGCGCCGTACAGCCCGAAAAAGGGCACGTCCGCCGCCCGGGCCGCGTACCCCGCGCCGATGCACTGGTTTAAAAGATCCCCCGCCAGCAGCAGGTCCAGATCCTGGGTGTGCAGCCCCGCCCGCTTCAGCGCCGCGTCCAGGGCCAGCCCCTGCATGGCGGATTCCGCCTGCTCCCAGGTCTTGCAGCCGAAGGTATCATCCTTGCAGGTGTGGTCGAAATGCCGCCCCAGGGGACCGGAACTCTCCTTATTCCCTGCGGCGGATCCGTGGCCGATGATGACGGGGGGCGACCCCGGCTGGAAGGTCTGCCGCCCCAGCTTTTGATTTTCCATGGAAGCAACCCCTTTTGTGCCGTTGTTGTCACGCTTCGCAAACGGTTGGGCGTTCGCCCGCTCAGCGCTTCTGCCCTTAGTTTGCGCCCAAAGAAGAAAATCATGCGCAGAGAAAAAATATGACAGTTCCCGCACTTTGTCTCTGGCAAACGGGGGAAAATGGTGGTACAATATTTTTCGCAAATTTTGAGGGAGGGATACCCCATGCCCGAGGAAACACGCGCCATCGGATACATCTGCCCCGTCTGCGGCCAGGCGGTGATCGCCAACCGCACCGCCTTCCAGCTCGCCGCCGGGGACAGCAGGCTCCCCTGCCCCTGCGGCAAGTCGGAGCTGGCCTTCCGCCAGCTGGGCGACCGGTGCGAGATCACCGTGCCCTGCCTGTTCTGCGCCAAGGACCACACCGCCGTGTGCGGAAACGACGCCCTGCTCCACCAGAAGCTGCTGGCCCTGTCCTGCCCCGCGTCCGGGCTGGGATGCTGCTATATCGGCGGGGAAGCCCAGGTGTTCCAGGCCATGGAAAAGCTGGAGCAGGCGGTGGACAAGCTGCGCATGGACGACCAGACGGACAGCCGGGGCGTCTTTTTGAATGAAGTGGTCATGGGCGAGGTGCTCTCCGAGCTGCGGGACATCGCCCAGCGCAAGGGCGTGCGCTGCGGCTGCGGCTCCATGGACTACGGCATCAAGGTGGGCTACTCATCGGTGGACGTGGTGTGCGCCCAATGCGGCGCGGTACTGCGCCTGAGCGCCGCCACCCCCGGTGATTTGGACGATCTGTGCGCCCGCTATACCATTACCATCCCTGGAAAGAAGGAACCCGGCACATGAGCACTGTTTATGAGATGAACCTGCGGGTGGATTCCCGCGATGTGGATCTGTTCAACCAATGCCGCCCGTCGGCGGTGCTGGGCCTTTTGCAGGAAGCCGCCACCCAGGCCGCGCTGTCCCTGGGGGTGTCCGGGCCGCAGATTATGGAAAAATACAACTGCCTGTGGATGGTCACCCGCAACTGGTACGAGCTGTACGCCCCCCTGCGCTGGAACGACCTGATCACCGTCAGGACCTGGCACCGGGGGGCCTCGGGGGTATCCTCCTACCGGGATTTCGACCTCTGCCGGGACGGCAGACCCATCGGCCAGGGCGCCTCGGTGTGGGTGATGGTGGACGCGGACAGCCGGAAGCTGTTTCGCATGAAGCAGCTCACCGAATTCGACGGCACCGACGGCGGTGAGCTGAAAAAATCCGTCAAGCTCCACCGTGTCGCCATGCCGGAACGGTTCGACCGCCGCGTCCGGCGGGATATGCGTTACTCCGATACCGATATCAACGGCCACATCAATAATATCCACTACGCCGACTTCGCCTGTGACAGCCTCCGCCTGGAGACGCTGTGCCAGGGCAAATTTGTCCGCTCCCTGCAAATCGGCTACGTGAACGAGTGTCAGGCGGGGGAGACCATTTTCGTGGACACCGCCGCCCGGGGGGACGAGCTGTTCGCCCGGGGCGAGGGGGAGGACGGCACCGAGCGGTTTGACTTCCACATGACCCTGGAGGATCTGTAAAAAGCGATGTATTCCCCGGGAAATCGGGCGCCGCCGGACACGGGACAGAGAAAAAGCCCGGACCGCCAGTGTTGCTGGCGGCCCGGGCTTCATTTTTTCAGGGCTTGTCCATTGGAATCCCCCTCACCGGGTAAATGCAGGTTCTCAGATATGCTCCAGAAAATCGGCGATGAAGTGAAGGGCCACGCCCAGCGGGACGGTATGCCTGCGCATAGCGCTCAGGTGCACATAGTCCGCGCTTTGTTCAAAGGGGTTGCCGCCCGCGGCGTATTCCCGCAGCCGGGGCAGGTAGGGTTCCAAAAACTCGCTCATCAGCCCCCCGATCACCACGTCGCAGTCCAGCGTCATCCGCAGGTTGCAGACGCCCACGGCCAGATGGCGCAGCATATTGTCCCACAGAGCGGCATACGCCCCCCGCCCGGGGCCGTCCTCCTCCAGGCGGAGGAAAAATTCCTCCGGGGACAGGCCGAATGCCTCCCGAATCCGCCTGGGAGAGCAGTACGCCTCCAGACATCCGTTCCGGCCGCAGGCGCACCGCAACCCTCCCGGCTCCACGCAGATGTGGCCGAATTCCCCGCTGCGGCGGTTGTCCCCCAGATAAGGCCTCCCCCCCAGCACCACCGCGCCGCCTACGCCGTTTTCCCAGGAGAGATAGGCCATATTCCGGCTGCCGCTGTGGGCAAATGCCTCGGCATGGCCGCCGCTGGTGGCGTCGTTTTCCACATGGGCCGGGTAGGGGATGGAGGCGGTGAGATCCGCCAGCGAGGTGTCCTTCAGCCGCAGGGTAGGCCCGGCGGTGATCACGCGGCTGTCCGGGGACATCACGGCGGGCAGGGCGATCCCCACCCCCAGCAGCCGGTTCCGATCAATGGAAAACCGGTCCAGGAATTCCTCCAGCACCTGGGAAAGCAGCCCCCCCATATCGTTAAAGCGGGGGATGGGGCCGTTGTCCACCTCCTGGTATGCCAGCTCGTTGAGCAGCAGATCCGCCGCCGCCAGGCGCAGATGGTGCTCCGTGACGGAAACGCCCACCGCTATCCGGGCGTCGGGCACGATGGACAGGCCGCTGGCCTTCCGCCCCCCGGTGGGCTGCTGTTCGCCGGAATCCCGGATCAGCCCCGCCGCCATCAGCTCGGACAGGTTCTGGTATACCGTGGGCAGGCTGAGCCCCAGATCCCGGGCCAGCCTCTGCCGGGAGCAGAAGCCCTTGGCGTCGTATAGGTAACGGTAGATATGGTTGCGGGTCTGCCTGCGGCGGTCTGTCACGGAAGCGTCAAGGCCCATGGTCATGTGTTCTCCTTTTGTCAGGTTTCTTGTATCCATTGTAACATAAAGCCGGGAACAGTCAACTCGACGCGGGAAAAAAGGGGCGGATTCCGCATTTCTTTTCACAGTTGGGGAAACCTATTTTAGTTATGAGAAAATGCGCGCCTGTTATATTCGCCAATTTTCCCCTGTCCACCCCGTATACTATCCACAAAATTGTGATTATTTTCAAAAATAGTGTTGACATCGGTAAAGCGACTTTATAAAATAAGAGGGATCGCATCATTCTGGCGTACTGTGCCCGCGCCGTCTGCCGCAGGGCCGTAACCAAGTAAGGAGGAGATTATGCTTTACATCGGAATTGACCTGGGCACCTCCGCCGTCAAGCTGCTGCTGATGGACGGGGAGGGGAATATCAAAAACATTGTCTCCAAGGAATACCCCCTGGAGTTCCCCCAGCCCGGCTGGAGCCAACAGGATCCCGAGGACTGGAAGCGCGCCGTCTTGGAGGGCGTCCCCGAGCTGCTCACCGGCTTTGACGCCTCCCAGGTGGCGGGTATCGGCGCGGGGGGGCAGATGCACGGCCTGGTGGTGCTGGACGGGGAGGACAACGTCATCCGCCCCGCCATCCTTTGGAACGACGGCCGTACCGCAAAAGAGGTAGACTACCTCAACAACGTGGTGGGCAGGGACAAGCTGTCCCAATATACCGCCAACATCGCCTTCGCGGGCTTCACCGCCCCCAAGCTGCTGTGGATGCGGGAAAACGAGCCGGACTTGTTTGCCAAAATCCATAAAATCATGCTTCCCAAGGACTATATCAACTACATCCTCACCGGCGTCCACTGCACCGACTACTCCGACGCCAGCGGTATGCTCCTGCTGGACGTGGAGCACAAGCGCTGGTCTAAGGAAATGCTGGACCTCTGCGGCGTCACAGAGGCGCAGATGCCAACGCTCTTTGAGAGCTGGGCGGCGGTTGGGACACTGAAACCCGACACTGCCAAGGTTTTGGGCCTGCCGGAGCAGGTGGTGGTCTGCGCCGGGGCGGGGGACAACGCCGCCGCCGCGGTGGGCACCGGCACCGTGGGCGAGGGGGCCTGCAACATCTCCCTGGGTACGTCGGGCACCGTGTTTATCTCCAGCGGCAAATTCGGCATGGATCCCAATAACGCCCTCCACGCCTTTGCCCACGCCGACGGGCATTACCACCTCATGGGCTGTATGCTGTCCGCCGCCAGCTGCAACAAGTGGCTGATGGACGGCATCTACAAAACCCAGGACTACGCCGGGGAGCAGGAGGACATCACCCCCGGCAGGCTGGGAAACAACCACGTCTATTTCCTGCCCTATCTGATGGGCGAGCGTTCTCCCATCAACGACACCAACGCCCGGGGCGCCTTTGTGGGCATGACCATGGACACCTCCCGCGCCGATCTGACCCAGGCGGTGCTGGAAGGGGTGGCCTTCGCCATCCGGGACAGCTTTGAGGTGGCCCGCTCCCTGGGGATCTCCATCGTCAGCAGCAAAATCTGCGGCGGCGGGGCCAAAAGCCCCCTGTGGAAGTCCATCATGGCCAACGTGCTGAACATCCGGCTGGAGGCGCCGGAGTCCGAGCAGGGGCCGGGCATGGGCGGAGCCATGCTGGCCATGGTGGCCTGCGGGGCGTACCCCACGGTGGCGGACGCCTGCGCCAAACTGGTGCGCGTGGCCGAGACGGTGGAGCCGGATCCGGACACCGCCGCCCGCTATGAGGCCCGCTATCAGCAGTTCAAGCGCCTTTATCCCGCCCTGAAGCCGGTTTTTGCCGCCATGAATCAATGACCGGCGGCTGGCATTGATATTATAATTTTGAGGAGGAATTTACCATGCTGACCAACATCCCCGAGGTAAAACTGGGCATCATCGCGGTGTCCCGGGACTGCTTCATCATCTCCCTGTCCGAGCGCCGCCGCGCCGCCATTGTCGCCGCCTGCGGCGGGAAGGGCCTGGATCTCTACGAGTGCAAAACCACCGTGGAGAACGAGCAGGATATGCTCAAAGCCGTGGACGAGGTGAACGCCGCCGGCTGCAACGCCCTGGTGGTGTTCCTGGGCAACTTTGGCCCCGAGACCCCTGAGACCCTGATTGCCAAGAACTTCGACGGCCCCTGTATGTACGTGGCCGCCGCCGAGGGCGACGGCGACCTCATCAATGGACGCGGCGACGCCTACTGCGGGATGCTCAACTGCTCCTACAACCTGGGGATGCGCCGCCTGAAGGCGTTCATCCCCGAGTATCCCGTGGGCACCGCCGCCGATATCGCCAAGATGATCGAGGAGTACGTCCCCATCGCCCGGGCCCTTATCGGCGTTTCCAACCTGAAAATCATCACCTTTGGCCCCCGGCCCCAGGACTTCTTCGCCTGCAACGCCCCCATCAAGGGCCTGTATGAGATCGGCGTGGAGATCGAGGAAAATTCCGAGCTTGACCTGTTGGTTTCCTACAAGGCTCATGCCGGCGATCCCCGCATCCCCGCCGTCTGTGAGGACATGGCCAAGGAGATGGGCGAGGGCCGCTACTACCCCGACCTGGGCGAGCGGATGGCCCAGTTTGAGCTGACCCTGCTGGACTGGGCGGAACAGCACAAGGGCTCCCGGAAGTACGTGGCCTTCGCCGACAAGTGCTGGCCCGCCTTCCCCAGCCAATTCGGATTCGAGCCGTGCTATGTGAATTCCCGTCTGGCCTCCCGGGGCATCCCCGTGGCCTGCGAGGTGGACATCTACGGCGCGTTGTCCGAGTATATCGGGATGTGCGTATCCGGCGACACCGTGACCCTGCTGGACATCAACAACTCCGTCCCAGCCCAGATGTGGGAGGAGCAGATTAAGGGCAAGTTCGACTATGCCCTCACCGATACCTTCATGGGCTTCCACTGCGGCAACACCCCCGCCTGCAAGCTGTGCGCCGACCGCGCCGTGAAGTACCAGCTGATCCAGCACCGCCTGCTGGAGCCGAAGGACAGCGATCCCGACTTCACCCGGGGCACCCTGGAGGGCGATATCGCCGCGTCCGACATCACCTTCTACCGCCTCCAGTGCGATTCTGACGGCAACCTCCGCTCCTACATCGCCCAGGGCGAGGTGCTGCCCGTCAAAACCGGCAGCTTCGGCGGCATCGGCGTGTTCGCCATCCACGAGATGGGCCGGTTCTACCGCCATGTGCTGATCCAGAAGCGCTATCCCCACCACGGCGCGGTGGCCTTCGGCCACTACGGCAAGGCCCTGTTCGAGGTGTTCAAGTTCCTGGGCGTGCAGGACATCGCCTGGAACCAGCCCAGGAGCCTGCCCTATCCCACTGAGAATCCCTTCGCCTGAATCCCATAACCGCCGCGTCCCGCCGGGAATTCCCCGGCGGGACGTTTTTTGCCGTCAAGTGGTTGGCATTCAACCCCGAGCCCCGGCGATCCCCTTGTATTAACGCGGATTATCTGGTAAACTTTTCCCAACTCCGGCCGCAAATCCAATCAATGGGAGAGCCGGGGATAAACAACGGAGGGTTCACATATGGGAGTGGAATTATATCGGGACGTTGCGCTGGGGGATATGCTGGCGCGGTACTACCTGGACAGCGAGAACGGCAGCATGGAATTGCAGCTTCTGCCAGCCGGAATGCCGGCCCTGGCCCGGGACGCCAAGCGCCAGGAAATCGACAGCCTGATCCAGGTAAAGCTGGCTGGGGACGCCTATCCCGGGGCCTACGCCGGGGGCGGAACCCTCCGGCAAGGCGAGTCAGTCCGGCATATGAGGTTCTTGGAGCAGACGGTGGACGCCACGGAACGAGGCGTCACAATCTCCACCACCTTCCAGGCGGGGCACCAATGCACCGCAACGCACCGGCTTGCCTGGAAGGCTGGGGAACGCACCGTGCGCAGCCGCGCAGCGTTCCGCGCATCAGGCGAAGAGGTGAAGCTGGAGCTGCTGTCCAGCTTTTCCCTGGGGGGCATCACCCCCTATACCCCCGGCGACGCCCATGGCTCCCTCATGATCCACCGCGTGCGCAGCGTTTGGAGCATGGAGGGGCGGCTGCAAAGCGACAGCGCGGAGCAGCTCCAGCTGGAGCCGTCCTGGGGCGGGCACGCCATCCGGTGTGAGCGGTTCGGGCAGGCGGGCTCCATGCCGGTAAACCGCTGGTTCCCCTGGCTGATGGTGGAGGATACCAAAAACCATGTGTTCTGGGGGGCGCAGATCGCCCACAACGCATCCTGGCAGATGGAGCTGTACCGCAAGGATGACGCGCTGGCCGTCTCCGGCGGACTGGCCGATCAGGAATTCGGACAGTGGGCCAAGATCCTCGCCCCCGGGGAGGCGTTTGAGACGCCGGAAGCCATCCTCACCGTGTGCCGGGATACGTCCCTGGACGCCGCCGCCCAGCGGCTGACCTCGGGGCAGATTGCCGCCGTCAACGCAGGGCCGGACTGCGAACAGGAGTTGCCCATCATCTTTAACGAATACTGCACCACCTGGGGCTGTCCCTCCGAGGAAAACATCGCCGGGATTTTGAAGGCCATCCGGGGGAAGGGGTTCTCCTACTTTGTCATCGACTGCGGCTGGTTCAAGGCGGACGGCGTACCCTGGGACATCTCCATGGGGGACTACCAAATCTCGCCCACCCTGTTCCCCGGCGGGCTGGAAAAAACGGTACAGGCCATCCGGGACGAGGGCATGGCGCCGGGCATCTGGTTTGAGATCGACAACGTTGGCCGGGCGTCCCAGGCGTATCAGAATACAGAGCACCTATTGAAGCGGGACGGCGCGCCGCTGACCACCTCCATGCGCCGGTTCTGGGATATGCGCGACCCGTGGGTGCGGAAATACCTGTCGGAGCGGGTGATCGGGACGCTGAAGCGGTACGGCTTCGGCTACGTGAAAATGGATTACAACGACAGCATTGGCCCGGGCTGCGACGGCTGCGAATCCCTGGGGGAGGGGCTGCGGCGGAACATGGAGGCTTCCTTTGCCTTTGTGGAGCAGATGAAACGGGAAATCCCCGGCCTGGTTGTGGAAAACTGCGCCTCCGGCGGGCACAAACTGGAGCCGAAAATGCTGGCGGCCACGGCCATGTCCTCCTTCTCCGACGCCCACGAGTGTTTGGAGATCCCCATCATCGCCGCCAACCTCCACCGGGTGATGCTCCCCCGGCAGAGCCAGATCTGGGCGGTGATCCGCAAGACGGATACCCCCCGGCGGATTGTGTACTCCCTGGCCGCCACCCTGCTGGGACGTATGTGCGTATCCGGAGACGTGACCGGACTGTCCCCCCGGCAATGGGAGGCGATTGACGCCGGAATTGCCATGTACCGGAAGGCCGCACCCGTGATCCGGGACGGGCAGAGCTATTGGTACGGCTCCACCCCCGGCAGCTACCGCCATCCCACCGGGTGGCAGGGGATCCTCCGGGTTGGTCAGGATGGCGCGCTGTGCGTATTCCACCGCTTTGCGGATGCCGGCGGCGCCATGGAGGCAACACTGCCCGGGGACACGGAGTACGAGGTGGACGCCGTCTACGGCGTGGACGGCGCGGTTTCCCTCACGGGCCGGAGGCTGGCCTGGACGTGCGGGGACGATTGGTGCGCCTGCGCAGTCTATCTCAGGCGCGCCAACAGGGGCTGATTGAAGCCCGCCGCCCCGAGGTTCCCGCAAAACCCGCCAAACAAATGCCGGGCCCCGTCCGGATTGAATCCGGACGGGGCCTCAACTTTAAGAACCTGTATTCACAACCTCGATTCACCGTCTGGCCGGGTCTTTTCCCGCCATGCCGCGTTAAATTTTCTTGAAATAAACGCAATGATTCCTGCGAAAATTTGCCTTGCCTGACGGGAACCCCCCTCGCCCATCCGGCGGTTCCGGCTGTGAATACAGGTTCTAACTATACTATCCTCAAGCGGAGGCGCGGCTCACATATGGAAACGCCGCCGGACCTCCTTCCGGAGGTCTGGCACCCAGCGCACCACCATCAGCGGGATCTCCATGGCCCCGGCAATGATGAGCACCACCAGCGACCAGGACGGCCCCCATGCCGCGTGGAAATACAGATCCCCCAGAAGCTCCAGCCCCACCACAAAAATTGCCGCGCTGGCGATGACCACCGCGATGGTGGCCAGGATGCTCCGCCGCCCCTTCCGGAACAGCAGCACCTGGGCCAGCAGGAGCAGCCCCAGCAGAACCACCGCCGGCAGCGCCAGATGGACATACCAGTCCAGCCCGTCCAGCTCCCAGGCAATCAGCAGCACGTAAAGCCCGATGGCCCCGGAGTCCAGCAGCGTGATGGCCGGCAGCGGAAGCTTCCGCCACAGCAGCGGCGGCACGATAAAAACCCACAGCATGGCCGCGGCCCCGATCACATAGAGGGACCAGATGTGTTTGGCCAGCAGCACCAGGTTCAGCAGGGCGCTGCACAGGGCCACCGAGCCCAGCATGGCGGAGATCAGCACCGCCGCCGCCCGCTGGGACGCCAGGGAGACCTTGCCCAGCTCCGTGGGGAAGGGGGCGGGGCTGTCCCGGTCCACCGGCTGCCCGGGGTTGCGCACCGGCGTCCGGCACAGGGGGCAGAAGGACGCCGTGCTGTCCAGCTCCACGCCGCAGTTGACACAATAGGACATTACGTCCCCTCCTTCCTGTTGGAAATCACCTTCACCGGGACGCCCTGCCGGACCAGGTGGGTGAAAAACAGCCGCTCCGTCTCGCTGGATGCGCCGGTGCCCGCGAAGGTCACCTCCAGCACATCCCCGCAGCTGATGGCGGCGCAGTGGGGGGAGGGCCGGGTGGCCTGGCCCAGGATCACCTCCATGCGCCGGATGTGGGGGGCCATGGAGGGCGGCAGGCGGACGGCTCCCGGGTTGGTAAAGGTGGCGGTATAGGGCCGGACCGCCACCAGCTGGTAGGAAAAGGCCATGATAGGCTTTTTCAGGAACAGCGGGATGAGCTGTAAAAGACGGTTACGGGTAAATTGCACGTTCCCGCTGACGGCGGCCCGCATTTCCGGGCGGCTCAGGGACAGCCCCATAAAATGGTGGACGTACCGGATCAGATCGTCCAACCCGTACTCCCCCAGGGTGGGATCCACACAGGGCCGCAGGGTCAGCATGAAATTCCGCAGGGTCTCCGAGGGGAACCAGCCCCTCAAATTCACCGGGATGGCCAGGGCCACCGGCTTTTCCCGGAAGGGGCGCTCCCCGCGCTGCTTTTCCAGCAGGGACAGCAGCAGCACCGCCGTCAAATACTCTGTAATGGTGGCGTTGTGCTCCCTGGCCTTGGCCTTGACCGCCGCCACGGACATCAGCCCCATGGTGACATTCAAGGTATAGAACGGCTCCGGGGGGCTGGTGTTGGCGTAGGCGGTTTTCTGCCACCCGCCCCGGAGCACCCGCTTCCCGGCGTACCGGCCGTAGGCGTCCTCCAGCTCCTCCGGCCTGGGCGGCTGGGCCACGTCCAGAATCAGGGGATCCGGGGGGACGTCCACCCCCCGCTCCCGGAGGTACTCCGCCAGCACCGTCCGGAAGAAGGCCAGCGCCCCGCTCCCATCGGAAATGGCGTGGAACGCCTCAAAGGAGATGCGGCTTTCGTAGTAATAGAATCGGATCAGCCAGTCGTTGTCCTCCCGGTCCCGCATGGGCTGGCAGGGGTTGGCGATATCGGGCCGGACAAAGGGGCCGGGCTTGCGGTTGGGCTCAAAGTAGCACCAGAAGGCCCCCTTGCGGATGCGCACCCGGAAGCTGGGGAACCGGGGCATGGTGCGGTCCACCGCCCGCTGGAGGGCGGCGGGATCCACCCGCTCCGTCATCACCGCGGAAAAGCGGTAGACCGGGGCGTATTTTTCCTTTTTCAGCGCGGCGTAGAGCACGCCTGCGTTGTCCAGCCGGTACCAATCCTGTTCCTGCGGCACGAGCGTCCCCCCCGTCCTCTTTACTACAGTGTACCACAGCCAGGGGGAAAGCACAAGGACGGCGTTTGCCGGCGTTGAAAAACCCGGCAATCCATGCTACAATGGGGCACAGAACATACATGGGGGAATCGGCATGGAACGCAAACCGGCGCTGCTCCACTTCAAAAAAGCGAAGTCGAAAAAAGAACTTTCGGACGAAAAACAGCTCACGAGGATGATGCGCGCCCTCAAGGCCATCCACTCCGTCAGCGGCGCGGAATCCATGGCGCCGGAGGATCTGGCCCGCCAGCGCACGGCCCAGGATATTCTGGGGCGGCTGGCCGCGCCCATGATTGGGCTGCGCTGGGAGCCCTTTGATTTGCAGGGCATGAAAGCCGCTTGGATCCGGCCCGACTGGGGCCACAATCCCCACCAGATCATCCTGTACTGCCACGGGGGCGGCTACACCAGCGGCAGCCTGGGCTATTCCCGCCCGCTGGCCGCTAAGCTGTGCCACGCCTCGGGCCGGGAAACCCTGTGTTTTGAATACCGCCTGGCCCCGGAGCACCCCTACCCGGCGGCGGTGGACGACGCGGTCCGGGTGTGGGACTACCTGATGCACCAGGGCTATGGGGCCAGGGACATCGTGGTGGCGGGGGATTCCGCCGGGGGCAACCTGGCGCTGGTGCTGCTGCACCGGCTGAAGGCGGAGGGCCGGCAGCTCCCCGCGCGGCTGGTGCTGTTCTCCCCGTGGACGGATATGACCGCCAGTGGGGAATCCTATACCCAACGGGCCGAGCTGGATCCCACCATCACCATGGAGTATGTCCAGGCGGTGCGCACGGCCTACGCCGGGGGAGCTGATCTGAAGGATCCCATGCTATCTCCCCTGTTCGGCGACTTTACGGGCTTCCCCCCCACGCTGATCCAGGTGGGGAGCAACGAACTGCTGTATTCCGACGCCGAGCGGCTCAGGGACCGGATGCGGGCCACCGGGGCGCTGTGCCGGCTGGAGGAGTGGACGGAGATGTGGCACGTATTCCAGATGATGCCCATCAAAAAGGCGGGCGAGGCCATGGAGCACGTGGGGGAATTCCTGTTGGGGTGATTGGTCCGGCAGGGGAGCGGTTGATTGGAGCGTTAGGAAAGCCGGCAGATTTCTTATCGAAACCTGCCGGTTTTGCTGGTGCCGCTCTCGCCGCAGAGATAGGCCCCGCAGTACCCGCAGAACAGCTTGGTGGTCAGCAGGTAATCGTCCTCGGCCTTGTGACGGGCCGGGGCTTTCTTGTTCTTCGCCAGCCGTTCCTGTACCCGGTCAAAGAGGTCTTGGGGGACAATGGCAGGTATACCCTCCGGCACCACAATGTCCCGGTAGGTGTACTCCCCGATGTAACGGCGGTTGTTCAAAAGGTGCTGTATGCTGTTGTAGGTCAAGGGCTGGCCCCGTGTGTTCTTCACGCCATGCTGGTTTAGATAGTCCCGGATTTCCTTCATGGTGGCCCCCTCGTCATACTGCTGAAAGGCTTCCAGCACAAAGGGGGCGGTCAACGGGTCAAGCTGGAAATACTGCTCACTGTCGATGGTATAGCCGATGGGCAGGGTGCCGCCGTTGTACTTGGATTTGAGGGCGTTCTCCGTCATGCCCCGCACCACCTTTTCGGGCAGGTCGGCGGAATAGCATTCGGCGTACCCCTCCAACACGCTCTCCAAAATGATGCCCTCGGCTCCGTCGGAAATGACTTCGGCGGCGGACACCACCTTCACCCCGTTCTTTTTCAGCGTAGATTGATTGATGGATTGATGTGGGCGGGGCGGTCAAGGTTGGCGCTGAAAGCGCCATGCACTTTAACCTTGACCGCCCCGGCTGGGTTTGCTACCATTCAGACAAATCGGAATTTATTGTTCTTCCCCTTAAAAACCCTTGTAATATCAGGCGTTTCCGCTTGTCAAACCTTCAAACCGTATGTACTTTCCCTTGTTTTTTCCCTTACGGGCTGAAACAAGGGAAAGTTTTTTACTCCCCGTTGACCACCTTATCCAGCAGTCGGGCGGAGTTGCGTTTCGCTTCCCTCGTAGAGTGTGCGTAAATGTTCATCGTGGTACTGACATCCGAGTGCCCCAGCAGTTCCTGCACGTCCTTGGGAGCGGCCCCATTGGATAGGAGGTTGCTCGTGAAGGTGTGACGGAGCATATGGAAATGAAAGTCCGCCAAGCCCTCCACCTTCTCCTTTGCCTTGCGGCACATGATGCTTACCGTACTCGGTGTCTCAATGGCCCCGTCAGGCCGGAGACAGACAAAAGCAATCTCTTTGTACCCCTCCGGCGCTTCCTCCGTCCTTGGCAAGGTGTAGACCTCGTAATAGGTACGGTCTTTTTCCCTGACCTCGGCGTAGTAGTTGAGGCGGTAGAACTCACCATAGCGCAGGCGGTTTTTGCTCTGTTCCCTCTTGGCCGCTTTGAGGATTGCCGCCAGCGTGTCGCAGAAGTCCACAGTACGGACTTTCTTCCGCTTGGTGGCTCCAATTTCCGTCTTGTGCCTCGCCCCGTTGTAGCGAATGCTCCGCCGCACCGTCAGATACTGCTCGTCCAGGTTGATGTCCTTCCAGGTGAGGGCGCAGACCTCGCCAATTCGCAGCCCGGTGTAATAGGCAATCTGGATGGGCAGCAGGGCCGGGTTGTCCTTCTCTTTCAAAAAGTCCTCCAACGCCCGGAACTGCTCGTAGCTGATGGTGGGCACCGTAACAGCGTCCCCCATGTCCTCGGAGAAAATGTCCGCCTCCTGTTTCCGTCCCCGCAGCTTCACATACTGCATCGGATTGAACGTGATAAGCCGTTTCGGAAACACGGCAAAGCGGAACGAGTTTTGCAGCACCGCCGAGAATTGGAGCATATAGCCCCGGCTCATGGGCGGAGAGGTTGTGCCATCGGGATTGGCGCCGCCGTAGCTCATAAAGTCGATGAAAGCTTGCAGATGGTCGGCGGTGACGGTTTTCAGCTTCCGCTTGCCCAGGGGGTGCCGCTTGATACGGTTTACTGTCCCTTGGTAGGCCATCACTGTGCCGTTGCTCAATGTACCGGGCTTCAATTCTTCCTCCACCCACATATCCAGCATATCGCCCACAGTGATGTTTTCCGCTTTTGCAACAAACCGTTTTTCCTCATAGTCCTCCATCGCCCTGCGGAGCAGGGCTTCCGTCTCGGACTTGCTCTCGGTGCCGGGGTACTCCTTCTGCACCCGATTCCCGCTCTCGTCCTCAATATAGAAGCGATAGTACCACTTTTTACCTTTTTTGCGTACAGAACCTTTTGCCATTGATAAAATACTCCTTTCTATCCGTGGCAATCGGAACTGTGACGTATGATGTGCGTTCCATCATTTCTGTCGGTTGGTGTTCAACCGGCATATTTTGTTGTCAAGGTGCCACGGATCAATTCTGCCCGTTCAGCCGTTCACGGGCCTCGCTGCTCATATCCAGCAGATCGCCTATCTTCATTTTGGTGCGTCCCTCGTCATAGATGTGTAGAAGCCCGTCCATGAACCGCTTCATATCCTCCACCGGCGTTTCCATCTCCCGGCGGTAGACCTTTTCGATTATGGCCCCGGACTCAATGGCGTAGCGCATCAGGGACTTTTTCAGGCCCTCGTCCTCGGCGATGTGGTCTGCCTCGGCCATCGCCCTGGAAAAGTAAACGCAGAACACGGAATAGAGGTCTACAATCTGACCGAGGAAGGTGGTCAAAAGCTGTTGGTGAGGTTCGCCCTGGACGTTGGTTGTCAGTTCGTCCAGATAGGCCGCTATGTGCTTCTCAATATCCGTCTGGCACAGGGTCTTGGAGTTGTACTCCTTTTCATCGGATAGCCCTGTCAGCCATTCGGGGGTGGTGAGAAGCGCGTCCGCCAGTCCGTTGATAATCATGGTGCGCTTGGGGTCTACCCCGTCTGTCTCGTATCGCTGGATGGTGGACTTGTTTACCCCTACCCGCCTGCCCAGTTCCGGCATGGAGATGTTGATCTCGTTCCGGCGCTCCTTAATGCGCTGCCCGACCTGCTTTGGGGTAAAGGCTATGTCTTTATCCATTAGCTCGGCCTCCTTTCAAGTGTCAGTATAACATAATTGAATTTAATTTGCAACCCTATTTTTCGAATTATTTTATAGGACACTCTTAAAATGAGTTGACAAGTGGCGGTAAGTTGATTATAATAAAGCGTCAGGAGTTGCGAAATGAGTTTATCAAGGGAGGTTGATATCAATGTCAACGATTAAAATGGGTATGACAATCGAGGAAGCCGCCGAGTGCAGCGGCATCGGACGCAACACCATGCGGAAGCTGGTAGAGTGGAGAAAGCTGCCCGTTCTCAAGGTCGGGCGCAAGACCATCATCCGCAGCGACACACTGGAGCGGTTCATGACCGCCAATCAGGGGCGGAACCTGCTGGTCAGGGACGATGTGCGGGGCGTGGAGTGATGAGGGCCAATCAAAAGGGCGTGAGCGGAGCGAACGCCACCACAAAGGCCTCGCCGTTTGAGAGCGAAATACACCCATCGCACAAACCTTTGGTTTGTACTCTGTGTATTTCGCCCTGCCGGGGGCTGCCGCCGCTGGCGCGGCGGTGCGGTTTGGGGCAGTCTGCACAGCGGCGGACTGCCCCAAACCGTCCTTGCGTTCCGCTGCCGCTCTACGCACCGGCTGACACAGCCGAAGAAAGGACGGGAGCATGACACGTCACAGCTTCATCCAGATGTCGAAGCTGTCCAATGTCAAAGGCCGCATTTCCTATGTCACCAGCCCTGCCAGACAAGAAAATCTATACGCCACCTATCACACCGCCGACGCCGCCTTTTGGACTTCCCTTGCAAGGGAAAACCAGCAGGAGTTCAAGCGGAGCGGCACCGAGGGGACGTGCATTGAGGCGCGGGAGTTCATCATCGCCCTGCCAGAGAAGTTCACTCGCTATGACCCGCAGCGGGTTCTGGCAAAGTTCACGGAGGAATTTCAAAGGCGGTACAACGTGGAGTGTGTGTCCGGCCTGCACCACAACAAGGCCAAAACCAACTACCACATCCACCTGATTTTCAGTGAACGGCGGTTGCTCCCGGAGCCGGTGGTCAAGGTCGCTACCCGGAGTATGTTCTATGACGAGACAGGGAAGCACGTCCGCACCAAGAAGGAGATCACTGGGGAGGACGGGCAGATACGCCCCGGCTGCACCGTTATTAAAAAGGGCGAGGTCTACGAGAGCCATATGTTCAGCGTTAAGGACGCCCGCTTCAAGCAGGAGGGCTTTGTGGCCGAGGTCAAGGAGTTCTATACCGGCCTTATCAACCGCTATATCTCAGACCCGGAACAGCAGCTAAAGGTGTTTGACCCGCAGAGCGTATATCTACCCACCAAAAAGATAGGCAAGAACAATCCCAAAGCGGAGGAAATCAGGGCGGACAACGCCGCCCGTCAGGAGTGGAACCGAACGGCGGACATGGCGCTCCTGACGGGCATTTCCGAGGCGGAGATATTGGAGGTCAAACAGGTTGAGATACACGAGAAGGTGCGGCAGTCCATCCACCAGGACGGGTGGTTTCCCCACCTGTTCCGGGCCATCGTGGGCAAGGCAAAGGACTTCTTGCAAGGGGTGATCCGCCAGCGGGCGATACCGCCGAAGCCCACACTGGACATTGATATGACGGAGTTCCAGGCTATGCGAGGTTTAATGATAAAGGTGCAAGACGAAGCCAAAGGCATCCGATATTTGCAGGAGGATGTGCTGTCCGACTTGAAACAGCAGCTTGCCGCCGCCACAGGTATCTTTAGGGTTAAGGAGCGCAAAGACATTGCTGGGCAGATACAGCGGACGGAACAGGAAATCGGCCACAGGCTGGATGCGCTTCCCTCCATCGTCCAAACGGAGGGTTATCCCGATGTGCAGACGTTTACGGCCACCTACCGCAAGGCCGAGGCCGTTGTCAGCCAGTATAACCGGGAGATGGCTGAGTGGGAGCGGAAGGCGCAGGAGTGCCAGCGGCCCGCCGTAAAAGAGCGGCCCCCGGAATCGAAAAGCGTCCGGGAACGGCTGCGTCGGTTGCAGGACGAGGGCAAGCGACAGCAGCCACAGCCACGCAGGAGGGCCGTTGACAGGGACAGCAGATGACATTAACCCGTGCAGTTGTTTGCTGCACGGGTTATCTATATTTCTACGCCGATATAAAAATAACGCTTGACATTTCTATATTCTTGTAGTAGGATTGGCTTATCCACAGTGGACGCACTGGGATAGGAGGGTAACCATATGGATCGATCCAGAAAAATGTCTGAAACGGAATCTGAAATTATGGAGGTGCTGTGGAACTCCGAAGCTCCCATGTCAGCGGCTGAGTTGATAGACTATTTTGCCGAACAACGGGGTAAGGTCTGGAAGGCTCCTACGCTGGCCACGTTTTTATCTCGGCTCAGTCAAAAGGGGCTGGTGGCTTCCGTTCGCAGGGGGCGGGTTCCCTATTATCATCCAATCCAAACGCGGGCGGCATATAAGCAAAGCCTTGCTCAAGAGCTACTGGACACCATGTACCAGGGGTCGGTGACAAAGTTCTTTGCCGCACTCTGCGGCGATACGCCGCTCTCCTCGAAAGACCGCGAGGAACTGAGGGCGTGGCTGGACAAGGAGACATGAAATGGCTGTGAATCTGTTTTTTGCCATCATTCGGCTTAGTGTTGTGGGCAGTACCGGCTATATCCTGCTGAAATTGCTGGCGGCAGCCAGTGGCAATCGTTTAAGCCAAAGCTGGCGCTATCATGGCATCGTAGCGGTATCCCTATTGTTTGTTCTGCCTGTCTACAGACTGTGGGCGCTTATCCCGGTTCCTTACAGCGTCCCATCTCCTGCTATTTCGGCTGGCAACGGGTCTGAACCGGCGTTCCTGCCGGTTTCTCCGGCTGGTGTGGATATGTTATCCCCACAGCCGCTGTCAAATGCCAGGATTGGCTGGGGGACAGTGATTGAATGGGCCGCACTTTTGTGGCTTTGGGTGGCTGTTGGCCTTGTTCTCTGGAATGTTTGGAGGCTTCTGCGCTACCGCCGCCTGATCGAGCCGGTGAGCAACAGGGCAAACAGCCGCCTTCAGCAGATTGCCGCAGAGGAAGCCCGTCTCGCTGGAATTGACAGCGAAGTTCGTCTGCTGGCCTCGCCCTTGGCGCAAAGCCCTATGCTGGTCGGATTTTTCCACCCAACGATTTTACTGCCCTCAGAGCAAGTGCCAGACAGCGACGCCCGGTTTATCCTGGCGCATGAGCTGACGCACTTCCGGCGAAAGGATTTGTGGAAGAAACTGCTGGTATTGATGGTGCGGTGTATTCACTGGTTCAATCCCATCGTCTATCTATTGAATCGGGATTTTAGCCGCTGGCTGGAAACCTCCTGTGACGAGTATGTCGTCAGTTCCCTTGACCGTGACCAACGCAAAGAATATGGCCGCCTTCTGATCGATTACGCTCCAACCTCTCGGTATATGGGGCCGAAACTGTATGTTTCATTTGCCTCATGCCGATACAAACTCAAAAGGAGAATTTCTACTATGTTAAACTCTAATAAGAAGTCCCGCTCCCTGCTGGGGCTGGTGCTTGCCATTGCCCTTATTGTAGGCTGTCTGGCCACTTCTGCACTGGCCACAAATGTCGTTGACAGCTCTGAAGCGGATTCCAATATGACATATTCCCTTGAAGGCATTTCTGGCTCTTCGATGGTAACACAAAGGGTGGAGGAATCTGTTGCAATGCCGATTGCTGGAGAAGCGGTAGAACATACCGCTACAGTTGATATTTCGACATTCTCGAAAATAGAACCGGTTGATTCAACTTCCAGGGCCTTTGATTCTATTTCCGTAGATGTCGCTTCCGGCCAAGGGAAAATTTATAACAAGGCTCTTAGCATGGAGGCTGGGCAGACCATAAATATTAATGTAGCGGTTTCCCCAGCATCTGGGAATGTGCGGGTTGGTATTGTTGATACCAATGGAAATTACCGCTATGTGACAGCGGGCAGTGGCTCTGTGAATCATAATTTTTCCATCACCGCACGGGGCACTTATTACTTCTGCGTAGAAAACGCAAGCTCCTACAAGGTGTCTGTAACCGGATTTTTGACTTACTGAATCGATAAACGGGTCAGGGGGCCCAGAGACTATTGCAGTCTCTGGGCCCCCTGCTTATGTATAGATTATCTCTATATTTACAACCTCTGCTGCCCCAGAACGAATGTTGTTCATCCTTTTCACCCAGGCCATTTGGTCGGCAGCTTTCAGCGCCTCGGTAATGCCTTGGGACAGGGCCATCTGCTCAATGATAGTGTCCAACCGTTCCTGTGCCTGCTGGTCAATATCGGCAAGGTAGCTGTTCAGCCTGCCGTCGAGTAACAAGCTGGCATAGCGGGCCTTGCGGTATTCCTTGATGTACCGCAGGTGCCGTTGCCCCCATATGCCGACAGGCTGTTCTTCTTCAGCGGGTACGGTCAGACAGGGGAAATAGTAGTCGCCAATCAGTTCATACCACAGGCCGTTGCTTTCGTCAAAAATGTACTTGTCCATCTTGAAATCCTCCGCTATAATATATTCGCACATACGTCACAGTTCCCCGATTGCCA
>CAJTVM010000032.1 GCA_910579595.1 uncultured Oscillospiraceae bacterium
GTGTAGATGTAGGTGGCCATCTTGGGGTTCCACCGGCGGGTCTGGTGGCCGAAGTGGACACCGGCCTCCAAAAGCTGCTTCATAGATACGACTGCCATTGTTTTTTCCTCCTAAAATTGGTTTTTTACCTCCGGGAGCGTCATTTTTCCCGCCCACCCTGTAAGCAGGGCACCGGGCGAAAAATCGGCTCTCGTGCGGATTGCCTGGACATTTTATCATGTGTCCGTTGGAAACGCAAGTGTTTTTTTGCTTTTTTCAGAAAAATTCGTTAGCGTGACCGCCGCCCCCGCTCCCGGCTGGTGCGGGATTTGCCCTCCACTAAAATAATATCCTCCCCAAAGCGCTTGACGGACGGCCAGGGGAACACCTGATCCGGCTCCCGGCCCAGCAGGCCGAAGCACCGGGCCCGCCCCCCCACCACGATGCTCTCAATGGCGCCCCGATCCGGATCCAGCTCCACATCCTCCACGAACCCATACCGGGTGCCGTCGGAGATGTCGATGACCTCCTTATATTGCAGCTCTGCGATGCGGCAGACCATAGTATACCCTCCTTCCACATTCTGTATCAATGTATGAAGAGGGCTTGGGACGCTATGCGCGGCAGCGGAAAAAGGCATATGGGAAAATACACGGAAAATTTTCAATTTGCCCCTATGCAAATGGAAGGTTTTTTGATAAAATGGGGGCACATGAAAAAATCTGGAACGGAGCGTGATGGCTGGAATGAGCGAATTGAAGTATAAGCGAGTCCTTTTAAAGGTGAGCGGCGAAGCCCTGGGGGGCGAGGCCGGCCGGGGGCTGGACTTTGACGTCATTGAAAAGGTGTGCGATGTGGTGGCCCGCTGCGCCCGGGAGGGCGCCCAGGTGGGCATCGTCGTGGGCGGCGGCAACTTCTGGCGGGGCCTGAAGGACGGCCGGGGCATGAGCAACCGCACCCGTGCCGACCATATGGGGATGCTGGCCACCTCTATCAACTGTCTGGCGCTGGCCGACGTGCTGGAAAACAAGGGTGTGGACGTGCGGGTGCAGACCGCCATTGAGATGAAGTCCATTGCCGAGCCCTACATCCGCTCCCGGGCTGTCCGGCACTTGGAGAAGGGCAGGGTGGTCATCTTCGGCTGCGGCACCGGCAGCCCCTTCTTCTCCACCGACACCGCGGCGGTGCTCCGAGCGGCGGAAATCGGCGCGGACATCATCCTGCTGGCAAAGAACGTGGACGGCGTGTATAGTGCCGATCCGCTGAAGGACCCTGCGGCGGTGAAGTATGACAGCATCAGCTATGACGATGTGCTGGCCAACCACCTGGGGGTGATGGACTCCACCGCGACCTCGCTGTGTATGGACAACAATATCCCGATCATCCTCTTTGCACTGAAGGATCCGGAGAATATCCTCCGGGTGGTTCACGGGGAGAAGATCGGCACCATTGTGAAGGAGGAAGTAAAATGAACGATTTCTGCAAGGGCTACGATGAGAAGATGGGCAAAACCGTCGAATCGGTGAAGGGCGACTTTGCCAGTGTCCGTGCGGGACGGGCCAACGCCGGCGTGCTGGACCGTATCCAGGTGGAGTACTACGGCACTCCCACTCCCATCCAGCAGGTGGCCAGCATCTCCACACCCGACCCCCGCACCCTCCAGATTCAGCCCTGGGATGCCAGCATCCTCAAGGCCATTGAAAAGGCCATCCAGTCCTCCGATCTGGGCATCAACCCCCAGAACGACGGGCGGGTGATCCGCCTGTCCTTCCCCCAGCTCACCGAGGAGCGCCGCGTGGAGCTGACTAAACAGGTGCGCAAGTACGGCGAGAACGGCAAGGTGGCCATCCGCAACATCCGCCGGGACGCCATGGACAAGCTCAAAGCCCTGGAGAAGAAGTCGGAGATTACCGAGGACGACCGCAAAGAGGACGAGAAGGAGCTCCAGGAACTGACGGACAAGCGCTGCAAGGAGATCGACGCCCTCACCGCCGCCAAGGAAAAGGAATTGATGGCTGTCTGATCCACGAAAACGGAAGCATAGCCGCAAGCGGGGCGCGCCCCGCTTGTGTGCTGTTTTCCCCGTTATGATGGGGTTCTTTTTTGTCAACACTATCAATAAAGTTAGGATGGATGTGTATGGCATTCTTTCGCCGCCGGGAGACTGAGGCTCCCCAGGTGGATTTGGAGCGTCTGCCCCGCCACGTGGCCATCATTATGGACGGCAACGGGCGCTGGGCAAAAAAGCGGGGCCTGCCCCGGAAGGCGGGCCATGCCGCCGGGGCGGAGACCTTCCGCACCATTGCTACCTTCGCTAAAGAGCTGGGGCTGGACTACCTGACGGTATACGCCTTTTCCACCGAGAACTGGAAGCGGCCGGAGGACGAAGTGGCTTCCATTATGAAGCTGCTGGAAAAATACCTCCACGAGGCTATTGATACCATGGCAAAAGACAAGGTGAAAATGGCCTTTTTTGGGGATCTCTCCCCGCTGGCCCCCCATCTCCAGGCGCTGTGCCGGGAGACAGAGGAGATTTCCAAGGGCTATGACGGCTGCCAGGTGAATATCTGCCTGAATTACGGGGGCCGGGACGAGCTGGTGCGGGCGGCGAAAGCCTTTGCCCTGGACTGTGTAGAGGGCGGGGCGGATCCGGCCCATCTCACCGAGAAGGCGTTCGGCGATTATCTCTATTCCGCCGGTGTGCCCGATCCCGACCTGATTATCCGGCCCAGCGGGGAGATGCGCCTGTCCAATTTCCTGCTGTGGCAGGCCGCCTACGCAGAGTTTTATGTGACGGACGTCCTGTGGCCCGACTTTACCAAGGCGGACTTCTTGCAGGCGCTTGCGTCCTATCAGGGCCGATCCCGGCGGTATGGAGGTGTGTAACATGGCGAAACGGATTCTTGTGGCGGTCATTTTTGTACCGCTTCTGCTGGCGGTAATGCTGTTCCTGCCCTCCATCGCCTGGACGGCGGTGGTGTGCTTTATCTCTGCGGCGGCTTCCTATGAGCTGATGCGGGCTACAGGGGAAGGCGGGCTGAATCTTCCGATGCAGATTGTGACGGTTTTGTCCGCCGCAGCGCTGCCCTTGGGCAGCTGGGCGGGGCTGGGCACGGCCTACGTGAACCTGTGCGCCTTTGTGGTGACGGCGGTGTGCTTCTGGTGCGCCATCCGGGCCTACGACGGGTACAGCGCCCCGCTGGGCTTTTTCCATGTGCTGGTGTGCCTGTTCGGCGGGGTGATCATCCCACTGGCGCTGGCTGCGCTGGTGGAGCTGCGCTGCATGGAGTACGGAAAATATCTGGTGCTGTTCGCGGTGCTGCTGACCTTTGTCACCGATGGCGGGGCCTATTTTGCCGGGATGTTCCTGGGCAGGCACCGGGGTGTGACCAAGGTGAGCCCAAACAAAAGTGTGGAGGGCTACATCGGCGGCTTTGTATCGGGGATCGTATTCGCCGTCCTCTATGGGCTGGTGGTGGGCGAGATCGCCCGGATGCCGGCGAACCTGCTGTCCCTGGCGCTGTGCGGGCTGTTTGGGGCGCTGGCCACCGAGGTGGGCGATTTGGCATTTTCTTTTGTAAAGCGCCAGTATGGCGTGAAGGATTTTGGCAATCTGCTGCCCGGTCACGGCGGAATGCTGGACCGGTTTGACAGTATGATGTTTTGCGGGCCGGTGGTGCTGTTCATCGTGCAGTGCCTGCCCGTGTTTTTAGAGGCGGCGCTATGAAACGGACGATTTCAATTTTAGGATCCAGCGGCTCCATCGGGCGGCAGACGCTGAAGGTGGCCGAGGTATGCGGGCACGAGGTGGCCGCCATCACGGTGAACAAAAGTGTGGATCTGGCTGAGGAGCAGGCCCGGAAGTTCCGCCCCAAGCTGGCGGTGGCGGTGGACGAAAACGCCGCCAACCATCTGCGCCTGCGGCTGGCGGACACCGGCGTTAAGGTGCTGTCGGGGCAGGGGGGGCTGCTGGAGGCGGCGTCCCTGCCCGAGGCGGACACGGTGGTCACCGCCATCGTGGGGGTAGCGGGATTACGGCCCACCCTTGCCGCCATTGACGGTGGGAAGCGCATCGCCCTGGCCAACAAGGAGACGCTGGTGTGCGCCGGGGAGCTGGTGATGGCCCGGGCCAGGGAAAAAGGGGCGGAGATCATCCCGGTGGATTCGGAGCACTCCGCCATCTTTCAGTGCCTGCAAGGGTGCAGAAACCGGGGCGAGGTGCGCCGGCTGATCATCACCGCCTCCGGCGGGCCATTCTACGGAAAAAGCCGGGAAGAACTTTTTCCTGTCACCCGTGAGCAGGCACTGAAGCACCCAAACTGGGCCATGGGGGCCAAAATCACCATCGACTCCGCGACGCTGATGAACAAGGGGCTGGAGTTTATTGAGGCTATGCGGCTGTATGCCATGCCTCCCGAGCGCATCCAGATCGTGGTGCATCGGGAGAGCATTGTCCACTCCCTGGTGGAGTTTGAGGACGGGGCCATTCTGGCTCAACTTGGCAGCGCGGATATGTGTCTGCCCATCCAGTACGCCCTCACCTGGCCGGAGCGGACGTCAGGCCCTGCCAAGCCGCTGGATCTGCTGTCTTGTCCGCCGCTGACCTTCCAGAAGCCAGACCCGGACACCTTCCGCTGCCTGGGTCTGGCGCTGGAGTGCGCGGAGCATGGCGGTACGTCCACCGCCATTCTGAACGGGGCAAATGAGGCGGCGGTGGCCCTGTTTTTGGAGGACAAAATCGGTTTTCTGGACATTCCCCGGCTGGTGGAACGGGCGCTGGAACGGGTCGTGTCGAGGGAAAACCCCGCGCTGGCCGATATTTTTGAAGCTGACCGTGCCGCTCGCGCGGCGGTCTATGAAGCTGTGAGGTGACACGTTTTGGATAGATTTCTTTATATTCTGTTGGCGGTTCTGTTGTTTGGCGTGATGATTGCCATCCACGAGTTTGGGCATTTCTTCACCGCCAAGCTGCTGGGGGTGAAGGTCAATGAGTTTGCCATCGGCATGGGCCCTGCCCTGTGGAGCAGGCAGAAAGGAGAAACCCTTTATGCCCTTCGCGCATTTCCCATTGGCGGCTATTGTGCTATGGAGGGGGAGGATGAGGATACCGGGGATCCCAGGGCCTTTGCCCGGCAGGCGGGATGGAAGAAGATTATCATCCTGTGTGCCGGTTCCTTTATGAATTTGGTGCTGGGACTGGTGATCACGGTGGTGCTGTTTTTGGGCATTACCCAGGCCCGGGTACCGGTGATCACTCAGTTTGCCGACGGTTTTCAGCATGAGGGGGCGGATGGTCTCATGGTGGGCGACCGCATTGTCAGCGTGGACGGTCACGGCATCTGGCTGTATGCCGATGTGCAGACCTACCTCTCCCGCAACGACGGCGAGGGTGTGGACCTGGTTGTGGAGCGGGAGGGGAAGCGCATTGCCCTGAAGGACTTCCCCATGGGCCGTTACGAATATGAGCTTGGGAATGCCAGGTATCGCGGATTTGGCCTGATCTTCGGGCAGGTGGATGACCTGTCCATTCCCGAGCGCATCCGCCAGGGCTGTGCCCAGACCTTTGACTTTGTGCGCCTCGTCTGGATGAGCCTGGGCGATCTGGTAACGGGCCGGGTGGCGGTGTCCGAACTGTCCGGTGTCATAGGTGTGGTGGACGTGGTGTCTGAGGTAGGCGCCCAGTCGGAGACGGTGTCCATGGGTGTGCAGAATGTGTTCTATTTCATGGCGCTCATCGCCGTCAACCTGGCGGTGATGAATATGCTGCCCATCCCCGCATTGGACGGCGGGCGTGTGTTTTTTGTCCTGCTGAACGGCTTGGTCTACGCGGTGAGCCGCCGCCGGATCCCGGAGCGGTACGAGGGTTACGTCCATGCCGGGGCGTTTGTGGTGCTGCTGGCGCTGATGGCGGTGGTGGCCCTCCATGACGTCTGGAATATTTTCGCATAGGCAGGTGCACAACATGAGCAGACAGATCAACGTAGGAGGCGTCCCCATCGGCGGGGGCGCCCCCGTTTCCATCCAGTCCATGACCAATACCCCCACCCACGACGTGGAGGCCACCCTGGCTCAGATCCGGGCGCTGGCCGCGGCTGGGTGCGATATCGTGCGGGTGGCGGTGCCGGATATAGCCGCGGCCAAGGCCGTTGGCGTGCTGAAGGCGGGCAGTCCGGTGCCGCTGGTGGCGGATATCCACTTTGACTACCGTCTGGCCCTGGAGGCGGCGGAGCAGGGGATCGACAAGATCCGCATCAACCCCGGTAACATCGGTTCCCCAGACCGGGTGGAGGCGGTGGCCAAGGTCTGTCGGGAGCGGGGCATCCCCATCCGGGTGGGGGTGAACGGCGGCTCGCTGGAAAAGGGACTGCTGGACAAGTACGGCGGCCCCACCCCGGAGGCCATGGTTGAAAGCGCGTTAGGACATATCCAGCTGCTGGAGCGGTATGGGTTCGAGGACATCTGCGTGTCACTGAAGGCATCCTCGGTGTCCGTGACCATGCGGGCGTACCAGATCATGGCGGAGCGGTACGACTATCCCCTGCATCTCGGGGTTACCGAGGCGGGCACCCGGGAGCTTGGAGAGCTGAAAGCGGCGGCGGGCATCGGCGGGCTGCTGGCTTTGGGCATCGGGGACACCCTGCGGGTGTCCCTCACCGCCAACCCGGTGGAGGAAGTGTACGCCGCCCGGCGGATCTTGAAGGCCATCGGCCTGCGCCGGGAGGGGCCGGAGCTGATCTCCTGCCCCACCTGCGGGAGGACGCAGATTGACCTGATCCCCATGGCCCAGCGGGTGGAGGAGCTTTTGAAGGACGTGGACAAGCCCATCACTGTGGCGGTGATGGGGTGTGTGGTCAACGGCCCCGGCGAGGCCAGCCATGCCGATGTGGGGCTGGCAGGCGGAAAGGGCGAGGGCGTGCTGTTCAGGCACGGTCAAATTGTGGCCAGGGTGCCGGAGGACGAGTTGGTGCCGGGGCTGATGAAGCTGATTGAGGAGCTATAAGAGGAGAACATCATGAACCACATTGGAACGCAGTACATAGAGACAGAGCGGTTGATCCTGCGGCAGTTTGCGCTGGCCGATGCCCAGGCCATGTTTGACAACTGGGCCAGCGACGGCGAGGTGACGAAGTTCCTCACCTGGCCCACCCACGCCGATGTCTCGGTGACGGAGGGCATCCTGGGGGAGTGGGTGTCCCAGTATGGGGACGATATCTATTACAACTGGGCCATCGTCTTGAAGGAACACGGCCCGGAACCCGTGGGAAATATCAATGTGGCGCACTGGCATGAGAACGGGGATACCCCGGAGATTGGCTACTGCATGGGCAGACGCTGGTGGCACCGGGGGATTATGACCGAGGCCCTGGGCGCGGTGCTTGATTTCCTGTTCGAGCGGGTGGGGGTGGAGCAAATTGTGGCCCTCCATGACACCAACAACCCCCATTCCGGCGGCGTCATGCGCAAATGCGGCATGGTTTTTGACGGTGTGCGGGAGAAGGCAGGCAAAACAACCAGGGCGTCGTGGACATGGCCCGCTATGTCCTCAAGGCCGGCGACAGATAAGGAGCGAGACAAAACGATGCCAACCTTTCAACAGACCTTTGCCAACTGCCCCTTCCCGGAAGGGGTTTTAGCCGCTCTTGGCAGTTATCCGGTCCAGGTGCGGGTACACAAGGCCCAGCGGGCCATGGAGGCGACGGTCAGCGGAGCCGCCGTTCCCCAGGAAATCCTGTCCCAGGCGGCGGAGGTGCTGAAGCGGGCGCTGGGGTTGAGTGCGGCCACGGTGTCGGTGGATGAACCGCGGCCCGTCCCAGCGGAACCGCCCGCCGATCCCCCCAAGGCCCCTGCCCCCAAAAAGGAGCCGCCGAAAACCCTGGAAGATCAGATGGAGGCCATGCGCCGCAAGGTGATGCGAAAGGCGGACACGCCCGCCTCCGGCGGCGGGAGAAAGCGGGTGAAGCAGATCTACGGCAAGATCAGCGGTAAGAAAGCGCCTATTCCCATGGCGGATCTGACGCTGGACATGGGCAGCGTGCTGGTGGAGGGCGAGGTGTTTAACATCGAGCACCGGGAGCTGCCCCGCCGCAAGGCCTGGGTGGTGTGTTTTGACATCACGGATCTGACCAGTTCCATCCGGGTGACCCGGTTTATGGAGGGGGAGGAGGCCAAGCCCATCATTGACCAGCTCAAAAAGGGCCAGCGGCTCCAGGTGCAGGGGCGGCTGAACCTGGGGCGATTCGACAACAACGATATGGTGCTGGAGCCCTATGGCATCAACGAGGTGCCAAAACCCGAAGGGCGGAAGGACACCGCCCCGGACAAACGGGTGGAGCTGCATTTACATACCAAAATGTCCATGATGGACGCTCTTTGCGACACAAAAGCGGTGGTGAAGCAGGCCATTGAGTGGGGGCATCCCGCCATTGCCATCACCGACCACGGGGTGGTGCAGTCCTTCCCAGATGCCTACAGTGCCTCCGGCCGCGGAGAAAAGATCAAAATCCTCTACGGCGTGGAGGCGTACTACCAGAACGATGTGGACGAGCAGGCGGCGGTCCACGGCCCCGGCGATATGCCCCTGGACGGGGAGTTTGTGGCTTTCGATTTGGAGACTACTGGCTTGGATGCCCGCACCGACGCTATCATTGAGATCGGCGCGGTGCGCATCCGGGACGGGCAGATAGTGGACAAATTCGCTTCCTTTGCCCAGCCGGGCCACCCTCTTAGTGCGAAAACCGTGTCCCTCACCGGGATCACCGATGAACTGCTCAAGGGCGCGCCCACCCCGGAGGACGCGGTGGACGCGTTCCTGGACTGGACGGGAGATACGCCGCTGTGCGCCCATAACGCGGCTTTTGACACCGGATTCATCCGGGAGTACTGCGCCCGCTCAGGGCGGCGGTTTGACCCGCTGTATTTCGATACCCTGATTCTGGCCCAGTACCTGTGCCCCAAGCTGCCCAATCACAAGCTGGACACGGTGGCCAACGCCCTAAAGCTGCCGCCCTTCCAGCACCACCGGGCCTATGATGACGCGGAAACCTGCGGATTGATTCTGGTGGCGATGATCCCGATGCTGAAAGAGCGGGGGATTGAGCGATCCGCTTCCGTCAATGCGGCGTTCGCGGGACAGAAACGTGGGGGGCGGGGCCGCCGTTCCGCCTACCACCTGATTATCCTGGCGAAAAACCAGATTGGCCTGCGCAACCTTTATAAATTGGTGTCAAAGGCCCATCTGGATCACTTCAACCGTTTCCCCATCACCCCCAAGTCCCTCATCGACGAAAACCGGGAGGGACTGATCATCGGCTCCGCCTGCGAGGCGGGGGAGCTGTTCCGGGCGGTGGCGGCGGGGAAGGAGGATCGGGAGCTGGAGCGCATTGCGTCCTGGTACGACTACCTGGAAATCCAGCCCCTGTCCAACAACGCCTATATGCTCCGCCCCGATAAGGAGGGTAAGCGCATTGCCCGGGACATGGAGGATTTGCGGGCCTTCAACCGGCGGGTGGTTGCCCTGGGGGAACGGCTGGGCAAGCCGGTGTGCGCCACCGGGGACGTCCACTTCATGGAGCCGGAGGATGAGGTGTACCGCCATGTCCTGCTGGCGGCCAAGGAATTTGAGGACGCGGACGAACCCAACCCGCTGTACTTCCGCACCACCGACGAGATGCTGGAGGAATTCTCCTATCTGGGCAGGGAAAAAGCCCAGGAGGTGGTGGTGGACAACCCCAAGCTGATTGCGGATTGGTGTGAAAACGTGCGGCCCCTGCCCGATGGGCTGTTTGCCCCTAAGCTGGAAAACTCCGACGGGGAGCTGAAAGACCTGGTGTGGGGGAAGGCCCACCGCCTTTACGGTGACAATCCGCCGCAGATTGTCTGCGACCGGATCAACGCGGAGCTGAAGGACATCATCGGCTGCCAGTACGACGTGATCTATATGTCCGCCCAGAAGCTGGTGCAGAATTCCCTGGATCACGGCTATCTGGTGGGTTCCCGTGGATCGGTGGGATCGTCGCTGGTGGCGTTCATGTCGGGTATCACCGAGGTGAACTCCCTGCCCGCCCACTACCGCTGCCCCAACTGCAAGCACTCCGACTTTGACTACGCACAGGATCCGGCCCACCCCTTTGGCTGCGGGGCGGATATGCCGGATATGAAGTGCCCGGTGTGCGGCGCGGATTACGAGAAGGACGGCTTCAACATCCCCTTTGAGACGTTCTTGGGATTCGGCGGCGACAAGGTACCCGACATCGATCTGAATTTCTCCGGCGAGTACCAGGCCAACGCCCACAGATACACCTTTGAGCTGTTTGGGCAGGAGCACGTTTTCCGGGCGGGCACCATCGGCACCGTGGCGGAAAAGACCGCCATTGGCTACGCCAAGAAGTACCTGGAGCTGGCGGGCCGGCCAGACGTGCCCTTTGCCGAGGTGCTCCGGCTGGCCAAAGGCTGCGACGGGGTCAAGCGCACCACCGGTCAGCACCCCGGCGGCATGGTGGTCATCCCCCAGGACAAGGAGATTTACGACTTCTGCCCGGTGCAGCACCCGGCGGATGACAAGGACTCGGACATCATCACCACCCATTTTGACTACCACAAAATGGAATCCAACCTTCTGAAGCTGGATATGCTGGGCCACGATGATCCGTCTATGATCCGGATGCTGGAGGATCTCACCGGGGAGGATGCCAAGAAGATTCCCCTGGACGATCCCAAGACTATGAGCCTGTTTACCACCTCGGAGCATTTGGGGTTTACGGACGATCCCGTCCTGGGCCCCACCGGGGCGGTGGCGGTGCCGGAGTTCAACACCAGTTTTACCCGTGGGGTGCTGGAAGAAACCCAGCCCGTCCAGTTTGACACTCTGCTTCGGATTTCCGGCTTCACCCACGGCACAGACGTGTGGCTGGGCAACGCCCGCGACCTGATCCTCAGCGGGACGGCCAGCGCCCAGGAGTGCGTGGGGTGCCGTGACGACATCATGATCTACCTGATCTCCAAGGGAATCGACGCCAGGGTGGCCTTTAAAATCATGGAGGCGGTGCGGAAGGGGAAGGTGAAGAAGGGCGGCTTCCAGGACGGCTGGGAGGAAACCTTGAAAGAACACAATGTGCCGGAGTGGTACATCGAATCCCTGGCCAAGATCGCCTACCTGTTCCCCAAGGCCCATGCGGTGGCTTATGTGATGATGGCCTTCCGTATTGCCTGGTTTAAGGTTCACCGGCCGCTGGCGTTTTACGCCGCCTATTTTTCCATCCGGGCCAAGGCATTTGACGAGAAGTATATGTGCCGGGGGATGGATGTGGTCAAGCACAAGATGGCGGAGATCAACGCCAAAAAGAACGCCAAGGAGAAGAAGGACAGGCCGTCGGCGGTGGAGGAGGATATGCTCACCACGCTGGAGGTGTGCTATGAGTTCTACCTGCGGGGGTTCAGCTTCGCCCGGATGGATATCTGCCGCTCCCACGCCATCAACTTTTTGGTGGACGAGGAGAAGGGGGCGCTGATCCCGCCCTTCACGTCGGTGGCGGGGCTGGGCGAGACGGTGGGCTGGGATATCATGGACAAGCGGCAGGGGAAGGACTTTTTGTCCATTGAGGAGTTCTCACTGGCGTGTACCAAGGTGTCGACCACCCATCTGGCGCAGCTCAAGGACGCGGGGGCGTTTGGGGATCTGCCGGACAGCAGTCAGTTTTCGTTGTTTTGAAGAAATTTGAAGAAAGAAGATGAGCACAGTGGATCTTGAGACAGCGCGGTTGATTTTAAGACCTCACACTGTCGAGGACTTTGAGGATTATTTTGCATACATCATGGACCCGGAGCTTAAGCGGATGCTGGGTTTGAACGGTGTAGTGGACCGGGGATCCGCGCAGGAGACCTTTCAATGGCTTTTGGATAACGTGGAATTTATTGCTGTAGTAAGCAAAGACAGTGGGAAGGTGATCGGTCACGTCTGCATCCATCCGCCCATTGACAAGGTGGTGGACGATGGAACGTTTGCGGGGAAAAGAGGCGCTTCGATCACCTTTGCCATCGCAAAACAGGAGCAGAGGAAGGGACTGATGCTGGAAGCGTTGCAATGCTTGATAGTACAGATGTTCCAGGAAGGTGTGGATTACATCGACTGCGAATATACGCCAGATAACGCGGCCTCCCGCGGGCTTCAGGAGAAGCTGGGGTTTCAGTATTGGGGAGTAGAGCAGTTTGGAGATGAGGAGATTATCATCAATATCCTGCAAGATCCCAACTAAACTTCTCGAAAGAGAAAGAACGTGTTGACAGGCTGGATGAGATGTGGTGCGATTCATCGCATTAGCGAGTTAAAGAGTTTGGGGGATCCACGGTATGATTCTAAAAGATGACAGGGGCAATGAGCTTCTTGATGTAATCGTATGTGAGGAAGCTGGTGCGGATTCAGGCTATGCCCCCATAACCCATTGCCTTTTGGTTGTGAGGATTGGGACTGACTATTTGATGGGGTGGAATAACTGGCGGCAGGACTGGGAGATTTTCGGAGGCTGCCGGGAGGAAGGAGAGACGCTCCGCGACTGCATTCTGCGGGAGTGCCGGGAGGAATTGGGGCTTGACGGCATTGAGTTTCATTTTCTTGGGCTGGCGCATTACCGTCTGGCCCCTGGGTATTTTAATCCGGAATGGCACGAGGAATATGGCGGCCTGTATGGGGTGACGCTGCCCGAGGAATATTTGCAGACGGTCGAGCGGCAGCGGACAGACCGGGAGGAAATCAAAAAAGTGGCGCTGCTCAGTACGATTGCCGGGAGCGAACCGGTTTCTCCCATTGATAAACGGCTGCTGGACTGCTGGAAATAGCAAGTTCAATGGTTCGGGGTTGACACAGCGGCGGGGATGTGATATCATTCATCGCGTTAGCGAGCTAAAGAATCTGGAGGAAAACCCAATGAACATCCATATCAACACCCCCGAGGGCACACGGGACCGCCTGTTCTCCGAGTGCCTGGAACGCCGCCAAGTGCAGAGTGCGCTGGTGGAGCTGTTCCGCCGCCGGGGCTATACCGAGGTCATCACCCCGGAAGTCGAATTTTACGACCTGTTCATCCAGTCCGGCAACCCCATCCCCCAGGAGTCCATGCTGAAAATCGTTGACCGCTCGGGGAAAATCATGGTCATGCGGCCCGACTGCACCGCCCCCATCGCACGGGTGGCGGCCACAAGGCTGAAAACTTTGGCCCTGCCCCAACGGCTGTATTACGACCAGACCGTGTTCCGCGACCGCCTGGCCCATGAGGGCGGAAGCCGGGAGATTGCCCAGTGCGGCGTGGAGATGATCGGCGCGGTGGGGGACAAGGCAGACCTGGAAATGGTGGCCATGGCGGTGGACGCCCTGCGCGCCTGTGGGCTGACCCAATTCCACATTGAGCTGGGTCACGCCGGGTTCTACCGGGCGTTGGCGGGGCGGATGAAGATGGGGCCGGAGGAGCTGGAGCGGCTGCGCCTTGCCATTGAGGGCAAGAACTTCGCCCTGCTCAACGATTTGCTGGAGCCGTACCGGGACGAGGACGCCTGCGCCGCCCTGCGCCGCCTGCCCTACCTGTTCGGCGGGGTGGAGGTGCTGGACGAGGCGGAGGCGCTGGCGGGACTCTGCGACAGCCTGGACCACCTGCGGCGGTTGTATGGGGAGCTGTCCGCCGCCGGATACGGGGACTGTGTACGCTTTGATTTGGGGCTGGTACATCAGCTGGACTACTACACCGGACTGGTGTTCCAGGGCTATGCCGAGGGCGCGGGTGGGCCGGTGCTGTCCGGGGGCCGGTACGATGGCCTGATGGAGCAGTTTGGCCGGAAGGCGGAGGCCACCGGCTTTGCGGTGGATGTGGACGCGGTGGGGGCCTGCCTGACGGTGGAGACGCCAAAGCTGGAAACGGTGATCCACTACGGACCCGGCCTGCTTGCCCAGGCGCTGGCGGTGGTGGACAGCCGTCCCGCCGGGAGCTGTGAGCTGTCTCCCTGCCGCACGCTGGACAGCACCATGAACCTGGCCCGGGAAAAGGATGCGGCCCGTGTGCTGGTGATGGACAACGGGGGAGAGAGGTGGCTGACGGTATGAGCGAACGGCTGAGAATTGCCCTGACCAAGGGGCGATTGCAGGACAAGTCGGTGGAGCTGTTTGAGGCCATGGGGCTGGACTGCTCCCCGGTGCGCAATCCGGGGCGGCGGCTGATCCACGCCCTGCCGAATTACCCTCTGGATGTGGTACTGGCCAAGGCCCCCGACGTCATCACCTATGTGGAGCACGGCGTGTGTGACCTGGGCGTGGTGGGCAAGGACACCATTCTGGAGAAGGGTGGGGCCTTTTATGAGGTCTTGGATCTTGGCTTTGGCCGCTGCCGGTTTGCCTTGGCGGTAAAAAAAGGCAGTGACTTTTACGGTACCTACAAGACCCGGCGCATCGCGTCCAAATATCCCAATGTCACCCGAACCTTTTTCGAAGGCAAGGGGATGGATGTAGACATCATCAAGATCGAGGGCAGTGTGGAGCTTGCCCCGATCCTGGATTTGTCCGACGGTATCGTGGACATTGTGGAGACGGGGGCTACTTTAAAGGAGAATGGCCTGGAGCCCATTGAGGACGTGGCCCAGGTCTCGGCGCGGCTGATCGTGAACACCGCGTCCATGAAGCTGTACAAAAACGAGATTACGGACTTTTTGTCCCGTGTGGAGCGGGAATTGGGGGGAAGGGCATGATTACCATCATTCAAGCGGACGGTTCCGCCGAACGCCGGCAGTTGGACGCCATGCGGGCCCGCGCGGCGGAGAAAAACGCGGATATTGAGCTGGCTGTCAAGGCCATCATGGAAACTGTGCGGCAGGAGGGCCTGACCGCGGTGGAGCGCTATTCCCTCCAGTTTGACCGCAAGGCGCCCTATGAGCTGTCCCGGGAGCGGCTGGACGAGGCGTACGCCGCATGTCCCAGCGAACTCATTGCCGCGCTGGAGCATGCCGCCCGGAACATCCGGGACTACAACGAAAAGCTGCTGTACCGGAGCAAGGAGTGGGTTTCTCCTGATGGGGGCCTGGTGGGCCGTATCGTCCGGGGGCTGGGCCGGGTGGGCATCTATGTCCCCGGCGGCACCGCTGCCTATCCCAGCTCGGTGCTGATGAACGCCGTTCCCGCCAAGGTGGCCGGGGTGGAGGAGATCGTCATGATCACGCCGCCCACCGAGAACCTCAGCGACGCGGTGCTGGCGGCGGCGAAAATCGCCGGGGTGAATCGGGTGATTGCCGTGGGCGGGGCCCAGGCGGTGGCGGCGGTCACCTACGGGGCGGGTTTTATTCCCCGGGTAGACAAGCTGGTAGGGCCAGGGAACGCCTATGTGGCGGCGGCCAAGCGGCTGGCCTATGGGCAATTGGACATCGACATGGTGGCCGGGCCGTCGGAAGTGCTGGTGATTGCGGACGAGAGTGCCAACCCCCAATACGTGGCCGCCGACCTGCTCAGCCAGGCGGAGCACGACAAGCTGGCCTCCGCCGTCCTGCTCACCGATTCTGCGGATCTGGCCCAGAGGGTGGACGGGGAAATTGTCCGGCAGACCGAATATCTCAGCCGGAGCGAGATCATGGAAACGTCCCTGCGTGATTTCGGCTGTGCCATCGTGTGTGGTGATTTGGGCAAATGTGTAGAGATTGCCAACGAAATCGCGCCGGAACACCTGGAAATCGTCACAAGAAATCCCAGGGAACTGTTGCCGCAGATAAAGAACGCGGGGGCGGTGTTCCTTGGCGAGTATACGCCGGAGCCGCTGGGGGACTATCTGGCGGGACCGGATCATGTGCTGCCCACCAGCGGCACCGCCCGCTTCTTCTCGCCCCTCAGCGTAGACAGCTTCTTAAAGACTATGAGTGTGCTGGAGTATGACCGGGCGTCCCTGGAGACAATTTCCGGGGAAATCATTGCCCTGGCCCAGGCGGAGAAGCTCACCGCCCACGCCAATTCCATCCAGGTTCGTTTTGAGTAAAGGAGGCCGGTTTATGCGGCAAGCTGCAATTCAGCGCACAACCAAAGAGACGGATATTTCCCTCGCCCTGTGCTTGGATGGGGGAGAGGTAAACGTATCCACCGGCATCGGGTTTTTTGACCATATGCTCACCGCCCTGGCCTTTTATGCCGGGTTTGGGCTGGAGCTGTCCGTCCTGGGCGACCTCCATGTGGACGGCCACCACACAGTGGAGGATGTGGGTATTGTGCTGGGGCAGGCGTTCCGGGAGGCGTTGGGGGACAAAAAGGGCATCCGGCGGTACGGCACAGCCTTTGTGCCCATGGATGAGGCGCTGTGCCGGACAGTGCTGGACTGCTCCAACCGGCCTTTCCTGGTGTTTGACGCGTTTATGCCCCAGCCTGTGATTGGCGGGTATGACAGCTGCCTGACCGTGGAATTTATGCGGGCCTTTGCGGTGAATGGCGGAATTACGTTACACCAAAAGTGCGGGTACGGGGACAACGCCCACCACATCACGGAAGCGCTGTTCAAGTCCCTGGGACTGGCGCTGAAGGAAGCCGTGCGGGTGGAGGGGGACGCGGTCGTTTCCACCAAAGGAGCGTTGTGATGGGATATACGGCGATTGTGGATTACGGTGTGGGCAACCTAAAAAGCGTGGCCAACGCCATGGCGTACATCGGCCTGGAAACCCGGATTACCGGGGATGCCGGGGGACTGGAGCGGGCGGACGCCGTCATCCTCCCCGGGGTAGGGGCCTTCCCGGACGCGGCGGACAAGCTGCGGCAGACGGGGCTGGACAAGGTGTTGCTGTCCCAGGCGGGGCGCAAGCCTGTTTTGGGGATCTGCCTGGGTATGCAGCTGCTGTTTGACTGGGGCGAGGAAGGGAAACGCTGTGAAGGGTTAGGGCTTGTGAGCGGGAGCGTCAAGCGAATTGAGACGCAGCTGAAGCTGCCCCACATTGGCTGGAACAGCCTGAGCTTCCAGAATGACTCGCTCCTGTTCCGTGGGCTGGATGACGGAACATATGTGTATTTTGTCCACTCCTATTGCGGTTGTGCCCAGCGTGAGGAGGATGTGATGGCCCGCACACAGTACGGGCCATCTGTGGTGGCGGCGGTGGCCCGCAATGGGGTGTATGGCTGCCAATTCCACCCGGAAAAGAGCGGCGAAGCGGGGCTGCATATTCTGAAGAATTTTGGAGAATTGATACAATGATTTTATTACCTGCCATTGATATGAAGGACGGGCGGTGTGTCCGTCTGAAAAAAGGGGAATTCTCCACCATCAGCCAGGTGGCCGACAGCGCCCTGCGTACGGCCAAAGTCTTTGCGGAGGCCGGAGCAAAATGGGTGCATATGGTGGATCTGGATGGCGCCCGGGACGGGGCGCGGCAGAATTTCCCAATTATTTATGAGGTGATCCAGCAGTCCGGCCTGTCCGTGGAGTTGGGCGGCGGGATCAAAAGCGAGCTGGACGTGATCACCATCGGGGAAGCGGGCGCGGCGCGGATCGTCATTGGTTCCGCCGCCGTGACAAACCCAAAGGTGGTGGATTATGCCGTGAAGCAGTACGGCGATCGGGTGGCGGTGGGGATTGACTGCCTTGACGGCCGGGTGCGCACCGCTGGCTGGGAGCGTGATTCCGGCGTAGGTTATCTGGATTTGGCCCGGCAGATGGAGGAAAAGGGGATTCAAACTCTGATTTTCACCGATATTGCCACCGATGGGATGCTGTCCGGACCCAACTATGACCAGCTTGCCGCCCTGCAAAAGACAGTAAAATGTAATATTGTGGCCTCCGGCGGCGTGACTACCCTGGACGATGTGAAGCGCCTGCGGGATATGGGGCTGTACGGGGCCATCATTGGCAAAGCGTATTACGCGGGTACCCTGGATCTGGCGGAAGCCGTCCGGGAGGCGGGGCCCCAGCAGTGAAAATCGCCGTGATCGGGTACAGCGGGGCGGGGAAGTCCACCCTGGCCCGGGCGCTGGGGGAGCGGTACGGCATTCCGGTGCTGCACTTTGACCAGGTGTACTGGGCCCCCGGCTGGCAGGAACGGGACAGGGAGGAGGCCCATCGCCTGGTGCATGAGTTTATGGAGCAGCCGGAATGGGTCATTGACGGGACCTATTCGACGTTTGATTATGCGCGCAGAATGGCGGAAGCGGACGAAATTATAATGGTTGATCTTCCCCGGCTGGCCTGCTTTGTCCGGGCGTGGAAACGGTATTTCCGCTACCGGGGGAAAAGCCGGCCCGATATGGCCGAGGGCTGCGCTGAGAAAATGGATCTGGAATTTATGTGGTGGATTTTGTGGAAGGGCCGCACCCGGCGGAAGCGGGAGCGGCATAAGGCGATCCAAGCCGCATATCCGGAGAAAACGGTGGTTTTAAAGAGCCAGCGGGACATTGATCGCTATTTGGAGGGCTTGCCATGTTAGCCAAACGCATTATCCCCTGCTTGGACGTTCGGGACGGCCGGGTGGTGAAGGGGGTCAACTTTGTGAACATCCGGGATGCGGGCGACCCGGTGGAACTGGCAAAATTCTATTCCGATCAGGGCGCGGACGAGATCGTCTTTCTGGACATCACCGCCACCAGTGACGCCCGGGACACTGTGGCGGACGTGGTGGAGCGCACCGCCGCCCAGGTGTTCGTCCCCTTGACGGTGGGGGGCGGCATCCGCACCCTGGACGGCTTCCAGCGGCTGCTCCGGGCGGGGGCGGATAAGATCTCCGTCAACTCTGCTGCGGTCAAGGATGAAACCTTGATTGCCCGCGCCGCCCAGCGGTTTGGCTCCCAGTGCGTGGTGCTGGCCATTGACGCGCGGTTCCGGCCCGAGGGCTGGTACGAGGTGGTGACCGCCGGGGGCCGGACATCCACCGGAATTGACGCGGTAGAGTGGGCCAAGCGGGGCCAGACATTGGGGGCGGGGGAGATCCTGCTCACCTCCATGGACGCAGATGGTACCAAGGCGGGGTTTGACCTTGCCATGACCCGGGCGGTGACGGAGGCGGTGTCCATCCCGGTGATTGCCTCGGGCGGCTGCGGCAGTCTGGAGCACTTTGCCCAGGTGTTTGAGGAGACGGACTGCGACGCGGCCCTGGCGGCATCCCTGTTTCACTTTGGTGAGCTGACGGTGCCCCAGGTAAAGGATTATCTCCGTGGGCGGAATATCCCGGTGAGGTGACGGATATGTTTGATTTGGATCTGCTGTTTCAAAAATCGGAGCTGATCCCGGTAGTGATTCAGGATGTGGACAGCCGCGCAGTGCTGATGGTGGGCTTCACCAACAGGGAGGCGGTGGAGCTGACCTTGAAAACAAAAACCGCCTGGTTCTGGAGCCGCAGCCGGAACAAGCTGTGGAATAAGGGGGAGAGCAGCGGCAACTTTCTCCATGTGCGGGAGGTGTACGCCGACTGCGACACGGATACCCTGCTTTATCTGTGCAAGCCGGACGGCCCTACCTGCCACACGGGGGTGGCCAGTTGCTTTTTCAACCAGATTGTGTTATAATGGTTTGAAAGCGGACGGGAGGGATATGATATGGAGAGTACGCTGAATACCTTGTACGGGGTTGTTTTGGATCGCAAGACCCATCCCCAGGAGGGATCGTATACCTGCTACCTGTTTGAAAAAGGCCTGGATAAGATCCTGAAAAAGGTGGGGGAGGAGTGCGCCGAGACCATTATTGCGGCGAAAAATGATGTGCCTGCCGACACGGTGGGGGAGATCTCCGATCTGATCTACCACCTGATGGTGATGATGGCGGAGAAGGGGATTCCCTTGGATGATGTGCTGGCTGAGCTGGATCGCCGGGCACAGAAAATCGGCAATTTGAAGCAAATGAAACAAGTGGATAAGGAGACTTGATTTATGGTAGAACGCAATATGAACCGTTACGATTTTGATAGCAGCTACGCCCGTGCGGGGCTGACGCTGAACCAGTATATCGCCCGAACCTTCGGGTGGATGTTCGTAGGGTTGATGATCACCTTTGCGCTGGCGGCAGTCTTGGCCTATACCGGCGGAGTGATCGCCCTGTTTTCCATCCCAGGCATCCAGTATATCCTGCTGATTGCGGAGGTGGCGGTGGTGATGATCATGTCCACCGGCGTGCAGAAACGTTCGGTGGGTGTCACCCGTATGTTGTTTGCGCTGTACTCCGCCATCAACGGCCTGGTGTTCTCGTTTTACTTTGTGGTATTTGAAGTTGTCAACTTGATCGCAATTTTTGCCCTCACCGCGCTGTTTTTCGGGGCCTTTGCCATCTATGGCCGGTTCACGAGAACTGATTTGTCCCGGCTGCGCCCCCTGCTGGTGGGCGGGCTGATTTTCCTGGTGATTGCTGGCCTGCTGAGTATGTTTATCAACTTCTCCGCCATGGAGCGTACCATCTGCATGGTAGGAATCGTGGTGTTCCTGTGCTTCACCGCTTACGATGTGCAGAAGATCAAGGCCAACTATGAGTACTTTTACGGCAACGAGGCCATCCTGCAAAAGGCATCCATTTTCTCCGCCCTCCAGTTGTACCTGGACTTTATCAATTTGTTTCTGTACCTGCTGCGGTTCTTGGGCAGAAGCAGCCGCAGTTAAGCATAAAAAACCCGGCTGCGAAATGCAGCCGGGTTTTTTGCAAAATAAAACCGTCCCAGAAGGGACGAGTCATATCTTTACCATATGAAAGGTTGCCGTCTGGCTCAGCGATCGCTGGGAACGGTAATCTCTCCGGCGAAGATCAACTCATCGATATCAACGGGTACATTTTGGATGACCTTCATGGCTATCACCTCCTTACTTATTGTTATTGTATATTATAGCAGGTGAATTGCGATTTGTAAAGGGGTTTTTGTAAAATTTATCAATTTACATAATTTTTACATATTTTTGGTAAAAGAAAGAAGGATATGGAAATTATGACAAGCAGGGAAATTCTGCAAATCGCGATGGATCAGTCGGCAGTTGATTTGAATTGTGAACCGGCGGATTTTCTTTCTGAGGAAAACAAGGTTGTGCTGTCCCATAAAAGTGAAGGAGCCAGAAAGTACCTGGAACTTCCATTTTCATGCAATTTGGTGTCATATGGAAGCAATATTGTGGCATCTGTTCAGCCGGAATACGCGCAGCTTGTGAAAGATTATGTTAACCGATTCCCGGTTGAGCACTGTTTTGAAACCCCCAACCTGCACGTCCTCAACGATGCCTTTCGGGACAGGGGGCAGTTGGTCTGCTTCATGGCGGAGTACTGGCTGCCGGACTTGGACAAGGTGTGTCTGCTGGACTGCCCCTATGAGCTGCGGGTACTCACCCAGGCGGATTTTCCGCCACTGTACCGGCCGGAGTGGGGCAATGCCCTGTGCGAAAAACGTAAAGAGCTGGATGTGCTCGGGGTCGGGGCCTATGACAAAGGGGGGCTGGTAGGTTTCGCAGCCTGCTCGGCGGACTCTGATACCATGTGGCAGATTGGTGTGGACGTGCTGCCGGAGTATCGGCGGCAGGGGGTGGCGTCGGCGGTCACGTCCAAGCTCACCCGGGAGATTCTGAACAGGGGTAAGGTGCCCTTTTACTGCTGCGCCTGGTCAAATGTGAAGTCGGCCCGGAACGCGGTGCGGTGCGGCTACCGTCCGGCCTGGGTGGAGATGACTGCAAAAACAAAAGAATATGTAGATAAAATGAACGGCTGAGAGTTTACTTTTTTACAAAAACCCCCTATCTTTTTTCTGGAAACTTTGATATAATACTCATATTATTTTGTCAATTCATTGAATTTGCTTCGTCACCGCAAAATTGGACAGATTGGAAGGTATTTCGAGACGGGGTTAAAGCTCCTTTTGGCTGCTTTTGCGCTCGATAAAAATCGCAGACCCAGATGTATGATTGGAGGGATTTTCATGGCAAAGCCCCTGGTGGCCATTGTGGGCCGACCTAACGTGGGCAAATCCATGCTGTTTAATAAGCTCACTGGCAAGCGGCTGTCCATTGTTGAGGATACGCCGGGCGTCACCCGTGACAGGCTGTATGCCGAAGCGGAGTGGCGGGGCCGTACCTTTGATTTGGTGGATACCGGCGGCATCGAGCCGGGGACGGACAACCAGATCCTGTCTTTCATGCGGGAGCAGGCGGAGATCGCCATTGCCTCCGCCACTGTGATCGTTTTCGTGTGCGACATCCGCACCGGCATGACCGCCGCTGACCAGGAGGTGGCGGGGATGCTCCAGCGATCCAAAAAGCCGGTGGTGTTGGCGGTGAACAAAATGGACTCCACCGGCCACACCAACCCGGATATCTATGAGTTTTACAATCTGGGGCTGGGTGATCCGCTTCCCATCTCCGCCGTCCACGGGCACGGTACCGGGGATCTGCTGGACGCCTGCTTCGACTTTTTCCCGCCGGAGGATGGGGAGGAGGACGGGGATGATGTGGTAAAGGTTGCCATCATCGGAAAACCCAACGTGGGTAAGTCCTCCCTGGTGAACCGCATTCTGGGCCAGGAGCGGGTGATTGTATCTGACGTGGCCGGCACCACCCGGGACGCGGTGGACAGCTATTTTGAAAATGACCGGGGGAAATACCTCATCATTGACACCGCCGGAATGCGCAAGAAGTCCAAGGTGGACGACAGGGTGGAGAAGTTCTCCGTCCTGCGCGCCACCATGGCCATCGAGCGCAGTGATGTGTGCGTGATTATGATCGATGCTCAGGAGGGGGTCACGGAGCAGGACACCAAGGTGGCCGGCCTGGCCCACGAAGCGGGTAAGGCGTGCATCATCGCAGTGAACAAATGGGATGCCATCGAAAAGGACGGCAAGACCATGCAGCGTATGGAGGAGGACGTCCGCCGGGATCTCAGCTACATGACCTACGCCCCGGTGCTGTTCATCTCCGCTTTGACGGGCCAGCGGGTGGACAGGCTGTTCGGCCTCATTGACAACGTGGTCAACCAGGCCGCCATGCGCATCCCTACCGGCGTGCTCAACCAGGTGCTGGGAGACGCCCAGGCCCGGGTGCAGCCCCCCACTGACAAGGGCAAGCGGCTGAAAATCTACTATATGACCCAGATCGGAGTGAAGCCCCCCCATTTTGTCATTTTCTGCAACGATGCGCGGCTGTTCCATTTTTCCTACCAGCGCTATATCGAAAACCAGATCCGGGCCACCTTTGGATTGACCGGGACGCCCGTGCGCATCACCATCCGGCAAAAGGGTGATAAGGAGGATTTGTGATGCTGTCTCGATTTATTGAAGCCGCCGGAGTGTCCTCCTGCTGGCTGGCAGTGGCTGCGGCAGGCATCGCTGTGGTATCCTACTGCCTGGGGTGCTTTAACGGAGCGGTAGTGGTGTCCCGGTACATCCTGCGCAACGATATCCGCAACCACGGCAGCGGAAACGCAGGCCTGACCAACTTCTATCGGGTGTTCGGCGGGCCGCTGACCCTAGTGGTTATTTTGTCCGATGTGGTGAAGGCGGTCCTGGCAGTGCTGTTTGCCATGTTCATCGCGGGGCATATCTCGCCGGAGCTGGTTCCCTTGGCAAAATATTGGGCAGGTGTCTTTTGCCTGCTGGGGCATATGTACCCGTGTACGTTCCAATTCCGGGGGGGCAAGGGAATTTTGTCCGGCGGTGCCATCGTCATCATGATGGGGATTGACGGGGGGAATCCATATAGCTGGTGCATCCCGGTGATCGCGTGGGGCGGCTTTATCATCCTGGCCGCAGCCACTAAATATGTGTCGCTGGGTTCCTGCTGGGCCGGGTTCTCCTTCCCGTTCACCTCCTGGTTTGTGTACCGGGATCCGTTGCTGCTCCTGCTGGCCGCGATTGTGGGGGGGCTGATTCTGTGGAAGCACCGGGGAAATATGGTGCGCATGGTCAAGGGCACCGAGTCCAAATTTACCCTTCATAAAAAAGCGTCCGCAGACGCGGCGGCGGAAACGGCAGGGGAGACGTCTGCTGCTCCTGCCGCTGAGGCGTCAAAGGAAGGAGAAGCCTCACTGGAAGCGGCTCAGACGGCCCTGGAGGAGCCATCCGATGAGGCGGAACAGGAGGAGGACAAGGCATGAGGGCGGCGGTCATTGGAAGCGGTGCGTGGGGGACGGCGCTGGCCTTGTCGCTGTTGGCGAACGGACATGATACGGCGATGTGGAGCTATACGGAGCAGGAGAGCGCGGTGCTGCGGGAAAAACGGGAAAACCCCATGCTCCCCGGCGTGGTTTTTCCGGAGGCCCTGACACTTACCACGGACTTGGACTGTGCCAAGGGGTGCGGCGCGGTGGTGCTGGCCACCCCGTCCTTTGCTGTGCGCTCCACCGCACGGCAGCTGAAGGAAACGCTGGATCCCGGCACCCCAGTCATTTTAGTGTCCAAGGGGATTGAAAAGGACAGCTCCCTGCTGCTCCATCAGGTGGTGGAGCAGGAGCTTGGCGAGTTGTGCCCGGTGGTGGTGCTGTCCGGGCCGTCCCACGCCGAGGAAGTGGGCCGGGGCGTACCCACGGCGGTGGTAGTGGCCTGCGAGGACAGGGAAGCCGCCCTGCTGGCCCAGGATCTGTTTATGAATCGCCAGTTCCGGATCTATACCTCGCCGGACATCATAGGGGTGGAGATCGGTGCGGCGCTGAAAAACGTCATCGCCCTTTGTGCGGGCTGCTGTGACGGCATGGGCTGCGGGGACAACACCAAGTCCATGCTGATGACCCGGGGTCTTACGGAAATTGCCCGTCTGGGCGTGGCCCTGGGGGCGCGGAAGGAGACCTTTGCCGGACTGGCCGGGGTGGGGGATTTGATTGTCACCTGTACCTCCATGCACTCCCGCAACCGCCGTGCAGGCATCCTGATCGGCCAGGGCAGGACGGCCCAGCAGGCTATGGCGGAGTTGGGCGGCGCGGTGGTGGAGGGTTACTATGCCGCCGCCAGCGCAAAGGAGCTGGCCGATAGGACTGGGGTGGAAATGCCCATTACCGCCGGGGCCTACGAGGTGCTGTACGAGGGGGGAGATCCCCGGCAGGTTCTGGAGAGGCTCATGGCCCGGGAGCGCCGAGACGAGTTGGAAGTGGAAGAAAGCTGGATTTAACAGAAGCGCGGAGCGCCCGGGATCTGCCATTGTAAAAATAATCGAACCCCGTGCGTACGCACGGGGTTCGATTTGCTTCCTATGGAATCACACGGCACGGGTGACCTTGCCGGAGCGGAGGCAGCGGGTGCACACATAGACGTGCTTGGGAGTGCCGTCCACCACAGCCTTGACGCGCTTCACGTTAGGCTTCCAGGTACGGTTGGAGCGACGGTGAGAGTGAGAAACCTGGATGCCGAAGTTCACGCCCTTGCCGCAGAACTCGCATTTGGCCATATTGACTAACCTCCTTGCTGCTTGGAATATCGCGCACGATAACTTTATCATGCTACCACAAAAGCCGCCAAAAATCAAGTGTAAATTTTCGCAATCCCCTGTTTTTTTCAGGGGCGGTATGTGTTACAATATAGTCAGCACATTCGAAAATCGGTAAAACCGATTTTCGAACAGCGGCGGCACCGTTGGGCAAAGCCCGTGCGTTGACTATAATAGGTACTACGAAAGCAGGGGGGAGGTGTCCGCAATGGCGGAGCGTGCAGGCATCAAATTGGGCAGTATTATCGACAAATTTCATCTCACCGTGATCTACGGTCCAGAAGGCTATCGTGACAGGCGGATCACAATTGAGGATGTAAACCGGCCCGGGCTTCAGCTCACCGGCTTTTTTGACTACTTTGATAAGGAGAGGATGCAGCTGCTGGGGTTGGTGGAGATCTCCTATCTGGAGGGGATCTCGTCCACCAAGCGGGCGGTGGTGTTTGACACGCTGTTTTCCTACCACACTCCAGCGGTGATCTTTGCCCGGGGGCTTCAGCCCTATCCCGAGTGCCTGGAAATGGCGCGGAAGCACCAGCAGGTGATCTTAGGTACGCGGGAGAACACCGCGACGATCATGAGTACCATGATTGCCTATCTGCGCACGGCGCTGTCCCCCACCATCACCCGTCACGGAGTGTTGGTGGAGGTTTACGGTGAAGGGGTGATGCTGGCGGGGGAGTCCGGCGTGGGCAAGAGCGAGACGGCCATTGAGCTGGTCAAGCGTGGACACCGGCTGATTGCGGATGACGCGGTGGAAATCCGCCGCAGCCCCAATGGCGGTCTGGTAGGTACCGCCCCGGAGCTGATTCGGCATTATATTGAGCTGCGGGGCATCGGTGTGGTGGATGTGCGGCGGCTGTTTGGTATGTCCGCTGTCAACCTGGACTGTGCCATCGACATGATGATCCAGCTGGAAACGTGGCAGGACGGCAAGGTATACGACCGCCTGGGGGCGGACGAGCACTTTATATCCCTGCTGGATGTAAGCGTCCCCACCCTCACCATCCCTGTGAAGCCGGGGCGGAATTTGGCGGTGATCATCGAGGTGGCTGCTATGAACAACCGGAATAAAAAGATGGGCTACAATGCCGCGCTGGAGTTTTCCATGCAGGTAGACAGCCACATCGACCAGAAATATTTGGAGATGAACTCCAAATGAGCAGGAAAGAGGGGCAGCTGCTCGGGCCGGTTTTGTACCGGGACTACCCCATTGGGACGCTGGGGCTGGTGGATGACGGGCAGGGGATCAGCCGGGTGTTTCTTGTACGAGACAGTGGGACGCACAGCGGACCGGAAGGGGAGACGCCGCTGACCCTTTGGGCCGCCGCAGAGCTGGACGGGTATTTTTCAGGCAGGCTGAAAAACTTTACAGTCCCGTTATCACCTTGCGGGACGGAGTTCCAGTGTTCGGTTTGGCAGGCGCTGCGGAACATCCCCTATGGGCAGACCCGGACATACGGGGAGATTGCCGCTGAGGTGGGACGCCCCAAAGCGGCCCGTGCGGTGGGGACGGCGAACCATGACAATCCGCTGCTGATCCTTACCCCCTGCCACCGGGTTGTAGGAAAGAGCGGCGCACTCACCGGCTTTGCCTGCGGCCTGGACGTGAAGCGCAGGCTGCTGGATCTGGAGGGCGTAAGGCTGTAGGAAAAAGGACACCCTGGAAAATGCCAGGGTGTTTTTTCAACTTCTTTCATATTCCAGCTTTAGCTTTTCCAGGGCCTTTTTCTCAATGCGGGATACATCGCGCCCCGGATATTGTAAACGATGCGGTTCGTGATTTCGTGTCGATTTTAGTCGGATTCTAACTGTTTGAAGCGGAATTTGATGATGATTTGTTTATCTGCTGTCAGCTCGATTCGCTCGATGAGGCTGACCAGCAGCTCCCGATTGGTGGATGCGGTATCCAGGAACCGCTCCACCAGTTTTTTTGCTAAGTCGGCTTGTTCGGCAGGGGAGTAGTCAGGGCGGTCCAGCTGGCTGAGACGCTGCTCCAGGGCGGCGCGGTCGGCCTTGACCTTGGCGTAGATGCGTTGGAAGTCGGCTTCGTCCAGAACGCCGCTGAGCTTATCCATGTAGACCTTATCCAGATGGATGGTCAGACTCTCGATTTTGGCTTTCAGCGATGCAATCTCCTTTTCGTTGCTGGCCTCCGCCAGAGCCTTTGCTACCTCCCGCTTGGCCACGGGTAGTAGCTGGTCAGCACGCAAATAGTCCCGGCAAACCTCTTGTACCTTTTCGAGCACTGCCTGAGTCACCGTCTGCTCTTTGATCGTGTGGCTGGTACAGACCCCCGCCTTGGTGAACCGCTGGTAGGTGCGGCAGACGAAGAACAGGCGATCCTCGCCAGCGGCAGTTTTCCGATTGATGGTTGCCAGCGGGTAGCCACACTCATGGCAGAAAATCAGCCCCTTGAGCAGAAAGTCGTAGGTTCGACTGCGGGTGTGTCTGCGGCTGTTGACCAGTATCCGTACTTTGTCGAAGGTCTCCCGGTCAATGATCGGCTCGTGAGTGCCCTCTACCACCACCCAGTTCCGGCGGTCCTGCTTGATGCACTTCTTGGACTTGTAGTTGATCTTCCGGGTGCGGCCCTGGACCATACTGCCCACATAAGTCTCATTTTGCAGCATGTCGGAAATGCGTTCGCTGCTCCAAAGGCCGGTGTAAGGGCCGGGATTCGGTACGGGCAGTCCTGCGTAGGTGGCAGGGGTTGGGACACCCTCGGCGTTGAGCTGCGCTGCGATTTGGCGGCAGCTGATCCCCTCCAACGCCATGCCAAAGATGCGCCGTACCATGGGAGCCGCGTCCTCGTCGATGACGATACTGTTTTTCTCCGTGGGGTGCATCTTGTAGCCGTAGACCGGTTTGCCGCCAATGAACAACCCTTTCCGCTGCTTGTCATGTTTAACGCTGGAAATTTTTTTCGAGATGTCCTTGGCGTACATATCGTTCATGATGGCACGAAAAGGTGTGATGTCGTTTGCAGTGGAGTCCACTCCGGTGTCGATGCCGTCCAGCAGAGAGATGTAACGCACCCGATGCTCTGGGAAGTAGCGCTCCATATAGTGGCCGGTCAGGATGTAGTCGCGGCCCAGGCGGCTCAGATCCTTGGTGATGA
>CAJTVM010000033.1 GCA_910579595.1 uncultured Oscillospiraceae bacterium
GGATCAGATCCACCACCGTGGTCTTGCCCGAGCCGGTGCGGCCCACCAGCCCCACGCTCTCCCCGGCGTGGATGGTGAAGGACACGTCCCGCAGGGCGTCAAACTCCCCGTCGGGATAGCGGAAGGTGAGGCGGCGGAACTCGATATCCCCCTTGACGTCGCCCAGGGGCTGGACATCCGGGCGGTCGGCCACGTTCTGGGGGGCGTCCAGCAGAGCGCTGATGCGCTTGAGGGAGGCACGGCCCCGGCTGGTCATGTCGATAAGCTCGGACACTGCCATAATGGGCCAGATGATGGCCTCGAAATAGCCGATGAATTCCATCAGCTCCCCGGCGTTGAAGGAGCCCTTCCACACCAGGTAGCCGCCGTAGCCCAGAATAATGCACACCACCGATTCCACAAACAGCGTCACCAGGATGCGCAGGAGGACGGAGGATCGGGTGAAGTCCACATTGGCCTTCTCGTTCTCCACGTTGAGCTTCTGGAAGGCCATCAGCTCCTTGGCTTCCTTGACGAATGCCTTGATGACGGCGATGCCGGAAAAGCTCTCCTGGGAGAAGTCGGACAGCTTGGAAAAGGCCGCCTGCCGGATGTCCCACTTTTTCATCATGTACCGGCCCACCACCGCGCTGGACGCCAGCAGCAGGGCCATGGGGATCAGGGTCAGGGTGGTCATAAAGGGATCCATCCGCCACATATGGTGGACGGAAAGCCCCCCCAGCAGCAGCGCGTCGAAAAACATCAGGAAGCCGGAGCCGTAGCAGTCCTGCACCGTCTCCAGATCGTTGGTGAACAGGCTCATCAGGCCGCCCACCTTGTTTTCCTGATAGAACTGCCTATCCAAATCCTTGGCATGGTCGAACATCTCGTTACGCAGATCGGTCTCCACCTTGATGGCCGCGCCGAAGATACACACGCGCCACAAAAAGCGGCCGAACACCATGGCCACCACCACCCACACCATGGGCATACAGATCCGGTCCAGCAGGAAATCCATGTCAAAGACAAAGTCCACGCCGTCCACCGTCACATAGCCCAGGTTCATGCCGTTGATGACCTGCTGGTACAGGTTGGGGATGAGCAGCTGCATATAGTCCACCAAAATCAGCGCGGCCAGCCCCAAAAGAAGCCAGGCCGCATATTTCACATAATATTTATTGATGTATTTCCCGAATATCACGGCGGTTACTCCTCTCTGTATCACGGCGCGTCTGTACAGTGTATCACATTCGGGGCGGCGCGTCCATAGTTAAGCGGCAAGTTTGCCCCACATTTTTGGTTGGGGCCCGGGGCGAGGAAAACCCGCCGCTTCCCTGAGGAAAACGGCGGGTTTTTATCGCTGGGTTTTGGTCTTATTTCGTCTCGGTGCCGATGGTCTTGTCCTGGATGGCAAAGGCCAGGATACAGGCAATGACGGACAGGGCGCTGATCAGCACAAACAGGTTGCGGAAGCCCATCGCCTGATCGGCGCCGGCGGCCATCAGGATGTTGGGCATGATAATCATGGCCAGGGAGCGCAGGCATATCACGATGGGCATACCGATCTTATTGGCCTGGGCGAAGTCGTAGCGGCCGTAGATCTTGATGAACATGGAGGGCATCAGGTTGCCCAGGCCGCCGTTCAGGCAGGCGTACATCACCACGGTGACAATGGTCAGCGGCAGGCTGCGCACCGCCATGCCCACGGCGGACAGGATCATGGTGACGGCCCAGCACACACAGAAAATCCGGTTGGTCTTGCCGGTGCCCAGCTTCTGATCCAGCCAGCCCCAGAAGAAGGAGCCGGGGATACCGATGATGGAGGCGATGGCAAGCCACATAATGCCGACGCTGTTGTCGGGGGTGGGGAGCAGGGAGTTGATGCGGGGGATGAGCTGGGCCACGGTGGCCACCAGACCCATGAACAGGAAGCCGAAAATAAAGACCAGCATCCAGAACTCCTTGTTGCGCAGCAGGCGGCCCACGGTCCAGGGGCTTTTGTAACCGCGCATGAACTCCAGGGTTTTCTTCTGCTCCTCGGGGTTCACAGGCTCGTTGTCGGGGAAGGCGCCGGCTTCCTCGGGATAGTTCTTAAACCACAGGGCGGTTACGGCGGCAAGGATAAGGCAGATGACGCCCATCAGCCAGTAGGGGGCGGAAATGTCCACATGGAACAGGTTCTCAAAGACGCCCACCATCACGGCGGAGCAGATGGGCATACCCATGGTAGCCCAGCCCAGGGCGATGCCCTTCTTCCTGGGGAACCAGTTGCTCATGATCTGCTGGGTACAGACCAGGTTCAGGGTCTGGGAAACGGCGGTGGTCAGGATGGTGGCTGCGGCGAACATCCCCACGTTCTTGGCCTGGCCGTTGAAGACAAACAGCACGGCCAGCAGGACAAACAGCACGGTGGCGGGCATTTTGACGTTTTTCTTGGCGATGACCAGCCCCGCGATCAGGGACAGCACCACGCCCGCCAGCCCGCCCAGGGCCGCGAAGGGCAGCAGGCTGTTGGGATCCACCTGGAGAAAGCCGCCGAAAAAGCCGGTGGAGACGTTCAGCGTGTCGTTGGTGACGCAGGTGAACAGGTAGATCATCAGGGTATAGATGATGACCGCCCAGCCCTTTTTACCAAAGTTGTTCATGCCCTTGTTCTTTTGCTCTGTTTGCACGTTATGTACCTCCTTTTCTCTCTCTGGGTGCGTTTCCCGGTTCCCGCGCACCCGGTTCCATGCAAAATGGATATCAAATCCATTTTAAAAAATATAGCATATGCGGCCCGCCTTGCACAATGCTTCGTTTGTCGGAAAAAACGCCGCAAAAAGCCTAAATTATCCAACAGTCCGCGAACGCACGTCCAATTTGATGGCGATCACCGTGCGGTCGTCCCCGCCGCCGGCCCTGCCGCCGCTCTCCTTCAGAACCCGGCCCGCCAGATCCTGGGGGGACAGGCCGTCAAAGTCCGCCAGCAGCTGCCGCACCCAGCGGTCGTCCCGTCCGGTGGTGATCCCGTCGCTCACCAGCAGCACGCAGTCCCCCGCGTCTAAGGCCATCTCGAAGGCGTCAGGCACGCTCCCCGGTCCTGCGGGCACCCCGGCGGGCAGGGATTCCCCCGCCAAGCGCTCCACCGTGCCCGCCCGGCGCAGGTAGGTGGGGGCCGCGCCCAGCTTGTACACCGCGCTCTTGCCGCTGAACAGATCGATTTGCAGCAGATCCACCGTGGTGAACCCCCCGTCCTCCTCGCCCCGGAGGGCCAGGGCCTCCCCCACGGTCTCAAGCGCCTCCTCCGGCTCCAACCCCGCCCGGAGAAATTTTTCCAGCAGCCGCAGGGCGGTGTCGCTGTCCTCCCTTGCCGCGGGGCCGCTGCCCATGCCGTCGCACAGCAGGAAGTTCAGCTTGCCCGCGCCGTCCTTGAACCACACCCCCGCATCGCCGCTGACACTCTGGCCCTCCCGGTTGGCGGACGCCACCCCGGCCACCGCCATCAGCGGTTCCCGCTGGCCCAGGTGGGCGTGGCCCCGGCTGCATTCCACCTCCCGGAGGGGGCAGCCTACCAGCGCGGACAGCCGGCCGATCTCCCCCTCCCGGCACAGCTGCTCCGCGCCGGGGCCGTCCACCTCCAGCTGCATATGCCCGAAGCCGTCGGAATACACCGTGCACCGGCCCTCCAGCCCCAGCGCCGCCATGCGCTGCTTCACCAGCCGCTGGCGGCGCACATCCACCGCCGGCTCCTGGGCCAGCTCCATGGCGGTGCGGTCCAGCACCGCCGCCATGTGGCCGTACTGGGCGCATACCGCCGCCCGGCTCTCCCGCACCCGGCTGTCGTACCGCCGCCGCTGAAGCAGGGCGGACAGCTCCCCGTTGGCCGCTACCAGGAAGGCGTCAAACCGGAGGCACCGGCTGGAAAAGTGGGGCGGGAAGTCCTCCATGGCCCCCTCCCCCCGATCCAGCATATGGGGCAGCGCGTCGGACAGGGCGGTTTTGGTGGCCTGGTACTCCCGCTGCCAGCAGCGCTCCTTCTGTTTGCACTTCACGCACACCTTGTCCGCCGTCCGGTCGAAAATCCGGGCGGCGTCGCTGTCGTTGGGGGCGGCGGGGGCCTGGAAGGCCAGCCGAAGCCCGCCGGACACCGCCCGGAAGGCTTCGGCAGTCTGCTTTAAGCGCCGGAAGGCCAGCTCCCGGGCGTGGGCGTCCTCCGCCTCCGGGACCTCCTGCCGCACCAGCCCCGCCAGACGCCGCAGAAGCCTGTCCGGCAGCATCAGAAAGATGGCCACCCCCGCAGCAGTTTCCCAGGCGAAGGCTTCCCCCGGACCGCCCTCCCAGGTCCACAGGATGGCCGCCGCGCCGCTCAGGGCATAGGCGATAGCGCACATCCAGCGGCCCTGCTTGGAAAAAATCCCGGTGAACAGCCCTGGCAGGGCGTACATCAGGGTATAATAGGGGGGCAGTCCGGCGGAAAAGCCCATGGCCAGCCCTGCCGCCACTCCCGCAGCGGCGCCGAAGCCCGCGCCCCCCTTCCATGCCGCGATCAGCACCACCGGGATGCACAGCACCCGGCCCACGGAGTAGTCTCCCGCCACCGTCACCCGGGCCAGCGCCATCATCAGGGTGGCCGCCAGGGCAACGGCCCCCAGAGCCTGCCGCATATCGATGATCCCGCCGGGGCGGCGCTTTTCCCACAGTTCGAAGGCCTGCCGGTAGAGGCACACCATCCCGGCAGTCAACACCACCTCGGTGGCAAAGCCCACGCCGTCCCCCCGGCCCCACCCGGCGGCGGACTGGTAAACAAAGCCCACCATGCCGTTGACCGCGGCGGCTACGGCGGGCATGAACCAGGGGCGGCGGTAAAGCTCAAATTCCCCCAGGGCCAGCGCCACGGCGTACACCATCATGGACGCGGCGATGTACCGCAGCCCCCCGATCAGCCCCCGGAAGGACAGGTAGCCCAGCGCCGCGCCTAAGAGCGCCGCCAGACCCTCCCCGCCGGGCTGGCACACCCCCACCAGCGATAGGGCGAACAGGGCGTGGCCGCCCATCAGCTCCGCCCCCGCCAACACCGCCGCCAGCAGAAACCGTACCGCGCAGTCGGACAGGCGCATGGCGATGGGGACGGACAGCTTTCGTCCCCGTTTTTCCCGTTTTGTCCCCTCGTTTGCCGTCATCGTGCATCCCTCCACAGGAGATATCATAAGTAAAGCGTCCCAAATTATGGTAACTTCATCATTATAGGACAGGCCTTCAAAAAAGGCCGTCGGAACCTGTCTTGCCTTTTTGGGGGGAATTTGGTATCATTACAAGTAAATTTTGTTTTTTCGTCTCCCGGCTGTACCAGCGGGGGTGGGAAAGAGAGAGGAATTCATGAAAATTGGCAATGTGGAGCTGAACACCCGGCTGGCCCTGGGCCCCATGGCGGGGGTGACCGACCTGGCCTTCCGCATGGTGTGCCGGGAACTGTCTGGCTGCTATACCGTGTCCGAGATGGTGAGCGCCAAAGCCCTGTGCTACGGGGACAAAAAGACTCCTACCTTATTAAAGTTGGGGGAGGGCGAGCACCCCGCCGCCGTCCAAATTTTTGGCTGTGACGAGCCGTTTATGGAAAAAGGCGCGGCGCTGGCCCTGGAACGCTCCGGGGCAGACATCATCGATATCAACATGGGCTGTCCCGTGCCCAAAGTGGCCAACTCCGGGGACGGTTCCGCCCTCATGCGGGATCCGGAGAAGGCTGCAAGGGTCGCCGCGGCGGTGGTGCGGGGGGCGGCGGGGACGCCCGTCACCGTGAAATTCCGGCTTGGCTGGGACAAAGGCTCCATCAACTGTGTGGAGTTTGCCAAACGCATGGAGGACGCGGGTGTGTCCGCCGTGGCCGTCCACGGGCGCACCAAAACCCAGATGTACTCCGGCAGCGCCAACTGGGACTACATCCGGGAGGTAAAGCAGGCGGTGTCCATCCCGGTGATCGCCAACGGGGACGTGTTTCAGGCCAAGGACGCGGTGCGGATTTTGAACTATACCGGCGCGGACATGGCCATGGTGGGCCGGGGGGCTTTCGGCAACCCCTGGCTGCTGGGGCAGTGCGCCGCCGCCCTGGAGGGCAGGGAGGCGCCGCCGCTTCCACCGCTGTCCGCACGGATGGACACCGCGGCGCGGCAGTTTGAGCTGGCCCGCATCCACAAGGGGGAAAAAATCGCCTGTCTGGAGATGCGCAAGCACCTGGCCTGGTATCTCAAGGGGGTGGCCTATGCCTCTTATTGGAAGGAGCGGGCGTGCAAGATCCAGACAGCGGAGGATTTTGAAAAGGTGGTGGCCGGGATCAAACGGGATTTGCGGTGAACGGTGGCCCTTTCCACTCCCAGGAAAATAATTCGTCAAAATCCTCAAATAGCCGTTGCCAAACCGCCGCAATTATTGTATAATTGTTTTTAACGGCGTCTCGGCTGGAACCGGGGGCCAGACCGCAAATCGTTAAGGAGTGGAACAATTATGAGCTATTCTCCCCACAGCATCCGAAATATCTGCCTGTTAGGCCACGGCGGCAACGGTAAGACCACCCTGGTCGAGAGTTTTCTCCACATGACCGGCGCCATTGCCCGCATGGGCAAAACCACCGACGGATCCACCGTCTGTGACTACGATCCCGAGGAGATCAAGCGCCAGATCTCCATTTCCGCCTCCGTCGCCCCCGTGGAGTACAACGGCTGCAAGATCAATGTGCTGGACGCCCCCGGCAACTTCGACTTTGCCGGCGAGGTGGCCGAGTGTTTGTCCGTGGCCGACGCGGGGGTGCTGGTGTGCGCCGCCAAGGGCGGCCTGTCCGTGGGCACCGAGCGGGCCTGGCGCCTGCTGGACGAGCGCAAAATGCCCCGCATCGTCTACATCTCCAAGATGGACGAGGACAATATCGACTTTAACTCCGCCTTTGAGACCCTGCGGGAGACCTTTGGCAAGAGCGTAGCGCCCCTGGTGGTCCCCATCTGGGACGAGAATAAGAAAGTCACCGGCGTGGTGGACGTGCTCCATAAGCGCGCCTTTGAACCCGCCGGCAGCAAGCGCAAGGAAATCCCCATCCCCGAGGATAAGGTGGACGTCATCAACGAGATCTATGACCAGCTCATGGAGTCCGTGGCCGAGACCAGCGAGGAGTTCATGGAGAAGTTCTTCGGCGGCGAGGAATTCACCTACGCCGAGATTATGCAGGGCCTGCGCGCCGGCGTGAAGGACTGCTCCCTGGTGCCCGTGCTGTGCGGTTCCGCCCTCAGCGGCCTGGGCACCCTGATGCTGCTGGACATCATCGTGGACCTGCTCCCCGATCCCCTGAGCGGCATCCCCGCCGTGGGCGTAAACAAGGACGGTGAGCGCGAGGAATTCATCACCTCTCAGGGCGCGGTTCCCGCCGCCTTCGTGTTCAAGACCGTGGCCGACCAGTACGGCAAATTCTCCTTCATCAAGGTGCTGTCCGGCGACATCACCTCCGACATGACCCTGGTGAACGCCACCACCGGCGCCAACGAGAAGCTGGGGCGTCTGTATGTCATGAAGGGCAAAAAGAGCGAGGAAGTCAAGGAGCTGCTGTGCGGCGATATCGGCGCCATCGGCAAGATGGACAAGGTCAAGACCGGGGACACCCTGTGCGACCAGCGCAAGTTCATCAAGCTGGATCCCATCCCCTTTGCCGAGCCTAACTTCTCCAAAGCCATCGCCCCCAAGACCCGGGGCCAGGAGGACAAGATTGCCGCCGGCCTGGGCCGTCTCAACGAGGAAGATCCCACCTTCACCGTGGTGAATAACGCGGAGACCCACCAGATGGTGGTCACCGCCGCCGGCGACATCCAGATGGACGTGCTGGTGAACAAGCTCAAGAGCCGCTTCAACGTGGACGTGGAGCTGTCCGAGCCCCGCGTGGCCTACCGGGAGAAGATCCGCAAGAGCGTGTCCAAGCAGGGCCGCCACAAGAAGCAGACCGGCGGCTCCGGTCAGTTCGGCGACGTGTGGATCCGCTTCGAGCCCTGCGACAGCGAGGGCCTGGAGTTCTGCGAGGAAGTGGTTGGCGGCGCGGTGCCTAAGAACTTCTTCCCCGCCGTAGAAAAGGGCCTGCGGGAGGCGTGCGTCCACGGCGTGCTGGCGGGCTATCCCATGGTGAACCTGAAGGCCACCCTGTACGATGGAAGCTACCACCCCGTCGATTCCTCCGAAATCGCGTTCAAGACCGCCGCCCAGCTGGCCTACAAGGCCGCGCTGCCCGAGGCATCCCCCGTGCTGCTGGAGCCGGTGGGCGAGCTGAAGGTCACGGTGCCCGACAACTACATGGGCGACGTGCTGGGCGATCTGAACAAACGCCGGGGCCGTGTCATGGATATGCAGCCCATCGGCGGCGGCTTGCAGGTGATCACCGCCGAGGCCCCCATGGCCGAGATGATGACCTACGCCATTGACCTGCGGGCCATGACCCAGTCCAGGGGTACCTTCACCTTGCACTTTGTGCGGTATGAGGACTGCCCAGCCCCCGCCCAGGAGAAGGCCATCGCCGCGGCGAAGGCTATGGCGGAGGAATAATCCGAACATGAAAAAGTCCCCACCCAAAACCGGGTGGGGACTTTTTTATGGCTGTTCATCCTGGTTTTCCTGCTGCTCCAGATATTCTTCCATCACTTTGTGAATTAAGTTGGCAACAGGGCGATGTTCTTTTTCCGCCTGGGCTTCCAGCCGAGCTTTAAATTCATAGGTTACGCGGAAAGAAATTTGGGTTTCCGTTTTTGCCATTCAGTTCACCCCTTTGACTAACATTGTAATATAATGTCAGTCAAATTGCTTGACAGTCATTGACAGTTTATGATATTCTGCCTGATAGAGGTGAAGAAAATGGCGGACTATAAAGAAATGTACCTCCATCTCATGCGGGAGACGGAACAGGCCATCCAAATCCTGATCCAGGCCCAGCAGGACTGCGAGGAGATGTACCTCAGCGCCCCTGATCCAAAGCTGACCGTCTTAGGCCAGGAGGAGCAAACCCCTTAAAACAGCAGCCTCACTGCCCAGGAGGCCGCCAGGAACCCCGCCACATCCGCGCACAGCGCCGCCGGGACGGCGTAGCGGGTTTTCCCGATTTTCGCCGCGCCGAAGTACACCGCGATGGTGTAGAACGTGGTCTCGGTGGAGCCCAGCATCACCGCCGCCGTCCGGCCCACCGGGGAGTCGGGGCCGTAGGTTTCAATCAGCTCCGCCCCCACGCCCAGCGCCGCCGAGCCGCTCACCGGGCGCACCAGCAAAAGGCCAATCGTTTCCGCCGGGATGCCCACCGCCGTCAGCAGCGGACCCACCGCCTCCCCAAGCAGCTCCAGCGCCCCGGAGGCCCGGAGCATATACACCGCCGTCAGCAGGCCGATGAGGGGCGGCATGATCCGGATGGACACCTTCAGCCCCTTCTCCGCCCCATCGGTGAGGGCGCCCCACAGATCCACCCGCTTGAAAAGCCCCCATAGGGCCACCGCCAGCATCAAAAAGGGTACCAGCATGGTGAATATCAGATCCATACCCTACCTCCACACACGGGAAAACAGCTTTGCCGCCGTGATCCCCACCGTAATGGACACCACCGACGCCAGCCACACCGCCGGGAGGATGTCAAAGGGGTTGGCGCTCCCCGCCGCCGAGCGAAGGCTGGCCACCGTGGTGGGGATGAGCTGGAGGGACGCCGTATTGCACACCACCAGCATACACAGGCTATCCGACGCCACGCCGGGGGTGCGCTCCGCCATGAGGCGGGACGCCTCCAGGCCCAGGGGGGTGGCCGCGTTGCCCAGCCCCAACAGATTGGCGGACAGATTGGCGCTCACCGCGTCCATCACTTTTTTGTTCCCCGCGAAATCCGGGTAAAGCCGGTGGATGGCGGGCCGCAGCAGTTTGGACAGCCCCCGGGCGATGCCGGAGCGATCCATGACCTCCATTACGCCCATCCACAGGCACAGCACCCCCATCATGGAAATGCACAGCTCCACCCCGGCGGCGGCGCCGTCCAGCGCCCCCTTGGCCACCGCGGGGCCGCTGCCCGTGGCCAGCCCACACAGGATCGCCGCCCCCACCATCACCGTCCAAATCAATGACATTGCCATTGCCAGCCCTCCTTTTCCCGCCTGTCCCCTTTATCTATACGGGCCAAAGCGGACGGTTATGCTACCTCCCGGGCGGCGGGAACGGGGTGCTTTTCCACCCTTCGGGGCGATACGACAAAGACTCCCAAAATTTGTTGCAATTCTCCATTTTTTGATTGACAACGGTATACAATGTGTTATAATAGAAAACGCCGTGATACTATATCTGCGAAAGCGCAAGGAGGATACACTTATGAAAGCAACCGGAATAGTTCGTAAGGTCGATGAATTGGGACGTATTGTTCTACCCATCGAGCTCCGCCGCACTTTGGACATTGCGGAGCGCGACCCCCTTGAGATCTATGTGGACGGCTCTTCGATCATTTTGAACAAGTACCAGGCCGCTTGCATCTTTTGTGGGGATTCTACGGACATTATCTCTTACAAAAGCAAAAACGTGTGTAACGTTTGCTTGAAGGAGCTGAGCGTCAAGTAAATCTGCGCAGCAGAACGACAGAGAGCCGCCGGAAAGCCGACGGCTCTTTTTTGTCGCCATTTCTGCCGGTTTTAGGCATCTTTTCCAGGAATTTCTTCCAGCGGGGCCTCAAGGAAATTTTTTATACATTTTGAACTTTTTCGACAGGTTTCACTTGCCTGTCCATCTCCATAACGCCCAAAAGTATCTATACATTCTGTTATCGTCCTGTATCGCTGTCCTGGAGCGTCCGGTTGTACAGCGCCCGTTTCTTCACGCCGAACTCCTCCGCCGCCTGGGCCGACGCCGCCTTCAGGGACATTCCCGCACGGCGCAGCTCCTCCACACGGGCCAAGGCGGCGTCCTCATCCCCCGGCTCCGCCTGGGCCGGACGGCCCGCCACCACCAGCACAAATTCCCCCCGGGGCTCCTGAGCGGCATAGTGCATCTGGGCTTCCCTGATGGTCAGGCGCAGCACCTCCTCATGGAGCTTGGTCAGTTCCCGGCACACCGCCATAGGCCGATCTGGACCGAAGGCATCCGCCAGGTCGTCCAGGGTGGCGCGGAGTTTATGGGGGGCCTCGTAGAAAATCATGGTGCGCCCCTCGTCCGCCAGGCTTTCCAATTGAGTTCTGCGGTTTTTCTTATTCAGGGGCAGGAAGCCTTCGAAGGTGAACCGCCCCGTGGGCAGGCCGGATGCCGACAGCGCCACCGTCAGGGCGCAGGGGCCGGGGATGGCCTCCACCGTTACCCCCGCGGCGCCACACAGGGCCACCAGCTCCTCGCCAGGGTCGGAAATGGCCGGGGTGCCCGCGTCTGTGACCAGGGCGCAGGTTTCGCCCTCCTCCAGCCGCCGCAGGATGGAGGGTCCCGCCGCATCGCAGTTGTGGCGGTGGTACGCCACCATGGGCTTTTTCAGCTCCAGGTGGTTGAGCAGCTTCACCGTTACCCGGGTGTCCTCGGCGGCGATGAAATCCGCTTCCGCCAGCGTCTGCGCCGTCCGGCGGCTGATGTCCCCCAGATTCCCGATGGGGGTGGGCACTAAATAGAGCTTCCCGGCCATGTCTGGCCCTCCTTTTGTGCCCGTCCCCGCCCAAACGGGCGGGGACGGCGTAGTTTTTCCGTCAATCCATGAGTGAGATGGTGACCACCCGCTCGTAGTGCTGTTCCTCCCCCACGACAGGGGTCAGGAGCCAAACAATCTCCGTCTCCTGGTAGCCGGACAGCTCCTCCTGTTTGACCACCCGCAGGCCCCGCGCCTGGGTCTCCCCATCCCCGAATTGGCCCAGAACTTCGTTCGCCGCAGTCAGCCAGCCCTCTGTGTCGCTGTGGAGCATACTCCAATCTCCGGTGGCGCCGGACATGGCCAGAACCGCCAGCATCTCCTGGTTCGAGAAGGGGAGAGCGTCTATGCAGCCCCCCGTCACACGGATGGTCACCGACGTCACACGTCCGTCCTCCACTGTAAATTCCGGCTCGTCCCAGACGGGATCCTCAACCGCCACCCACACGCCGTCCACCTTCACCCGCGTCGTGCCGCCCTGCTGGTATTCGTCCGTCGGCCCCGCCCAACGGCCATCGTCCTCCATCCAGGGACCCTTGACGGCATCCTGTGACAGCTGCTTCTGGAAGTAGTTGTAGTTTTGGGCAAACTCCGCCACGGTCAGGTCTCCCCGGCAGGGGGGCAGGGACGAATACCGGATCCCCGCAAACAGCGCGGCGGAGCACAGCACATTCACCCCAACAAAGATCCAGCCGCTGAACCTGCGCCCCTCCTTGGTGTAGCGGCATCCGGCCTCGCCGTTCCAACTGCCGTTCCAGCCGTCCAAGGCGTCCTGCCGGCACTTCCAGAAGCGGTACAGGCTATATCCGGGAAGGTTCCAGCCGTAGCCCTCCCAGGCCAGCGCCTTGCTCCGCGCCCAGGCCTGGGCCAGGGACAGCTTTTCCCCGTCCTTGTTCCGGAGCTTCAGTCCGAACAGCCATTTCCCCGGCGTCCAGCCCCAGAAGTGCAGCCAGAGCGGCTCCACCGCCAGGGTGAAGGCCAGCAGCACCAGGGCCAGGACCCACTGGGCGACGGCGCTGCCCATCTGAAGGCGGATCAGGCTCTGATCGTGCAGCAGCACCAGCCACAGCACGTTGAACACCGTATCGTACAGCGTCATGTCCAGCATCCGGGCCAGCCACCGCTGCCAGGGGTGATAGCACGCCTGGGGCGTGTCGTCCTGCTCCGCCTCCTCCTTGGGGGTGGGGGGCGGCGGGTTGGGCAGGACGGGCCGGGATGGCGCCTCCAACTGCCGGAGGTAGGGCGCGGGATCCAGCGCGTCGTATTCTACGCCGGACAGCTCCAGCTCGCGGCAGACCTCCACCGCCCGCTCCAGCATGGCCTTGTCCCCCTCCAGCTTGTTGTGCTGGGAGAACAGCGCCTGCTCCAGGGCGAGGGTCCCGTTCTGCACCTTGCGGATGGTGTCGATGTCCACTCCAATCTGCCGCAGCAGCTTGATCTTTTCCAGCGTCCGGGCGTCCTCCTCCGAGTAGTCCCGGTAGCCGTTGTCCAGCCGCTTGGGGGACAGCAGGCCCTCTCCCTCGTAAAAACGGATGTTGGCCCGGGTCATGCCGGTTCTGTTTTCCAGTTCCTTGATGGTCATGAAACCACCTCCCACGGCCATATTAAGGTATCAAGCGGCTGGACAGTCAAGAGTTTTTTAGTAAAAGGCTGAAATTTCATGTGTACAGCAGCTTCACCCCGTTCCCAATTTCAGAACCTGTATTCACAGCCGAAACCGCCGGATGGGCGAGGGATTTTCCCGTCAGGCAAGGCAAATTTTCGCAGGAATCATTGTGTTTATTTCAAGAAAATTTAACGCGGCATGGCGGGAAAAGGCCCGGCCAAACGGTGAATTGAGGTTGTGAATACTGGTTCTTAGCGCACTTCCGCTGCCGGGGAGAACGTATCAGGGCCGGCCATGCAGGCCGTCAGCGAGCTTTAAAGTTCTTTTTGCTTGCTTTTTTGTTCAAGAAGAAGTAAGTCCTTCCGCATGGTGAGGGAGATCCGCTTTTTCTTCTCGTCCACGTCCTTCACCCACACGGTCACCACGTCGCCTACGCTGAGCACCTCCGACGGATGCTTGATGAATTTATTGCAGATCTGGCTGATATGTACCAGCCCGTCCTGGTGGACGCCGATGTCCACAAAGGCCCCGAAATCGATGACGTTGCGCACGGTGCCCTTCAGCTCCATGCCGGGCTTCAGATCCTTGATCTCCAGCACGTCGGTGCGCAGCACGGGGGCGGGCAGCTCGTCCCGGGGGTCGCGGCCCGGCTTGATCAGCTCCGCCGCTACGTCCCGCAGGGTGGGGACGCCTACGCCGCATTCTTCCGCCGCCCTCTCCTCGCCGTAGGCGGCGAGCTGGCCCTTCAAGTCGCCCAGCCTGCCCTCCTTTACGTCCGCCATGTGGCGGCCGCACAGCGCCAGCAGCTTTTCAGCCGCCTGGTAGCTCTCCGGGTGGACGGCGGTGTTGTCCAGGGGGGAATTGCTTTCCGGCACCCGCAGGAAGCCCGCGCACTGTTCGAAAGCCTTGGGGCCCAGCTTCGGGACCTTCAAAATCTGCTTGCGGGTAGTGAAGGGGCCATTCTCCTCCCGGTATTTCACGATATTTTTTGCCGTGGTGCCGTTCAGCCCCGCCACCCGGGTGAGCAGGGGGGCGGAGGCAGTGTTTACGTCCACGCCTACGGCGTTCACGCAGTCCTCCACCACGCCGTCCAGGGCCTCGCCCAGCCGGGCCTGGGGCATATCGTGCTGATACTGGCCTACGCCGATGGATTTTGGGTCGATCTTCACCAGCTCCGCCAGGGGATCCTGAAGCCGCCGGGCGATGGACACGGCGGAGCGAAGGTTTACGTCGAACTCGGGGAATTCCTCCGCCGCCAGCTTGGACGCGGAGTACACCGACGCCCCCGCCTCATTGACGATCATGTAGCTCACGCCGCCGCCCACCTTGCGGATCAGCTCCACCGCCATCTGCTCCGTTTCCCGGCTGGCTGTGCCGTTGCCGATGGCAATGTGGGCCACCTTGTACTTCTTGATGAAAACGGACAGCTTGTCAATGGCCTCGTGCTTCCCCCGCTCGCCGTGGGTGGGGTAGACCACCGTGGTGTCCAGCACCTTGCCGGTGGGGTCAACAACCGCTACTTTGCACCCCATGCGGTAGCCGGGATCCAGGCCCATGGTGACGAAGCCCTTTACCGGGGGCTGCATGAGCAAGGGCTTCAGATTCAGCGCAAACTGGCCGATGGCTCCCTCGTTTGCCTTCTCCGTCAGCTCGGAGCGCACCTCCCGCTCCAGGGAGGGGGCGATGAGCCGGTCGTAGGCGTCCTCGGCGGCGGCGATGACAAATTCCATGGCCGCACGGTTGGGCACCACCTTCCGCCGCAAGGCCACCAGGACCGTTTCCCGGTCCATCTCCACGGACGCTTTGAGGATTTCCTCCCGTTCGCCCCGGTTGATGGCCAGCACCTGATGTCCTTGGGTTTTGAATAACGGGCTTGAAAACTCATAGTAGAGACGGTATACGCTGTCCTCCGGCTCCTTTGCCGCCGCGCAGGACACAAGGCTGGCCCGCCGCCAGTACAGCTCCCGGAGCATTTTGCGCACGCCGGCATCATCGGAGATCAGCTCGGCGATGATGTCGCTGGCCCCTTGGAGGGCGTCCTCCACCGTCTCCACGCCCTTTTCCGGATCGATGTAGTCCTGGGCCGCCTGTTCCATGTCCACCGCGGGGCCAATGGCGTAGGCCAGCGCCGCCAGCGGTTCCAGCCCCTTCTCCCGGGCCATGGTAGCGCGAGTACGGCGCTTTTGTTTGTAGGGCCTGTAAAGATCTTCCACCTCCGACAGGGTGGAGGCCGCGTCAATGGCGGCGGACAGCTCATCCGTCAGCTTGCCCTGGTTTTCAATGGACTGCTTTACCTCGTCCCGGCGGTCCTGCAAATTACGCAGGTACTGTAAGCGGTCCGCCAGCTGCCGGATGAGCTGGTCATCCATGGCCCCGTGGAGCTCCTTGCGGTAGCGGGCGATGAAGGGGACGGTATTCCCCCCGTCCAGCAGGGTGACGATGTTTTCGATATGCTGCTGGGGCCGGTCCAGCTCTCGGGCCAGAATCTGTATAATTGTCTCCATATATAACCCCTCGTTGTTAGAATTTACTCCAATCCGGTTTCTTCGCAGAGGTAGTCCACGCACCAGCGCACCAGGCCATCGCAATGGGGCTTGCGCTCCTCGCCCCGATCATGGGCGGCTTTCAGCAGGGCGGCGCAGTCAATCGCGCCGTTTTCCGCCCGGAACCGCCGGATCAAGTCCAGCCGCTTTTCCTGGGGCTGGCCCAGCCCGCCCAAGGCGATCAGCGCGCCGATCATCGCTCCGCAGGTGCCGCCGCAGCCCATGCCGCCGCCAAAATTCAGCGCCAAGGCATACAGCTGATCCCGATCCATGCCCATGTCCCCGGCGAAGGGGAGAATTACCGACTGGGCACAGTTGTAATGGACCTCGGTGCACGCCCGCAGGGCGGCCATATCCTCTTTCCTTGTCATATCCCTTTTCCTCCTGTTGCGAATGTGACAACAGTATATCACACTTTTTCCCATATGTAAAAGAAAAAGCAGGCGGATAACCATCTGCCCAGCCTGTCGAAGAACGCGGCATAGGTTGTCCTATGCCGCGTCTGATTTTTCATTGCTTTTCACACCGCCGTTACACCGGCCCGGGCGCCGGGGAAGCCCCCCGCTGCATCCACACCCAAAGCGCCAGCAGCACCAGGAGCAGCGGATAATACACATAGTACGCATATTTCCCCAGCCTGTTCTCCCCGTTCCTGCGCTCCCCGCTGCACAGGGAGATCAGGATGAACCCCATGGCGGCGGTGACATAGATCAGGCTCACCCCCAGCCCGGCGATCAGGCTCATGGCGCGCCGCCGGCGCAGCAGGAACAGCACCGACGCAATCAGCACAAACCCCCAGCCGAATTTGCAGTTGATCAGCACCGACCACAGGCAGCCGCCCAGCGCCGCCACGGCGCTGAGGGCGTAGCCCACCGCCCCGCGCCCTTCCGCAGACTTCATCATCCACAGGGTGACCAGGGCGATCAGCACCGACCACAGGGTGTTCTGGGAGTCCCAGTTCCATACCTGCCCGTACACGGCCAGATCGTAGGGCACCTCAGAGATCAGGGCAAATACCAGTACGGACAGGGCATATTTCCCCATGCTGGAGGTGTGCTCCACCCCCTGCACCAGCAGATAGGCGTAGATGGAGATGGCAATCATGCCGATGATCTCCGCCACCGAGCCGATCCCCGCCCACAGCATGGCCTCCGCGTCTCCGGCCAGCAGCTCGCTGAGCTGGGCGGGGGAGTATTGGTACACATGGAGCATCCCGTTCTGGATCACCGCGGCGCTGAAAAAGTACAGCGTCAGCAGCAGCGCCCCGGCAATCTTCAGCGTGTTGACGGAGATGCTGGGGAACAGGGATTTTTTGCGCTCCAGGCCACTGTCATATTCCGTTGTCATCAGAGGGCCTCCTTTCCGGCGGCTCAGGCGGAACCGCCCCGGCTTGCGGGCCGCGGGCCGGACCGGTGGAAGCCCGGGCCGTGTTCAAACTGTGGAGCCCGGAAGCGGAGCGAATAGAGCTGTCCCTGTACCGGGACGATACGTCCGGCGCGTACGAAACCCTGCCGCTGATCCAGGGGGAATGGGGGGTGTGGTCACAGGCGGTGGAGGGGGACCTCCACGGGGTATACTACGACTACGCCGTCTGGACGCACGGCGTGCGCCAGACTACCGCCGACCCCTATGCCATCGCCTGCGGCTGCAACGGGGTGCGCAGCATGGCGGCCGACCTGTCCCGCACCAATCCGGAGGGCTGGGCCGACGACTGCCCTCCCCCCGCCCAGCCGGAGCAGATCATCTACGAGCTGCACGTCAAGGACTTCTCCTTCGATCCGGACGGCGGGGCGCCCGCCCCCTACCGGGGGAAGTTCAAGGCGTTTTCCTGGCGGGATGGGCACGGCAATCCCCCGGCGTGCATGGAGCACCTGAAAAGCCTGGGGGTGACCCATGTCCAGCTGCTGCCCATCTTTGACTTCGGCTCGGTGGACGAGAGGGGCGGCGCGGAGCAGTTCAACTGGGGCTACGATCCGGTGAACTATAACACCCCTGAGGGCAGCTACGCCACCGACCCCTCCGACGGCGCGGCCCGCATACGGGAGTGCAAGGAGATGATCCAGGCCCTCCACCAAAACGGACTGCGGGTGGTGATGGACGTAGTGTACAACCACACCTACCGCGCGGATTCCTGGCTGGAACGTTCCGCGCCGGGGTACTACTACCGCCGGAACGGGGACGGCTCTCTGTCCGACGGCTCCGCCTGCGGCAACGATATTGCCGCAGGCCGGGCCATGGCGGACAATTATATTGTCAGCTCCGTGCTCTACTGGGCCAGGGAGTACCACATCGACGGCTTCCGCTTCGACTTGATGGGCCTGCTGACCGTAGAGCTGATGAACCGCATCCGCGCCGAGCTGGATGCCGCCTTCGGCCCCGGGGAAAAACTGATGTACGGCGAGCCCTGGCTGGCCAACGGCTCCCCCATGGAACCGGACACCCATCCGGCGCTGAAAAACGCGCTGCCCCTGCTCCACCCCGACGTGGGCGTGTTCTGCGATTTGACCCGGGACGCCATCAAGGGCGATGCCTTCGAGGAAACCCTTCCCGGCTTTGTCAACGGAGGGGAGGGGCTGGAGGAGGACATCCTCCGCGCCGCCGCCGGCTGGCGGGAGGGACAGGGGGATTACACCCCTCGAAGCTGCGCCCAGATTGTGAACTATGTCTCCGCCCATGACAATTTCACCCTGTGGGATAAGCTGGTGATGTGCCTGGACGTGACCGGGGGCGTCCCGGGTCCGGCGGATTTGGATCGCCTCCGGGTGGAGGTTCTTGCCCAGAACAAGCTGGCGGCGTTCATCTACTTCACCTGCCAGGGCAGGCTGTTTATGCAGGCCGGGGAGGAGTTCGGCCGCACCAAGCTGGGGGAGGGCAACAGCTTCCGCTCCCCGCCGGAGCTGAATATGCTGCGCTGGGCCAGGGCCCGGGAGTTTGCGGGGCTGACGGACTACTACCGGGAGCTGATCCAGCTGCGCAAGTCCCTGCCGGGGCTGTGCGACAAATCCCCCTCCGCGGCAGAGAGGATTGCAAACCAGACCATCCACCGCCCCAAGGTGGTATCCTTCCAGGTGGAAGGGGGCGGCCCGGACGGGGAGCGGCTGCTCATCGCATATAACGCCTCTGACAGCGCGTTTTCCCTCCCTCTGCCCAGCGGACGGTGGATTGTCCGGGCGGACGGCGCCAGCGCCGGCCAGCGCCGCCCCACCGGCGGGGAAACCGCCAGCATCCCCCCGTGCAGCGGGCTGCTGCTCCTGCGGGAAGGGGATTAAGCTAAAGCAAAGGGTGCTTTTTATGAAATTCATCTATGGAAAACAGGACTGGACGACCTTTGAGCGGGGGGAGGAGGCCTGCTTCCTCATGGCCAACGGCCTGGGGGGCTTTTGCTCCCTCACCGCCATCGGCTCCTGCGCCCGGAATGAGCATGGCCTGCTGATGGCCTGTGAGCACGCCCCCAACCGCCGGGTGCAGATGATCCAAGGGCTGGAGGACACGCTGACCCTGGGCGGGCAGACGTTCCCCCTGTCCAGCCAGGACTTTGAGGGCGATATCCCCCGTGTGGACGGGCGGGAAGGCCAGGCGGGCTTCACCTTCCGGGACTACCCCCAATGGAGCTATTTCATCCAGGGCGTGGAAGTTGTCAAAACCCTGGCCCTGGTTCCGGGGGAGAACACCGCGGCAATCCGCTATGAGCTGCACAACCGCAGCCGCGCCGCCGCCCTGCTCCGGATCACTCCCGGCCTGCGCTTCGTCCCCAAAGGAGAGGCCATGGAGCCCGGACAGCGGTTCACGTTGGAGGGAAACCGCATCCGTTCCAACGGGCGGACGCTGTATTTCCACACCAACGGCACGGTGCGCCCCCTGCCCCAGGCCCTGCGGGGGCCGTTCCACTTCGCCCAGGACGTCATGGACGGCAAACCCGCCGCCGGCTGGGCCGCCGTCAACCACTGTATTGAGTTGTCCGTCCCCGCCGGGGAAAGCCACACATTGGAGGCGGTGTACGGCACGGCCCTGCCCCTGCCCGGCGCGGCGGAGGCGTTTTCCCAACTGGAGGAGCGCAACCGGGCGCTGGAGGATCAGGCGGGCTTTGCGGACGGGGCCGCCCGGACGCTGTCCCGGGCGGCGGGGCAGTTTCTCTCCCGCCGGGAATCCACCGGGGGGCAGACCATCCTGGCGGGCTTCCCCTTCTTCGAGGACTGGGGCCGGGACACCATGATCGCCCTGGGGGGCTGCTGTCTGGCCACCCGGCGGTATGGGGAGGCCAGGAGCATCCTGGAAACCTTCCTGGTCCATTGCCGCCGGGGCCTCATGCCCAACCTGTTTCCGGAGGGAAAAGACGCCCCCCGTTATAACACAGCGGATGCGTCCCTGCTGTTTATCCTCTCTGTATACGATTACCTCTGCCGCACCGGCGACCGGGCCTTTGCGGAGTGCGCTTACGACACCATGGCGGACATTGTGGATTGGTACGAGAAGGGGACGGATTTCTCCATCCACATGGAGGAGGACGGCCTCATTTCCGCAGGCAGCGGCCTGGACCAGGTAACCTGGATGGATGTAAATGTGGACGGCATCCTGCCCACCCCCCGCCACGGCAAACCGGTGGAGATCAACGCCTATTGGTACAACGCCCTGCGCGTCATGGAGCGGCTCCAGCCCCTGCTGGGAAAGGGGGACGGCTCCCGGTACGCCGGCATGGCGGCACGGGCGCGGCAGAACTTCCGAGAGAAGTTCTGGAACCGGTCCGCGGGCTGCCTGCGGGACGTAATTTCGGGAACAAAGGCGGATGAACAAATCCGATGCAACCAAATCTGGGCGGTATCCCTGCCCTTCCCACTCCTCCCTCCAGAGCAGGAAAAAAAGGTGGTTGACACGGTGTTTGAAAAGCTGTACACTCCATACGGGCTGCGCACCCTGGATCCCGCCGATCCAGAATTCCAACCTTTCTACGGCGGGGATCGGCTGAAGCGGGACTTGGCATACCACCAGGGCACTGTGTGGGCTTTTCCCCTGGGCGGGTACTATCTGGCCTACTTAAAGGTAAATGGCTATTCCCAAAGGGCAAAGGACACCGTCCGCCGCCAGCTGGAGGCCGTCCGCAGCGCCCTGCGGGAGGGCTGCGCCGGACAGCTGCCGGAGATCTACGACGGTGGGAACCCAATCACCTCCAAAGGCTGCTTTGCCCAGGCGTGGAGCGTGGGGGAGCTGCTGCGGGTATACGACGCGCTGGAAGATAGGCCGCCGTCAGGCGGCCACGAGCGGCCGTTGAGCCCTAAGGCCCAATGACGCGAGCCGGCTGCAAGTCGAACAAACAGGATAACCGCGAAAAGATTTTATCAAGGGATCATATGAGAGGAGCAGACAGAAGATGGACTTCGGTGCATTAAACAGCTATTCCCTGTCCGGCCAGAAGGCGGAGCTGCAATTCGAGGGCGGCACAGCCAGCGTCGAGCTGGTGGCCCCCGGCATCGTCAACGTGTTCGTCCCCCTGGCCGGGGCGGAGCGCCGCTCCAAGGCCATTGAGGGGGACAAATCCCAACCCGTGACCTATACGGCGGAGCGCCGGGACGACGGCCTCTGGCTGGAGACGGACGAGGTCAAGGTCCGCGTCAGCGACGGCTTCTACGTGGACTTCTTTGACGCCAGCGGCGGCGAGGTATGCATGGACTACCGGGGCGGGCGCCGCCCCCTGGAGCGGATCACCCCGGAGCGGGCCAAGCTGCTCATTGCCGAGGGCCACGGGGCCATGCTGGAGGAACCTGCCCACGCCTTCGAGGTGATCAAGCGGCTGCGGGGCGGCGAGCATTTCTACGGCCTGGGGGACAAAACCGGCTTTATGGACAAGCGGGGCTACGACTACGAGATGTGGAACACCGACAACCCCGACCCCCATGTGGACAGCTTCAAGGCGCTATATAAGTCTATCCCCTTCTTTATGGCGCTGACGGACAGTCATACCTACGGCATTTTTCTGGACAACACCTTCCGCTCCTGGTTTGACCTGGGCAAGGAGTCCGAGGACTATTTCTGGTTCGGGGCCGCAGGGGGAAATCTGGACTACTACTACATCGCCGGGGACGGCCTGCCCCAGGTGCTGGAGCGCTATACTTACCTCACCGGAACCTGCCCCCTGCCCCAGAAGTGGGCGCTGGGCTACCACCAGTCCCGGTGGGGCTACATGACCCAAGAGGACGTGCAGGCCATTGCCGACGGGATGCGCAGCAACGACATCCCCTGCGATGCCATCCATTTTGACATCGACTATATGCAGGATTTCAAGGTGTTCACCTGGAATAAGGAGCGTTACCACGGTAATCCCAAAGCGTTCCTCTCCAGGCTGGCGGATCAGGGCTTCAAGCCGGTGACCATCAACGATCCCGGCGTGAAGCGGGAGGCGGGCTACCCAGTCTATGAGGAGGGCGTGGCGCAGGGCTTTTTCGCCGCCACCCCGGAGGGGGAGGTTTATATCAACGCCGTCTGGCCCGGGGACGCCGCCTACCCGGACTTCGGAAACCCCGCCGTCCAGGAATGGTGGGGGCGGCACCAGCGGTTCCTGCTGGACATGGGTGTGCGGGGCATCTGGAACGACATGAACGAGCCCGCCAGCTTCAAAGGCCCCCTCCCCGATGACGTAGTATTTTCCGACGGGGAGCGCAAGGCCACCCACGCCGAGATCCACAACGTCTACGGCCACTTCATGGCCAAGGCGTGCTACGAGGGCCTGAAAAAACTGGACGGGCGGCGGCCCTTCGTCATCACCCGGGCCTGCTATGCCGGGACACAGAAGTATTCCACCGTCTGGACGGGGGACAACCACAGCCTCTGGGCACACTTGCAGCTCACTATCCCCCAGCTGTGCAATCTGGGCCTGTCCGGGTTCCCCTTCGCCGGGGCGGATCTGGGCGGCTTCGGGTCGGACACCACGGCGGAGCTGCTGGTGCGCTGGGTGCAGACCGCCTGCTTCTCCCCCCTGTTCCGCAACCACTCCGCCCTGGGCACCCGGCCCCAGGAGCCCTGGCAGTTCGGCAGCGAGGCGCTGGACATCTACCGCAAATACGTGAAGCTGCGTTACCAGTGGCTGCCCTATTTCTACGATCTGTTCTGGGAGGCGGAGCGCACCGGCGCACCCATCCTGCGTCCCATGGTGTTCCACTATCCCAATGACGAAACCGCCCGCACCTGCAATGACCAATTCATGGTGGGCGGCAGGGTGCTGGTGGCCCCGGTGGTGCAGCAGGGCGCGCGGCAACGGCTGGTCTACCTCCCAGCGGGGGAGTGGTACGACTACTGGACCCGGGAAAAGTTCACCGGCCCGGCGTCCATCATCCGGGACGCCCCGCTGGACGTCTGCCCCATTTACGTGAAGGCGGGCAGCGCCATCCCCATGGCCCAGCCCCAGTCCTATGTGGGCCAGGTGGAGCCGGACGTGCTGCTGCTGGACGTGTACCCCGGACAGGGCGTTTGGGATCACTACCTGGACGATGGCGAGAGCTTCGCCTACCGGGACGGGAAATACCACCAGTACCGCGTCACCGTCCGCGAAGACGGACGCGTGGACACTGAAATCGTCCATGCGGGCTGCGACAAGCCCTATCGGGAGATCCGGGTGCTGGATCGATGAAGTACCGGCACTGCATTTTCGATTTATACGGCACCTTGGTGGACATCCGCACCGACGAGCGCTCCCCCCGTTTATGGGTGCGCATGGCGCAGATCTACCGCCGGGGCGGGGCGGTCTACCAGCCCGGGGAACTGCGGGACAGCTACTTCCGCCTCATCCGTGAGCTGGAGGGGGCGGATTTGCTCCGGCGGGACGCCCATGAGGCCCACCCGGAAATCCAGATTGAGCAGGTTTTCCGCCGGCTCTACGCGGACAAGGGCGCGGAGGCCAGCGAGGGCCTCGCCGCCCGCACCGCGCTGGCCTTCCGCCGCCACTCCACCGAATACCTTCGGCTGTATGAGGGGGCGGTGGAGCTGCTCCATGCGCTGCGCTCCCAGGGACGCGGGGTATGGCTGCTGTCCAACGCCCAGGGCATTTTCACCCGGTGGGAGCTGGATCAGCTGGGAATCGCGCCGTTCTTTGACGGTATATACCTCTCCTCCGACTACGGCTGTAAAAAGCCGGATCCCCGGTTTTTCCAGGTCCTGCTCCGGGAGCGGGGGATCAACCCAGCCCAGGCCGTGATGGTGGGCAACGATGGGATATGTGACATCAAAGGGGCCAAGGGGGTGGGGCTGGACACAGTCTATCTCCGCTCTAATATTTCCCCGGAGGAACCGCTGCCCCACGCGGACTTTGTGCTGGAGAAACTGGATTTAACGCGGGTGCTGGCATTTCTCACCGGAGGGGGAGAAGCCCCAGCCGCCAATCCTGAGAAACGAGATGAAAAACAATGATGAAACGCAGCGCGGGCATCCTGCTGCCCGTTTCCAGCCTGCCCTCCCAATATGGCATCGGCTGCTTTTCCCAGGCGGCGTATGACTTTGTGGACTGGCTTCGGGACGCGGGGCAGTCCTACTGGCAGATCCTTCCCCTGTTCCCCACCAGCTTCGGGGACTCCCCCTACCAATCCTTTTCCACCTTCGCGGGCAACCCCTATTTCATCAGCCTGGAGGCGCTCATCAGCGAGGGCGTCCTCACCCGGGAGGAGTGTGAGAGCGCCGGTTTCGGCGCGGAGCCGGACCGGGTGGACTATGAAAAGCTGTATAACGCCCGTTATCCCCTGCTGCGCCTGGCCTACCAGCGCAGCGATATCTCCAGCAACCCGGAATACCAGCAATTCCTGGCGGAAAACGGCTGGTGGCTGTCCGACTACGCCCTGTTCATGGCGGTGAAGGCGCGTTTTAACGGCGCGCCCTGGATCCAGTGGGCGGAGGACATCCGCCTGCGTTGGGGCTTTGCCCTGGACTATTACCGCCGGGAGCTGTATTTCGACATTGAGTTCCACCAGTACCTGCAATTCAAATTTTTCCAGCAGTGGCGGAAGCTGAAGGATTACGCCAACGCACAGGGCATCCAAATCATCGGCGACATCCCCATCTACGCGGCCATGGACAGCGCCGACGCCTGGGCCCACCCGGATCTGTTCCAGCTGGACGGGAAAAACCTGCCCACGGCGGTGGCGGGCTGCCCGCCGGACGGCTTTGCCGCCGATGGCCAGCTGTGGGGCAACCCCCTCTACCGCTGGGAGTACCACCGGGACACTGGGTACGCCTGGTGGATCTCCCGCCTGAGACACTGCTTTGAGCTGTACGATGTCACCCGCATCGACCACTTCCGGGGATTTGACGAATACTACGCCATCCCCTACGGGGATACCACCGCGGCAAACGGCCGCTGGGAAAAAGGCCCCGGCATCGAGCTGTTCCAGACTGTCGAGCGGGCCCTTGGCCCCCACCAGGTGATCGCCGAGGATCTGGGATATATGACCGACTCCGTGCGCCAGCTGGTGCGGGAGAGCGGCTTCCCCAACATGAAGGTGCTGGAATTCGCCTTCGACAGCCGGGGCTCCGATGAGGCCAGCGACTACCTGCCCCACAACTACCCGGAGAACTGCGTGGCATATACGGGCACCCACGACAACGAGACGCTGGCCGGCTGGATCAACAGCATCACCGCCGAGGATCGGGCGCTGGCGCGGGAGTATCTCTGGGATCAGCGCACCCCACAAAAAGATCTCCACTGGTCCTTCATCGCTCTGGTGATGCGCAGCGCGGCCAGACTGTGCGTCATCCCCATGCAGGACTATATGGGGCTGGACAACCGCGGCCGGATGAACAAGCCGTCCACCGTGGGCACAAACTGGCTCTGGTGGCTCCGGGAAACCGATCTGACCCCGGAGCTCCAGCAGAAAATCCTGCGCATTTCGGCCCTGTACAGCCGCTCGGCAAAGAAATGCATGAAAGCGGATCCTTCCCAGCCCAGCGGCCCGGAACCGGGCTGAAGCCCGCCGGACATCAAAAAAGCCTGTGATTTCTGACAATCACAGGCTTTTTTACAGTTTGCGGGAATTGATTGCCCGTTTCTGGCTTGTTATACTATTGCCTGTCACAACGCCATCTTTGCTCAAAGCAATGTCACCATCCCAACGGGTCGTACCCGCATAGCTTCCCGCAAAGTATGAGAAATCACCGCTTTTGACAGCCGCATAGATCTGGCCGCGTTCGGCTTCCCACTGTTCAGCAATCGCCGGCGTGTATTCTTCCGGGCTGGGCACAAGCCCGCGCGTGAAAATAGAAACACCGTTGGACGAGTACCCAAGGAGCGCCCTTGCATTTGCACATTTCTCCATACTAGAATTGTATTGGAAAAACAGCTTGCGCCTTTCGCGCAAATGGTGTAGAATAGTGGCACCGAGGCAAATAAAAGGCGGGACGTGAGGGAGGGCAATCCCCCACGCCCCTATGCGGGAGGCACTATCTCCCACACAACAGTGTATAACTGCGCCAACCCCCATTATAGCGGAAAAACCGCCGTTTTACAAGGGGGCTTGTGTCTGTATATGCGGTGTGGGGTTTTTATATCCCGCGCCGCTTTCTGTTTGCCTCGATGGGAACGCCCAACGGGGGCTGGGAATGGGAGTACCACCCCCAGGGCAAGTACCATTGAGACAAAGGAACACAAATAAGAAGGAGAGAACAACATGAAGAAAAAAGTGTTATCCCTGGCGCTGGCCCTGGCGCTCTGCCTGGGCCTGACCGTCCCGGCGTTTGCGGCCGACATGAAGATTGTTGAGGTTCCCGTCCCCACCGTGGAGGGATATGAGAAAGAGGACTATAACACCGGGGAATTCCACGAGGGCCTTGCGCCCTTTATGACCACCAAGGCGGTCGGATTTATCGACTGGACGGGCAAGGTGGTCATTCCCGCCGAATATGAGACGGTCTGGAACTTCTCCGAGGGCTTTGCTCGGGTTGCGAAAAATGACAAAATTGGTTATATCGACAGAACCGGCAAAGAAATCACCCCCCTCCAATATTCCGCCGCGGGGGACTTCTCCAACGGCATGGCGGCGGTGGAGAAGGGCGGCAAATGGGGCTTCATCGACAAAACCGGCAAGGAGATCATCCCCTGCGCCTATGACGATGGCTACAGCTTCTTCCAGGGCCTCGCGGCGGTGGAGAAGGGCGGCAAATGGGGCTTCATCGACAAGACCGGCAAAGAAGCCATCCCCTTCCAGTATGATGATGCCTTGCCTTTCTCCCAGGGCCTTGCCGGGGTGCAGAAAAACGGGAAATGGGGTTTTATCGACAAGGCCGGGGAGACTGTCGCTGACTTCCAGTACGATAAGGCATACATTTTCTCCAATGGCCTCGCGCGGGTCAAGCAGGGCGGCAAGTATGGCTATATCGACAAGACTGGCGAATTGGTGATCCCCTGCACCTTTGAGTGGGCGCTCAATTTCTCCGAGGGCCTTGCGTCGATCAGGCAGAACGGGAAGGGCGGCTGTATCGACACCACCGGCAAGATCGTCATCCCCTGCAGCAAGTATATCTATATAGCCCCCTTTTCCGAGGGTTTCGCCGCAGTCAATGTGTTTGGCACGCAAAATTTGTGGGGCTTCATCGACAAGACCGGCAAGGAGGTCGTGGAACCCAAGCTGTACACTGAAAACGACATGAAGTACGGTATCGCTGGCGTGCCCGGCAAGGAATCCACCTTCCACGATGGCTCCGCGCGTATCAGCCGGTTTTTGAACGACGGCAGCGAGGATAATTTTGTCCCCGTTGTTTATCTTAAGCTCACCGTTGACGCAAAGGTGAGCGACTGGGCGCGGGAGCAGGTGGACAGCGCCGCCGTCAAGGGCCTCATGCCGGACTGCCTGGGGGATGATTTCACGGTGAACATCACCCGTGCCGAGTTCGCCGCCGTCGCGGTGGAGCTGTACGAGGCCATGAGCGGTGATACCGCCCCCGCCCCCGGCGAGAATCCCTTCTCCGATACCGACGATCCCGTGGTGCTCCAGGCCAACGCCCTGGGCATCGTGAAGGGCAGCGGCGGGAAGTTCCGGCCGGACGACCTGGTCAGCCGCCAGGAGGCGGCGCTGATGCTGTCCCGGGTGTACACCGAACTGGGCGGCGAGATCCCAACGGTGGAGGCCACCACCTTTGCCGATAACGACAAGGTTGCCAGCTGGGCTATGGACGCGGTGGCGTTCATGTCGGACAAGAAGGTTGTCAACGGCAAGGGGAACAATAGCTTTGACCCCCTGGGCAACGCCAGCATTCAAGAGGCCCTTATCATCGCCCTGCGGATGATTGAGAACTTGGACGTAGAGTAAACCGGGCGGGTACCTGTCAGAAATTCAAAAATAGGTAAAAAGGAGCGTCAGCCTATACGGGCTGACGCTCCTTTTTGTATGCCTACCATGCGGTTTGTGTTTCCCAATCAATCCAGAGTTCATCAGTTGGGCAAGCTGTACGCTCCCTGCCAAAGCACCGGCGCTTTAAACTATGCCCATCATAGCATACAAACAAAAGCAAGGCTAAGCCAGCGAGAAACCATAAAGCTAAATAAAAAAGAGCGCCAGCCCAAATAATGAGGTTCCGTAACGATGGTTTCAAATGTCAACGCCAATATGAAATTGTAAGAAAACGCCGAAGAAATTTTGTAGTTTTTC